>JABWBD010000441.1 GCA_013360685.1 Pirellulales bacterium
GGGCCTACCGCAAAGGCGCGTTCGAGTGGGTTTGACCCGCGGCATCCTCACCTTCAGCGCCGGCGAGTCGCTGGCCTTCGTCACCCTGCAGGTGGCCGACGACGGCACCTACGAGGGCGACGAGAGCTTCACCGTCAGCCTGTCCGGCCCCTCGGGCGGCACCTTCATCGACGGCAGCGGCGTCGCCGGCAGCCGCATCCGCGCCAGCGACGTCGCGATTTCCACCGCCAACGCCACCTTCTCCCTCATCAACGGCGCCGCGGGCTACACCGAGGGCAGCGACGGCACGGCCAGCGCCACCAACGCCGTGTTCACGGTGCACCGCACCGGCAACACCGCGGCGCAGACCCTGAACTACATCATCGACGGCTACCCCGGGGTCAATTACGCCCGGCCCGACGCCGGCGACTTCCTGCCCGGCGAATTCGGCGTCACGCGCGGACTGACTTTTGCCGCCGGCCAGTCGGTCGCCACCATCACCGTGCGCGTGGCCCAGGACACGACGTACTACGGCATGGATACCGACGGACGCCCACGGTTGGCCGAACTACTGGGGCGATTGGAAGCGGTGCCGGGGATCGAATGGATCCGGTTGATGTACCTCTACCCGATGCATTTCACGGACGAACTGGTCGACCGCATTGCGTCCTCGGACAGGATCCTCCCCTATCTCGACCTGCCGTTGCAGCACGTGAATGAGCGCGTGCTCAAGCGGATGGCCCGCCGGGTGACACGGGCAGAAACCGAGCATCTTCTCGACAGGCTCCGCCATCAAATCCCGGGACTAGTGCTTCGGACGACGATGATCACCGGTTTTCCCGGCGAGAGCGAGGAGCAGTTTCAGGAGATGCTGGATTTTGTCGTCCGACGGCGATTTGAACGTTTGGGGGTCTTCGCATACTCCTTTGAGCCCGACACGCCTTCGGCGAAGCTGGACGGGCAGATCCCCGAGCAGGTCCGGCAGGAGCGGCGTAATCGTATCTTGGCTGCCCAACAGGAGATTGCGTTTGCCTGGAATCGCGCCCAGGTGGGCCGGCCGTGGGAGGTCTTGATCGACCGTGATATCCCCGGGGAAGAAAACGCCTTTGTCGGCAGGACGTATGCCGATGCCCCCGAAATTGATGGTGTGGTGTATGTCACCGGCGAGAACCTCTCGCCGGGTCAGATCGTGCCCTGTGAGGTGGTGGACGCCAGGGACTATGATTTGATTGCAGCGGCGACGGGAGCGCCGCGATAGGCCGGCGGTCCATAGTAAGGGAAATCTCTTTCCATGAGCGTTGAACGCCACGAGTCGGTACGTATGTCTGCGTTAAACCTGCCCAACCAGTTGACGGGACTGCGGCTGGTCCTGGCCGTGGTGCTGTTCGGCATGATGGCCATGGAGTTCTACCTCGTGGCCATGGTGCTGTTCATCATCGCGGCCAGCACGGATTGGCTCGATGGCTACTACGCCCGCCGTTACGGCATGGTGACGACTCTGGGGCGGATCCTCGATCCCTTTGCCGACAAGGTGATCATCTGCGGCACGTTCATCTTCCTTGTGGCCGTTCCCGAGATGCTGCAGGTTCCACTGGGGTTGAGGGCATGGATGGTCGTGGTGATCGTCGGGCGCGAGCTGCTCGTCACGGCGCTGCGGAGTTTTATCGAAGACCGCGGCGGAGATTTTTCGGCGAAGATGTCGGGCAAGTTGAAGATGCTCCTGCAGTGCATCGCGGCGGGGGCCGGACTGTTCTACCTCGACTACCCGGGGCCCTCCCTGCCGGCGCCGGCTTGGGTGTGGGCGGTCTTCGTCGCCTCGCTTTGGGCCGCAGTGGCCCTGACCGTCTATTCCGGCATGGTCTATATCCTTGCGGCGGTACGGTTGTTGCAGAAGGTCTAGCCGAATGCATCCCTGCCGGACGTTTCCATGAACGAAATCGCACTGCCGCAAAACGCAGCCTGGATCAGCGCCCTGGTCCTCGCGGGCATCGTCGCGTGCGTCGCCGCGTGGGTCAGGGTCGCGTTGCTGCTGGTCCGCGGCGAAGCGCCCTTCCCGTACGAACCCCGCCGCCCGGTCCCGTGGCGGTTCGGCGATGTCGCTGCGATTCTTCTCGTCTATCTCATTCCCCCGCTGGCCGGACTGGCGCTTGGCCTCGCCGGGTTGGAGCCCGGGCGCACCGCACCGGATGTGAAAGCGCGGCCCGAGGAACTGGGCGTTTCCCATCCCGTGCTCGATCTGTTGGCGAGCGGTCCCGGCACGGCGACGCTCCTGTTCTGCGTCTTCGTCGTGGTGGTGGTCGCGCCCGTGGTCGAGGAGTTTCTTTTCCGGCTGGTCTTGCAGGGCTGGCTCGAACGGATCGAGCGCCACGGCCTTCGTCATCGCGGCCTGCGGCGGAAGATCTACGGCGCAATGCCCATTCTTGTGACGGCGGTGCTTTTCGCTTCTCTCCATTTCCGGACTGTCCAACCGAAACTCGATCCGGCAAGAGTGATCGACATGCTGAGCCAGGTGGCCGTTTGGAACCTGGTGGTGCTCGGGCTGGGCGTCGCTTTGCTGCGTCTGCGCTCGGGGGCCACCCTGGCGGATCTCGGGCTCCAGCCGCAGAGAATCCTTCCCGACATCGGTCTCGGACTGACGACGTTCTTCGCGATCGCTCCGCCGATCTACTTCCTGCAGGCCGTGCTGCACTATTTCCTCAGCGACTTCTTCGCGCCGGACCCCATCACGCTGGTCTTCTTCGCCGTCGCACTCGGCTTGCTCTACTTCCGCACGCACCGGATCACGGCGCCGGTGGCGCTGCACGTCGCGCTGAACGGGACCAGCCTGCTGATCGCCTGGCTGGCGGGGGGGTGAGACGCTCTTGACGAAGAAACCGATCCAGATACCATCTATCCGGTGAGGGCGTATAGAATACAGTAAACCATTCTCAATGCGCCCGCTGCCGGCGACGGGTCCCCACAGCAAGGAGGAGTGAACATGGCGATCAATCCACAGAAGCGGCAGAAGAAGCTGGAAAAACGCAAGGCGAAGCAGAAGTCCGAGCGGCGGCAGTTGGCCCGACGCAACGAGGGCGGGCTCCCGGCAAAGCTCAAACAGGCGGCGGCGGCCCCCTTCCTGCACTGCTTCACCACCGACACCCTCTGGAGCCAGGGCATGGGCCAGGTGCTCGTCAGCCGTCAACTGCCCGGCGGACAAGTGGCCTTCGGCGCGTTTCTGGTGGACCGATACTGCATGGGCGTGAAAAACGCCTTCGCAAATGTCGTCCCGCGGCTTCGCTACCAGGAGGGTATGTACGACAAGCTCGCCGCCAGGGACACGCTGGTCCCTCTGGAGCCGGCAAGCGCTCGGAAGCTGGTGGAAGGGGCCGTCCAGTATGCCCTGGACCTGGGGATCTCGCCGCATCCCGATTATCGCGTGGCCAGACTGATCTTCGGCGATATCGAAGCCGACGCCTCCACGGAGGATTTTGAGTTCGGCAAAGACGGCAAACCGCTCTTCATCTCGGGGCCGAACGACGGCCCAGCACGGTGCCAGCAAATCCTCCGCACGCTGGAGAACCGCTGCGGCCACGGCGGCTTTCACTTCATGATGCCCTTCGGCGCCATGCCCATGCAGTGACTGGACGGGCCGCGATCATCCGGATTCGCCTGGCAGCAAATGGCCGACCGGTACACGGAGTTGCCTCTGGCCGGGCGCCGGCAGGATCAACACCTGGTCTTGCGAAAGCGTGGCCAGGCACCCATAGCGTGCCTTGCCGGGCAGGGGTTGCGTGTACACCTCGGCACAGCGATCCGGCAGGTTCAGGATGATGTACTGAGGCAGACCGCTGTCGGCGTAGATCTGCTGCTTGATGGTCCGGTCGCGGTGCAGCGACGCATCGGCTACCTCCATGACGCACAAGACATCGTCCGCGTTGGGATGCCGCTGGTCATAATCCTCCTCCTTGCCGATGAGGATGGCGCCGTCGGGTTCGGGTTCGTTGAAGGGAGGCAGAGTAATCGGTTGCTGCGTCTGAAGGAAGCAGCCCAGCGGTTCAAACTGCACGTTGTGTTTCGCAAGTCGCCGTACCACCGCCGCATGCTCATGTCCAACCGTCACAGGATCCTCCCCCCTTGCGCTGCGGTTCTTGCGGACCAGATGCCCTTGGAGCAACTCGTACGGCTCACCTTCGGGCAACGCGCCGATCGCGATCATCTGGTGATATTGCCCGAGGCTCAGCAACCAGAGTTGCGCCTGTTCGTCGACCAGCTCTCGCAGTGTCTCGATGCTCATGACTGTCCTCCCACTCCATTATACTCGGTCCCTCGGTTCCCCGCATTAACTCTCTGGAATGTGATAGCCGGGCTTTCGGGGGCCGGGGACTGCCTGGCCGCCGCGGAGCGCCTCCTCGAGCCGCTGCCAGCAATACCACTGCATTCGCGGCAGGTGGTAGGGGCCTTTCCACATGTTGCCTTTCAGGCGGGTGGAAAGCGTGCCGTCGCGGTGGAGATAGCCATACCATTCGCCGAAGACCGGGTCGGGAAAGTGGGCGTACGACCAGTCGTGAACCATCTGGTGCCAGCGCGCGTACTTGCGGTCGCCGGTAAGCTGCCACGCCAAGAGCGTGGCGATGATCGCCTCGTTGTGCGGCCACCAGAATTTCATGTCGTGCCAGTACTCGGCGGACGGCAAGCCGCGCGCGTCGCGGTAGTAGAACAGCCCGCCGTGCTCTTCGTCCCAGCCGCGTTCCATCGACCAGTCGAGGATTGTGGCCCCCAGCCACATCAGCCGCTCGTGGCGCTGCCTCTGCCGGGCCTCTTCGAGGATGAACCAGGCGGTCTCGATCGCATGGCCCGGACAGACCACCCGCCCCTCGAACGTGTCGATCAGCTCGCCGCGAGCCCCGACCGTCTCCAGCAGGCAACGGAGTTCCGGCTTGAGGAAGTCGCGTTCGATCTCCGCCATGGAGTGGTCGATCACCTGGGCCGTGATCGGGTCGTCGACGGCCTTGCGAAGTTCCTGTGCGACCATCATGAGGATCATCGGCATGACCATCGCTTTCGACTGCCGTGTTTCCGGCATGACTTTCGGAGGCAATAGCCCCGGGGTCGCGTGGTAGTGGAGGACGAGCCGGAACAGTTCCAGCGCTTGCTGCTTCGCCTGGGGATCCTGTGCGGCGATGCCGTAGGCCGACAAGGCCATGATCGCGAAACACTCGGAAAACAAGTAGCGGCGCTTGCGGAGCGGTTTGCCGTCGCGCGTTACCCAGAAGAACATCCGGCCGTCGCTGTCGAAACAATGCGCGTTGAGGAAGTCGATCCCGTGCCGGGCCAGCTCCAGCCACTCGGGCTTCGGCTCGACCGTGCTGTAGAGCGTGGCCAACAGCCAGGCGAAACGCCCCTGGATCCAGACCGACTTGTCCGTCTGGAGTACTGTCCCGTCGCGGTCCAACGCGCTGAAGTATCCGCCGTACTCCTGATCGATGGCATGTTCGGTCCAGAACGGCACCGTGTCGTTCAATAGGCCGTCGCGATAGGTATTCAACAGGTCCGTGAGATTTTCGGGCAACATCGTGCGTCCTCGGTAGTTTCAGTCAGTCCGGCGGGCGGCCTCTCCGCGGAAAACGGCGGATTTCAACCGACCAGTTGCCGGATCCTCTCCAGGCTTGCTCGCGCCGTTCGGTCGAGGTTCTCTTCACTCCCGCCGCCCCGCAGCGGCGAACACATCTCATAGGCCACGTAGCCGTCGAAACCGCCTTCCTTGAGCCCGGCAAAAAAACCATCCAGGTCCAGGAAACCCTGGCCCAGCGGCACGGCGCGAACGGCGTCGTCCAGGCGCTCGTAGTTCACCAACCCCGGCTGGTAGGCGTAGCGGGCCAAACGCACGTAGTCGGCCAGCGTCGTCTGGACCATCCGCGGCGCCAGGCGGCGGGCCGCCGTCCGCAGGTCCGTGCCGTGCAGGGCCGGCGACCAGGGGTCGAACATCGCCCGGCAGTTCGGGTGGCCCACTTCATCGAGAAACTCGATGTAGCTGTCCACCCCAACGCCGACATCGTGGTGGTTTTGCACCCCGAGAACCACTCCGAACTCGGCGGCCATGTCGGCACACTCGCGGACCGCCCGAACACAGGCGTCCCAGTCCTTCGCGTAGGCTTCCGGCTCGGTCGTGTACCCGGTAAAAACCCGGATGATCTTCGCGTCGAGCTTCTTCGCCAACTGCGCCAGCCAGCGGACGTAGGCCACCTGGATCTCGGTGGCGGGGATCTCCGTGCCCATCGCGAGCGTGAAATTCGTGTAACCGGCGATCGTGGCGATTTCGACGCCCGCGCCGCGCGCCGCCTCGCGAAGCTGCTCGATCTGCCGGTCGCCGATGTCCAGGACGGACAGGTGCGGGCGTTTGCCCATCAGTTCGACCGCCCGGTACCCCAGTTGCCCCGCTTTGTGGAGGAACGAGACGAGATCCAGCCGGTGCTGTCCCCAAAGTCCCGCGTAGCTGACCGAAAAGAGCGTGGGAGTAGCCATATTCTCACCCTGCGAAAGGACTGCTTG
>JABWBD010000041.1 GCA_013360685.1 Pirellulales bacterium
GAACTGGCGGCTACCGGGCAGCCGGCGCCGGCCGAGAAGCCTTCGCCGGGTGAACCGCCTGCCGCCGCTCCGCCCGACAAGAGCGCGGCCCCCGCCGCCGACCGCTTTGCGGACGGAACGACCGCCGAACTGGTCTTCACCCATCCGATCGGGCACGATGCCCTGGCGGATGTGATCCAAGAGGTCATGAAAGAGAACGAAGCGAAATGGTCGGCCGATTTCGAGCTGGCGCGTCCGGGGTTTGAAGAGGGCGACTCGGCAGCGTACAAGGACTGGACGATCAAGATCAAGCTGTCGCCCGAGGAAGCCGGCCGGCTCTTCGCCGCCATGGAAAAGAAGATCGACACCACGCCGTTCTTCCCCTCGGCAAGCACGATCGGCGGAAAGGTTGCGGGCAGCACGCGCGTGCTGGCAATCTATGCCTTGCTGGCGAGCGTGCTCGTCATCATCGTCTACCTCTGGGTGCGGTTCCAGCGGATTATCTACGGCTTGGCCGCGGTGGTCGCCCTGGTGCACGACGTCTTGATTACGCTCGGGCTGCTGGCGCTGAGTTACTGGCTGGCTCCCCTCCTTGGGTTCCTGCTCGTCGACCCCTTCAAGATCGGCCTGACGGAACTGGCGGCCTTCCTGACCATCATCGGCTACTCGCTCAACGACACGATCGTCGTCTTCGACCGTGTCCGCGAGGTCCGCGGCAAGGCCCCCTATCTGACGATGCAGATGGTCAACGACAGCGTGAACCAGACGCTCAGCCGCACGCTGCTCACCGGTTTGACCACGATCATCACGATCGTGATTCTCTACATCGGCGGCGGCAAGACGATCCACGGTTTTTCCTTTGTCCTGCTGATAGGCATCCTCGTCGGCACGTTCAGCTCGGTGTTCGTCGCCTCGCCGATCGTGCTGTGGATGAGCCGCTCCAGCAGCCAGCAGCCAACACGCGAGCGGCCCACCACCCCGCAGACGGTTTCGTAGAAGCAACCGGCCTGCTTCAACCGCTCGGCGCGGGTCTCCGACCCCGCCGAAACCGCCGACCGAAGGTCTCCTGGGCCGGCTTGGTTAGGGCCTCAAAGGATCGGGGAAGAACCGCCCGCGGACGCGCCGCCCGCTCCAAGGTCACTTGTGTTCCGCCGCGCGGTATCCTTCGGGCACCTACCGCTCGGCGCGGGTCTCCGACCCCGCCGAAACCGCCGACCGAAGGTCTCCCGGGCCGGCTTGGTTAGGGCCTCAAAGGACCAGGGAAGAACCGCCCGCGGACGCGCCGCCCGCTCCAAGGTCACTTGTGTTCCGCCGCGCGGAATCCTTCGGGCACCAGCGAGCGGACCGCGTCCAACAGCCGCGGTTCGGCATCGGGCGAAAGCCTTGTCGGTTGGCCGTAGAAAATCATGGAGGAATCCGCCTCGTAACCTCCCTCGGCGAGGATGCGCCGCGACGCGATGTAGCAGGGCACGTCATTCGCATACGCGGTAATCCAGAGCCTGGAAGCGTCGAACTGCCGTTTCAGAGCGAGGGAGTAATCGACGACAACTTCGCCCGCCAGGAAGACCATGGCGAGATCGTCGCCGAATGCCCAGACGGCAATCGGATACTTCAGGGCGGTCGGCAGCGGTTTGCCCTCGTCGAGCCGGCCGAGCAGCGAGGCGGCCAGCCGTCCGCTCGTCACGGCGTAAAACGACGCTCCGGCGGCGCGGCCGGCCTCGGCGCGCCGCTCGAGCTCTTCGCGCGAAGGCAACCGGTCGAAAGGCAGCTCGGTTTCGACCAGGCGCGCGGTCAGCGCCGGTTCGACGGTCTTCATCTCGCCGGCCAGCAGCCGCTTGACCTCATCGGCCACCTCCCGCCCGTGAAGCTCCGTGTACTCCATTTTGATCCGAGGTTCGGGGTTGGCGTCGGCCCCGCAGCCGATCGAGACCAGAGCGATCGCGCCGCCCTGGTCCGCCTCGATCATCTGTTGGGCACAGCCGGCCCAGTCGCCGTGGATCTGGTTGTCCTCGCTGCCGAGGGTCGTGCAGTGGCACGCATAGTTGACGAGAACCCCTGCCAGTTTTCCTTTCGCGTCGGTAATCCGCAGCAAGGGCAGGCTGTGGTCCACCGGGCCTTCCGGGGCGACGCCGAAGCCGGTCCACTTGCCGTCCTTGAGCACGCGGCGGTTGGCGGCGAAGCGGACCGTCCCCTGGGCCGAGGCGAGCCGGGACGGCTTGCGCGCCGCCATCGCGTCGAGCACCACCTGCTCGATCCAGCCGGTCAGTTGCTCCGTGTACTGCTCGATGTGCCTGACGTGCTCCGGTGGGAGCTCGTCGGCGCTGAGCCAGGGCAGGTAACCTTTCAGCCAAGGGCCGGTATGCGTATGCGTCGAACAGAGCATCAACCGCTCGGCCGTCAGCCCGGTCTTCGGCGCCAGCCGGCGGAGCACTTCCGCCTTGACGGCGGCCGGCACGCCGCAGTTGTCCACGGTCACCAGCACCGCCGCGCCCTGGCCCGCATCGCCGCCGATCGCCAGCGCCTTGGCCCAGATCCGCTGAGCCACCCCTTGCGATTCGCCTTTTCGGCCGGCGTACCCGGTCAGACGCACCGGGTAATCCGGCGTAATGTCCACTTTCGCCACCCCGACCGGAACCGACGCCGGCGCGGCCCCTTCCGCTGCCGTTGTTGTGGAGAGCACAGCAATGGACATCCCAAGAACGATCGATGCAACCAGGTTCGACGCTCGCATGGCAAAAGCCCTTTTCCGACACAAGAAGGAATTAGGTTCAGAAGCCGGTCGTGCGTAGCAGCCGGCCACTTATCTTACCGGCGGCGAGGAGCATCGGCAAATGTCCCACGGGGTCGCGTGTCCTTTTCCCAACGCGGCGCGAAAGCCTCTGAAACTGGCAAGAACGTCCGCCGCCGCGCTCGGCGGCTGAGAACGCGCCGAGCGAGGACGACGGCGCGTCCCGGAATTCGACCGCACGCGCGATGGCATACCTAGCGGAGAGTCGAGAGGTCCAGGGTGGAAGTCCACACAGTCTGGTTCTCTGTTCTCTTTCCACGAACCCCCTGCCGGCGGCTCCGGCAGGGGGCTGTCGCAAATCGAATTGCCAAACATCAGGCTCCTCGATGAGGAGTCAAAGGGAGTCGAAAGTCGAGGGCCTAGAGTCGAGAGCCAGAGAGGAACCGAGTCTTGGCGGACAATTTCGCGATTCTCCGGTTTTTCGGCGTACGCGTCTCACCCTGAGGCGTCGGTGTTTGTCGTGGTCCACGCAACAGCCTGGAGCTTGTGTTGCATGAGTTACGGCGAGGCGCGACGCTGCAAGTGGTTGGTTGCGAGCAGGTTGCGTAGGGCTCGTGTGACGTAAGTGGATCCACCCTTTTGGAACAAGTGTTGCATCGGTTCGGGGTATTGGCAGACAACTTCGCGATTTTCCGGTTTCCGCGGTGGCGGGTGGAGGCCGGCGCGCGGTGTGTTGCACGGACTTCGAAGCAACGGGATGAAGGATGAGAGATAAGGGATGAATTGGAGAAATCGTAACGGGCGGTAATTTCGCAACGCGCTTCGTCGGTGGTGCAAAATTTCGGGCGGAACGTCTGGCTGTAACTCCGGTGCGAATCAGGGGTTGGAACTTTGACGATTTTCGTAAGTTGGCATCGTTCGGCAGCGGGGTGTTGCAGAATTGGATTGCACACGCAGTCCCAGGCAGGGTTCGCGCGCGGTTTCTTCCGGGATCTTGCGGCCTGTTTGCGGCAACTGGGGAGCACATCGCTTGACCTCGCCGTGGGGGAGTGGTTTGGTCGGCCGTTGGTGATTTCTTCTTGACGAGCCGCCTTTTCACGCGGCTGCGTTCAGAGCAGGGCTTTATGTACGTATGTATAGAATACGAGGTGGCCCAATTTCAAGCAAATTCTTGGGTTGGGAGACGGGATTTCGGAAAAAGTTGTCCCACGGATCCGTGCTTCGTGCCTCGTGCTTTGTGAAGCAACGTCTCGAGAAAGGAAAGACCAATGTGAGAGTCGACCGAGGGCCGACAGCCTTTGGGAGGGGACAAGTCAGTGAGGTCCTTGTGTTTCTGTCCGTGTGCGAGGACAAGGAGCGCACACGGATCGAGACACACGGATGCCGAGGCCTCGTTACCGGATCTCTCCGCTGGCGCGGTTAGATCTTCGAGGAATCTGGCCGCACATTGCGCGGAATAGACTCCCGCTACGGACCGGTAAATCGACACGTTCTAAGAAGGTTTTCCGCGCCGGATTCAGGCCCTTTCCCGGCCAATGCGGGCAAGATATTGCCGCAGACGTTGGATTTCGTCCATCTGGCCGGCGAATCCCGGCGGGACGAACTTGCTGTCGGCACACTCGCGTCCAAGAACTAGGCAGGCAAACTCGGCGCGGACCTTGGCCTCATCATAGGCGGCCTTCGCCTGCGCGATCTTGGCGCCCTGGTGAAACATGGCGGCGTCGTGGAGCGTGGACTGGGCCGCCTCCTTGGCCTGGTCCAAAGCGGCGCGTGCCTGGGAGACCTCCGCGGCGGCGGCAACCGCCATCTGCTGGTTGGAAACAAGACCGTCCGGCACGGAGGCTCGCAAGGCGCCTTTTCCGATTTTGGTATACAGAGAGTCGAGCTGCTTGACGATCTGCTCCCGGTTTCCGAGATCGACCGTGACCGCCTCGGCCGGCCGATCCGGCGCCGTCTTCGCTTGCGGCCTTCCGAGGAGCTTCTCTCGCCAGGCTGCCAAATCCTCCAGATCGGGCGCTTGATCGCGCTCGATTTCCACAAACGCGGAATACCGAACGCTCGGCACGCGCGCAGCCACGGAGATCCGCCCGTTGGCGGCGTAACGGTATTCGACGACAAGCCTGGCCCCCGCCGGCAATCCCGGGGGCAAGTCGCGCACGACACACTCCCCCAGCGCAATGCAATCCTCCGGCCGCTCGCTCTCTCCCTCGACCACCGGCACACGGACGCTCCGTTGATCCGCCTGGGCCGTTCGGAACGTGCGCGAGGCGGCGGCCGGTAGCGGCGTGTTCTTGGGGATGAGAACGACATTGGTCTTTTCACGCGTCTTGCGGTGAAGCCCGACAACGCCCAGGCTGTGGGAATTCACATTGACCAGTTCGCACGCCGCCTTTTGTTGGTCCTTATCCATCAATATCCGGGCATACAGCGCAGCGCCATGGGCGACTACCTCGTCCGGCGACTGGGAGCAGTCGGCATCCCGGCCGGTCAACTGGCGGAGCATGCGCCGGACCATCGGCATGCGGGTGGCCCCGCCGACCAGAAGCACGCGATCGATCTGCTCCCACCGTAGGCTCGCCTGGCGAATGACCAGCGAGGTGGTCGTCTCCGTCCGCTCCAGCAGGTCGGCGGTCATCTCCTCGAACTCGCCGCGGCTGACCTCGGTCCGCATGCGGATTCCGGCGTGGAAGCAGACGCCGGTTGTCTTGGTGCGTTCGGAGAGGGAATGCTTGATCTCCTGGGCGTCGAGCCACAGTTGGGCCGCATCCCGCGGATCGCTCTGCGGATCAACCCCATGCGCCTCGCGAAACTGCCGGGCGAGGTGCTGGACCAACCGCTCGTCGAAATCCTTGCCGCCCAGACGCACGTCCCCGTCCGTCGCCAGGGTCCGGAACCGCATCCGGTCCATTTCCAGGATAGTCACGTCGAACGTGCCGCCGCCCAGATCGTAGACCAGTAGCCGCTCGGGCTTGTTGGCCCCGTTGGGCGTGGCAGGATCGAGCAATCCGCGGTCGAAGCCGTAGGCCAAAGCGGCTGCCGTCGGTTCATTGATGATGTCCAGGATCTCCAGGCCGGAAAGCCAACCGGCGTTCTGCGTGGTCCGGCGTCGCGACTCGTCGAAGTAGGCGGGGACAGTGATCACGACCTTCCGAAACGGTCCGATGCGCCTCTCGGCGTCGTGCCGCAACCGGTCCAGCACCAGTGCGCTGAGGACCTCCGGCGGAACTTTTCGACCGCACACGTGGCGGCGGAACGCCACGCTTCCCATGTCCCGTTTGAAACACTCCGCGTACGCCTCGGGTTTCATCACCGAGGCCTTCACCGCCTCCTTGCCGACGATGATCTGATCCTCATCGACGAAGACGGCGCTGGGAGTCAGGAGATCGCCCTGGGCATTGGCGACCGTCACCGGCCGCCCGGCGTTGTCGATCATGGCGGCGAGCGAGTACGTCGTGCCCAGGTCGATACCAATCGGCGGTTGCGAGGTCATGGGTTCTTGTCCCACTCTTTTTCTTACTCCTAATCTTGATCTGTCTGACGCACGCGGAAATCCTTGACCGCTTCTCTGAGCCCCGTCGAAGGGCAGGTCGCCCCGATCCGGAAGCCTTGACGATGCCACTCGGCGAGTTGAAGCACCCCCCGGCCGCTTGTGAGCACCGTATAAGGGTCGATGACGGAACCGGTGGCGAAGGGCCAGGAATGACTCCCGGACGGACCATCGGCCTGGACTTGAACCAGCAAGAGCGACTCGCGCAGCTCGGCCTCCACGCGCGCCCAGGCGTCGGTATGGACGACAGGTTCAGAAGTCGGCTCGATCTTGCGCGGTGAGCTTGTCTCTCGGACGTCATCGATCATTCGGCCGGAGATGTCTGTTGACTCAACCACGGGCTCCGGCGCATCGCTGCTTCTGTCTGTCGAGCCTCGTTGATTTCCGATCAACCATGCCGACGCGGCAAGAATCGCTGCGGCAAGACCCAAACACGCCCATATTAACCATTTCCGCTTGCCGACACTGTGAACTGATGGACTCGAGCCGTTTGCCGTTATCGGCGAAAGCCCCGCTCTATCCGCACGCTCCGCTTCCGCTCTGCTTGCCGGAGACGTTTCCACGCCGGCAGACTCGGAACCGGTTTCGAGGTGCCCCAAGTCGCGCAGCGGCATCGACGGCAAACGGTGGCACACGGCCGGAAAAGCCTCCGCGCGCCGGCTGGTAATCGTGAACAGGAAGTCCGGGCCCGCTTCGGACATCCGCAACACGTCGCCCGAACGAATCCGGCTTTCCGCCGCGACTGGAGCCTGATTCACCAGCATTCGGCCGGGCTCGCCGGGCCGCAGGTACCAGCCGTCCGCTCCGAGTTGCACCGACGCCGAGCAACCGCGGACTGCCGAGTCCAGTCGCGGGTCGAAGTAGACCTCGCACCCCGGAGTGTCGCCGATGCGGAACACGTCGCTTTCCAGTCGGATCTCTGCCCCCTTGCGAGCGCCGGACAGAATTCGGATCGTCACAGACATAGGTCATCATCCGCTAGTAGCGGTCACTGGGAAGACGTGCTGGAGGGCGATTCCTCTGGCTGAAGCTGGTTCATGCATCGCTTATTTCCCTCGCGACTGATTCGACTTGTCTGCCTCGCGCACACCACGGACCGGGTTTCCGGCTGCGTTCCTGCCGCGGAAGCCGTTCTGCGATGGGTCGAGTTGGACTTTGGCGGTTCCGCCGTGCGGAAGGGTGACCGTGTAGGTGGCCGTGGTCGCGTCGAAGAGCCACTTCGACCCAGGCAGGTTCGTCGTACCTCCCGGCCTGAACATCACGTTGGCGGCTTTCTCTCGTTTCCCCTCCCCAATGACAACACGCCAGGTGCCTACGATCGGGTCTTGGACCTTTTCGGCCTTTGTGAGGGGAGTTCTTGCTTCCTCAGGTTTCTCCGCGAGCCGTTCCAGCCATCGGCTGACTTGCTGCCCATCGGCTGCGGCTGCGCTAAGGAGCTTGCGTGCCTCGTCCCGATCGCCCGTCTTGTCGACGGCGTGAAAAACGCCGATCAGGTACTTGTTCTCCGCGGTTGACCCCAGTTCTGAAATGACCAGGGCAACCCACGTCTTGGCCGGCAGTTGTTCCAAGGTCCGCTCGGTCTCACGACCGTTGCCGAGGGTCTTTAGGATCAGCCGGTCGCCTGTCAGATCCGATTCAAAACGGATAAATTCGTAGGCGACGCTGCCAACCTCCACCGTCGCGCCGGTCTGGAAGCCGCGGCAGCGCTGGATAACTCGCTTTTTCAATTCCTCCAAGAGGCCGATATCCCGCTCGTCTTCAGCGATCACCGGTTGGAAGCCGCTCAAACTTGCCGATTTTGCCGCGTTGTCCAGCAAGTCTCGGGCCGCACCGTACTGCCGATTGGCCAGCGGCTCTTTCAACTTTGCCCAGACAGCATCGTATGCCGTTGCTGCCGGCTCCGGGTTTTGGGCGAGAACCTTGGCGCCGCAAAGGCATACCAGAAGCATCCACGGAGCGATGGATGCGAAGGTGGATTGACGAAACACGGCTGTCTCCTTTGCTGAATGGAGTAGAGATCGTGGTTTCCAGGACTGGTTCACGTACCGGTTTTCCCTCCAGTGGGCTGGGCACTCTCGGTGTCGGTCGGGTTTGGAGCCGGAGCGCCCGAAACGCCGACACTGCTTTCCTCTTGTGGCTCCAAGTAGTCCTTGAGATTGACCCATTGCGCGTCTTTGATTACGCCGTCGTACCCGTTGCCGGACAAATCGCGGGCCCGCTTGCCGGAACCTCCGTCGAAGCGGTACAGCACAAGGGTGTCGTTGTCCGATTGGAGAACGGGTTCGGGCGTAAAGTCGCCCTGGTACCTCGCAGTCCGCGAAATCCGAAACTGCTCGATAATCCCGTGAAATGCGCCTGCAGCTTTCTTGTAATGATCCGGATCGGCGCCCACGTACGAGTACTTGTGCGCGGGACCGTTGAAGCCCGTCCTGATGGGATCCCCCTGTTGTTTGCCGTCGACGAAGAGCCAACTCCGCTGGAGGTCGTAGACTCCTGCAATATGAACGCGCCGGGAAAGGGTTGCGACTTCCGTGGACTCGGGTGCAATCGGGTTGGCGAGGTGGAACGCCCAACGGCGCGGGAAACCGCTGAGGTACAGCCAAATTCCACCTCCGTCGCCCCCACGATTGGAGAAAATGTGCTGAACGCCGAACCGATAACTCAGGGGCACAACGTACGCCTCCACAGTGATGGGGTACTTGCCATTGTACGCGTATTCGGTCATGTCCACGTGCGACTTGATGCCGTCGAAGAGAAGTGCGTGCTCCTGTGCCGTCGGTTTCTCGGGGGAACCGGCGGCGGTCGGAGACATGTCGAGCGTGACTGCTGCAGACGGTCTGCTCACACCCCAGGCGGCGGCGACTTTCTTGACCTCCGCCGTAACTCGCTCATCCTCGCGCATCCCTTTTGCCCCAAGCGGACCTTCTGAATAACCGGCCAACATCAGGCCATCGAGATTGTATCGCTCGACCCACCTTTGAAGCCGCTCGACAGTCTCCGCCTCGGCCGGGGACCGCAATGGGAACCACATCAGCAACGCCGGGCGACGGTTCACTTTCGTGATCCAACTGCCAACTGCACTCGCGTTCTCCTGGGCGTTCTCCGGGTCGTCGGCAAAGGGGACAAACAGGCTCAGGCAGTCGACCTCCGGCGGGACCTGCCCTATGGCATCCGCAGTGGCCCTGTTGACGACGAAATTGCACCAGAACTGCACGTCGGGAAGAACGGTTTGCAGATACTGTCCGAATTGCGCTATCTCCGATTGTTCCTGCCCCGGAGTGAGTTTGTGCCGGCGTGGGAGACCGCTTCTCCGGGCAAGTTCGGCAATCTCCGCGCGCCCGCCGCCGAATGCACCAAGGGCCACGTGCCAGCAAATGGCCGTAACGACACCCTGGTGCCGCCGAATCGACTCGACAACGGAATCTTCCAGGCGGAGGCCGGACGCACCTTCCGGCAACTCGGCGTTGACGACGATCGACAGTTTGTGGCGCCGCGCGATCGGGGCAAGCTGATCGAGTTCTCCAATCGATGTTTGCACGATGTTCGTATAGGAAGCGTATTCCGCGAGCCGTTCGGACGCACTGCCCGTGTAGAATCCCAGAACTCGCGGGCTGCCTTTCGTGAAAAGCGGTCTGCGGGCGCCAGCGGTGGGTTCAGAAGTGGACGCTGCGCCCGCGCCTGACACAGAAATTGTTGCGTCGGTCGGCGTGGCTACCTGAGCATCCTCGGCAGGCGCCGTAGACCCGCTCGGCGTTTGCGCGACATCGCGACCGGCCGATCTGGGCACCAGTTCGACCGTCAGTACGGTGTCATCACCCCGTCGGACCAGGAACTTGCTGGAGAGCGTTTCGTAGCCCTTGCCGGTCACCGCCAGTTCATGAGGCCCCGGCCGAAGGCGGAGCGGTTCTCCGAGCCCCCTAATTTCGACCTCGTTGCCGTCGACTCGGATCGCGACATCGGCATTCGGATCACTCAGGGTGATCTTCACGCGGCCGGTATTGGTCGCGATGTAGATTACGAGGGTGAGGAGTGCGAACACCGCCGCGAGTCCGCCGGCAATCCAGCCCCGGGGCGGGAGTCTGCGTAGCCAAGACCGCAATGGGGCGACAGTGCTCTCCGACGCCTGCTGCCGGACTGAAACCGGCAATTCCTTCTGGATCGGCACCGGCGGCCCGGCTGCAACCGCTTCCCCTTCCTGCGGATTCGATTCTGCCTGGGGCAGATCGACGGCATGCCGCCTGTCCGAGAATCCGGCATCGTAGGCAGCCTTCTTCTGGGGATTCAGCAGGCAAGCTTTCGCAGCCCCCAATTCGTTCAACAGATTCTGCGACAACTCCGCGTGTTGTCCCAAGTGGTACGTCCGCACGTGGGCCATCTGCCGCGCGGCCGCATCGCGGACCACTTCGGGATCGCTTTCAAACCTTGCGATGCCAAGCAGGCGGTAATGGTCTGGCGGCTGTTCTTCCGGCGCGATTCCCAGCCAGCGATGATAGGGATCGAATGGGGCCGCTTCTGGCACGGCGGCTCCGGCCGGAACGGCTGCAACGGCCGCTTTCCCCTGGGGATCCGTATCGAATCGGCCCGACGTCCGCAACTCGTCGGTTTCAACACGCGAATGGCCTTTCTCATCCTCCGGCTGCCGGCGCCGGGCCTCCCGCAATAGCCCAATCAGCTTGCTCCCTTGGCAATACGGCGCCAACGCATCGGCCACTTGCGAAGGAGTGCCCGGCCGCTGGTTTGCGTCCTTGGCCAGCATCCGCTCGAGCAACACGGCCACCGGTTTGGGAACGTCCTGCCGCCGCAGTTGAACGGGCGGCACGCCGTCGCGGATATGGCCGCTGATTTTCTTCATGGGCGTGTCGTAGTCCGGTCCGCTGAACGGTGCACGGCCGGACAGGAGATGATAGAGCGTGCAGCCGAGCGAGTAGATATCGGTTCGGATGTCGACCGGCTGTCCCTGCGCCTGCTCGGGCGAGAGGTAGTCCGGTGTGCCCATCAATTGATTGATACCGGTAATCTCACTCCGATCGCTCTCGCTCTGCTGGATGTGAGCCAGTCCCAGGTCGAGGACCTTCACCTCCCCGCTCACGGTCAGCATGAGGTTCGAAGGCTTCACGTCGCGATGGACCAGCCCGTTTTCATGCGAGCACTGCAGCCCGAGGCACGCCTGGCGGACCACCTCGCAGCCGTCCGCGACCCCGAGCGGACCAAGCCGCCGCACCACGTCGGAAAGATCCAGGCCATCGACGTATTCCATGACGAGGAAACGGATGCCGTCGACATCGCGCGCGTCCAAGGCGCGGACAATGTGCGGGTGGTCGAGCCGGCCGACTGCTTCGATCTCGCGCTCAAATCGCGCGATGGCTTCTGCACTGGCCAGGCGGTTCTTTGACAGCACCTTCAGCGCCACGGTCCGCTTGAGTTTGGTGTGTCGCGCCAGGTAGACGGCGCCCATTCTCCCTTCCCCGAGCTTCTTGAGCAATTCGTAATCGCCGAGCACTCTGACGCGGCGCGGGCTGGCGGTCACCGGAGCGTCAGAGCGATTCCCCGCCGCTCGGTCCATTTCCAGCCCACGAAGTTTTTCCAGCAGGGATCGGCATCCCGGATCGTCCACTGCCTCCCTGCTATCGGAGGGGTGTCGCAAGGCAGCAAGGATCGTGTCGGAGAGGCTTTCCAGGGCCTGCGCGGTCTGCTCACACGCGGGGCACGCCGCCAAGTGCCCGGCGACCGCCGTGGCAGCGGATTCCGTGATCGTGCCAACCAGGTAGCCGAAGAGCGTATCCCTGTCAGGGCAGGACAAGCTCCGCATCGAAACAACTCCTTTGCCCAAAGTCCCACAACGACATCCCAAACCCCCAGACGGCCGTCAACCGCCGCTCGATCCGCCAAGGAAACACTTGGTTTGGCCCATGCTAAGGAAAACGGGAATGCGTCATTCGTCTTTGGCCGAGAGTCGCAAACTACGACAGGACAAGGATTTGAGCGCGCGAAACCCCGATGTGCCGACCAAAGATCACTCCACGTCGCCCAGTTCTTGGCGCAGTCTTCGGAGGACCTTGTATTTGGCCTGCCGCACCGCCCCTGGGGTCATCCCCAATTGTTGGGCAACAACAACCGTTGACTGCTGTCCAACCGCCGTGAGCCAGAATGCCTGCCAGGTACGGTCCTCGATTTCTTCTCGGATAAGGCCCAGGGCACGGTGTACCAATCCGGCCAAGACGCTTGGTTCTTCGGAGGCGTGCGGCGGATCCTCCGCGAGATCCATGAACCGCTGCTGAGCATCGGTGCCGCCTGCCGCCACAGGTTGACCGGCACGGTCCCGAAAATGATCGCGGATCTTGTTCTTGGTAATCGTCCGCAGCCATCCGCGAAAGGTATCGGTCGGCCCAGTACATCGGAAGTCCGCAATGGAGCGGTTCACCGCCTGGAAAACCTCTTGGACCACGTCGTCCGTATCCTGAGGCTGAAGTCCCGAGCGGCGACACCAGGAGAAAACCAGCGGCATGTAGAGATCCAAAAGGTGCCGCCAAGCCTCCGGATCGTGGCTTTTCAGCCGCTGGAACAGGCTTGTTGAGAGTGATCCGGAACTGCCCAAAGGTATTCACATCCTCCGCCGCGGGTGCATTGTGGCATGCCTGAAGAGTACCAAACCGCAGCGGTTTCTGCAACAAACCTGACCTCGGCAACTCCATCGCTCCACCGCCCCAATACTCCCCTATTCCACCACCCCACCATCCCAATGCCCCTTCCCGCCCCGGCACGTGCCGCGGTGGCAAAGCGGGGCGCTCTGCGGTTATACTGGGGTTTTCACAAGTCTGACCGTTGTGCCCGCGAAGAACCATGCGCAACGACGATTGGCGCTCGCTCTACCCTTTTCAGTCCCACTGGCTTTCCATCGATGGCCACCGGATGCACTACCTCGACGAGGGCGAGGGGCCGGTGCTGCTGCTCGTGCACGGCAATCCCACCTGGTCCTTTTACTGGCGGGAATTGGTTCTCGCCCTGCGGGGGAAGTACCGGCTGATCGTGCCGGACCACATCGGCTGCGGAATGTCGGACAAGCCGCCGGTCTCGAAGTATTCGTACCAGCTCGCCCGGCGGATCGGGGACCTGGGGCGACTCATCGAGCAGTTGGATCTGGAGCGGATCACGCTCGTCGCGCACGACTGGGGCGGAGCGATCGGGATGGGCGCCGCCGTGGCCCAGCCCCATCGTTTTTCGCGATTCGCCCTGATGAATACCGCGGCATTCCGTGCGGACCACTGCCCCTGGCGGATTCGGCTTTGCCATGTGCCGGGCGTTGGCGCCGTGGGAGTGCAGGGGTTGAACCTCTTCGTGAAGGCTGCGCTCCGCATGGCTGCCGAGCACCGCCGGCGGATGACGCCGGCGGTTCGCGCCGGGCTTTCGGCGCCGTACAACTCCTGGGCGAATCGTGTTGCCGTCTTGCAGTTCGCCATGGACATCCCGTTGAAACCGAGCCATCCGACCTATGCGACCCTGGTCGACATCGAGAATGGCCTGACGCAGTTTGCGGACCATCCGGTGCTGCTGGTCTGGGGGATGAAGGACTGGTGTTTCACGCCGGCGTTTCTCAACCGTTTCCTGGATTTCTTTCCCAAGGCGGAGGTCGAGCGCCTCGACGACGCGGGGCACTACGTCGTCGAGGACGCTCACGAGCGCGTGATACCGCTGTTGGACGATTTCCTGCGGCGGACCCATGAGCCGGCGCGCGCCGTGTGAGGTCCCTTCCGCCGACTGCCTCGAGGCATCGCCCCATCATGGCTTCGTACCGCAACGCTCTCTCGACCGGCCAGTGCGCTACGCTGGCATGCCTTTGGGAAGTCGCGGCTCCCAAGCCGGGAAATGTCCATCGGGGAGCCGATTTCGACGACATGGTCCTGCAGGACTTCCTTGCAAGCGCGGTGGCCATCGGTCCGGCCATGGATGCGGCTGTTGAGCGTCCGCTCGGCCGGACCGTGCTTGCAGCCGTGGAGGTCACACGGCAGACCGCCGGCACCAACACGAACCTTGGCACCGTCTTGCTGCTGGCGCCGCTGGCCAAGGTGTCCCGCGAACTACCGCTACGCGAAGGCGTCGTCGACGTGCTCTCCCGGCTGACGCCCGCCGATGCGAGCAACGTCTATCACGCAATCGCCCTTGCGCAACCCGGGGGATTGGGACGGGTGGACGAGTACGACGTCGCGGAGCAACCGCCGGTGGATCTGATCGCGGCGATGCAGTCGGCCGCGGGCCGCGACATGGTCGCGCGACAGTACGCGGAAGGCTTCTCGCAGGTGTTTCAGTGCGTTGTTCCTTGGCTGAAAGAGGGCATCCGGCGCGGTCAGCCGGTTGCCGGCGCGGTGGTCCACCTGCACGTCCAACTGATGGCTGCATTCCCGGACAGCCTCATTGCGCGGAAATGCGGCCTGAAGATCGCCGCAGAATCGGCCGCACGGGCGGCATCCGTATTGGCGGCTGGCGTCCCAGGCGAGGAGGACTACCGTCGCGCCCTGGCCGACCTCGATTTCTGGCTCCGCAGCGACGGCCACCG
This sequence comes from Pirellulales bacterium, assembly GCA_013360685.1. Lineage (GTDB taxonomy): Bacteria > Planctomycetota > Planctomycetia > Pirellulales > Thermoguttaceae > JABWBD01. The sequence continues at coordinate 14,806 of JABWBD010000041.1, forward strand.
CCGCAATCCCGGCACCACGGCCGATCTCGTCGCCGCCGGCCTGTTCATCGGCCTTCGGGACAATTGGCTGCCGACGCACACCTCCCAAACCCCTGCCGTAGAATGCCAATGACGAATGACCAATGACCAATGACCAATGACCAATGACCAATCATGGAACACTTCCGCGTCCGCATTTCCAAAGATGATCTGGTGTTCAGCGCCGGCCACTTCATTACCTTCGACGGCGATGTCTGCGAGCGGTTGCATGGGCACAACTATCGGGTGGCGGCGGAGGTGGAGGGGCCGCTCGACGAAAACCACTACGTGATCGACTTCATCGCCCTGCGCGACGCCCTCAAGGGCATCGTCGACGAACTGGACCATTTCATGCTTCTGCCGACTGAGCACCCGCTCATCCGCGTCTCCGCCGACGATCAGGAGGTCGAAGTCCGCTTTCGCCAGCGCCGCTGGATCTTCCCCCGTTGCGACTGCCGCCTCCTGCCGGTCCCAAACACCACCACGGAACTCCTGGGCCGCTATATCGGCGCGCGGTTGCTGGATGACCTCCAGAAGCGGACGGGAGTGCGGCCGAAGCTGGTGAGGATTGAGGTGGACGAATGCTTCGGGCAGGCGGCCGTCTGCGAACTCCGCGACGAAAGTTGAACGAGATCTCAGATCCTGGATTCGAGTGCGGCTAGTCTCGGCCTGCCACACGGCACAGGGCTTGGCCTGGAAAACCCACGCTCCCCGCCGCGTCGGCCGCGGGGTGCCGCATACCAATCGCAAGCGAGCGCAACTCGTTGCGCCGACGCCGTTTGCGATTCGAACTTCCCATGCGAGAATGATCCGAGCCGATACTCCGTCGCCTCCTGAATTGCACCTAACGGGGGGGTAAACCAATCCAAAATCCAAAATCGAAAATCCAAAATCCTACTGCCGTTTGACGGCCGCATTCCCGGACCTAATCTTCTGTAGCTACACCTCGGTAGAGCAACGGCTCGAAGAACCAGCGGCCTCCTGTGTTGCGCCGCCTCCGGCCAGGCGAAGGACCCGTCGATGCGCGTCGAGTACATCAACCCATTTGTCACCTCGCTCAAGAATGCCTTCAAGACCATGCTGGCCTGCGAGGCCCGGCGCGGAGAGATCGCACTGAAAGAGAACAACTGCGCCAAGCACTACGTCAGCGGCGTCATCGGGTTGTCCGGCAGGACCGTCGGCACCGTCGTGCTGAGTTTTTCGGAAGCGGTGGCCCTCAAAGCAGCCTCGACCATGTTGATGACAGAGACAACGGCCATCAACGAGGACGTGCTCGATGCGGTCGGCGAACTGACCAATATGGTCGCAGGCGCCGCCAAGTCCGAGTTGGAGGAATTCGAACTGCAAGTGAGCCTGCCCAACGTCGTCACCGGCCACAATCACGAAATCCATTTTCCGTCGAACGTGGTGCCGATCTCCATCTCCTTCGAGACCGATTGGGGGCCGCTGACCCTGGAGGTCGGCTTCGCACCGGTCCCCGAACCGGTCTGCGCTTGAGCGTCGCGCGGCGCCCCTGGCCGCTCCGCCTCAAGTTGTCGCGAGACCCCTGCCGATAGCGCGCAAAGCCTGCCACCCGACCATCAACGCTCGGAGAAATTGGGGTAAATGGCAGCTCTGGGGAGACAGCTCCGGCGGGACGGGGGCTGGCTCCCGGCCATTCGGAACTGAGTCTTCGCTGAACCGGACCCATGGCGACTTCCAACGCGACGCTTCGACCGAACCCGAACCTCCGCAAAGCGGCCGTGTTGCTGATGAGTCTTGCGCCCGACCAGGCGGCAAAACTGATCGGGCAACTCGAGCCCAAGCAGATCGAGGCCGTCTCGATCGAAATTGCCAAGCTCGATGCCGTCGCCGGCGACGAGCAAGAGCAGGTGATCCAGGAGTTCGCCCGCGCCAACCCGGCCGCCCTCGTCGGAAGCGCCGGCGGATTGGATGTGGCCAAATCGCTGGTGGAGCAGGCCCTGGGCAAGTCGGCGGCGCCGACGATCGAAAACGTTCGCCAGTCGATCGAGGCCCGGCCGTTTGGATTCCTCCAGAAGATCGACAGCCAGAACCTGCTGACGTTCATCATCGACGAGCATCCCCAGACCATCGCGCTGATCCTCTGCCACGTGTCGGCCTCCCAGGCGGCCGACATCATGAGCGGTTTGCCCGCCGAGCGGCAACTCTCGGTCATCCGGCGCGTGGCCACCATGGGACAGACCAGCCCCGAGATCATTCACGAGGTGGAAAAAGGGCTCGAACACCGCATGTCCAGCGTGATGAGCCAGCAGTTTGAAAACGCCGGAGGAGTCGGAAGCGTGGCCGAGATCCTCAACGTCATCGACCGCGCCACGGAGCGGAGCCTGCTGGAGAACCTCGCCCAGGAGGACCCCGACCTGGTGGAAGAAATCCGCCGGCTCATGTTCGTCTTCGACGACATCGCCAAGCTCACGGACCGCGATATCCAGACCGTGCTCAAGAACGTGGAGAGCTCGCAGTGGGCGATGGCCCTGAAGGGCGCCAGCGAGGACCTCAAGGAGAAGATCCTCAAAAACATGTCCAAGCGCGCCGCGACCCTGCTTGCTGAGGAAATGGACTACCTGGGCCCCGTGCGCGCGTCCAACGTAGAGCAGGTCCAGCAGCAGATCGTGGACATCGTTCGCCGGCTGGAAGACATGGGCGAGATCACCGTCCACAGCGACGAAGAAGAAGAACGATTCATCCAGTAGTCGAGAGCTCTCGACTCTGCTAGCATGGTCGGAATGAGCACTTCCGCCACACCGATGATGAAGCAGTATGAGGAGGCCAAGAAGGCCTGCCCCGACGCGATCCTCTTGTTCCGGATGGGCGACTTCTACGAATTATTCCATGAGGACGCGAAAGTCGCCGCGCGGACGCTCGGCCTCGCCCTGACCAGCCGTGATAAGGGGGAAAACCCCGTCCCCATGGCCGGTTTTCCTCACCATCAGCTCGAGAGCTACCTTGGAAAGCTCATCGCGGCCGGGCTGCGCGTGGCCGTCTGCGACCAGGTCGAGGATCCGAAGAAGGCCAAGGGCCTCGTTCGTCGCGAGGTCACGCGCGTGGTCACCGCCGGCACCCTCACCGACGACGCCCTCCTGGACCCGCGGACTAGCAACTACCTGGCGGCCATTGCCCCGGGCGATCCGGTGGGCTTGGCCTGGGTGGAACTCTCCACGGGCCGCTTTCACGCCGCCGGCGTTGCGCCGCGGAGCGTCGCCGACCAGTTGGCCCGCATTGGTCCTTCCGAATGCCTTCTGGCCGAGAGCGCCGATCCGTTGCCGACCCATTGGTGCGAGCAAATCATGGTCACGCGGCGGCCCGACTGGGCTTTCGCAGCGAATTCCGCGCGCGGCGCGCTGGCCAAGCACTTCGGAACGGCCGGCTTCGAAGGGTTCGGATTCGACGCAAGCGTCGGTGATAGTCAGGCGGTCCGGGCGGCCGGAGCGGTCCTCGACTACCTTACGGAAACCCAGAGGAGTTCTCTCGAACACATCGATCGGCTGGTGCCTTATCGCACCGGCACGACGTTGGAAATCGACGAGGCCAGCCGCCGGAGCCTGGAAATCAGCCGCACGATCCGCGAAGGCCGCCGCGAAGGTTCTTTGCTCGCCGTGCTCGACCGGACCGTCACGGCCATGGGCTCGCGTCTCATGGCCGAGTGGGTGGCCAATCCGCTCACCGACGTCGCGGAAATCGGCTTGCGGCTCGACGCGGTGGAAGAGCTCATCGCCCAGCCGGCCCTCGCGGCCGATCTCCGCGATACGCTCCGCCACGTCTACGACGTCGAGCGGCTGCTGGCGCGCGTGACCACGGGCCGGGCCAGTCCGCGGGATCTGGCCTTCCTCGGTCGCACGCTGAGAAGTCTGCCGTCGCTCAAAGCGAAACTGACCGCGCGCAAGAGCGAACTGCTCAACCGGCTCGAATCGCAAATCGATCTCTGTCCCGAGCTGCGCAGCAAGCTCGACGCGGCACTGGTCGACGACTGCCCCCTGTCCGCTCGCGACGGCGGCTTCATCCGCGACGGATACCGCGAAGACCTCGACGCGCTTCGCGACCTCACCCGCGGCGGCAAGCAGTGGATCGCCCGCTATCAGGCCGAGGAAGTCCAGCGAAGCGGGATCACGAATCTCAAGGTCGGCTACAACAAGGTGTTCGGCTACTACCTGGAGGTGACGAATACGCACCGGGAAAAAGTCCCCGACTACTTCATCCGCAAGCAGACGATCAAGAACGCCGAACGCTTCATCACGCCGGAACTCAAGGAGCACGAAGAAAAGGTCCTTACGGCCGACGAAAAATCGAAAGAGTTGGAGTACGACCTTTTCGTCGAGCTCCGGGATGCCGTGGCGGCTTCGCGGCGGCAGATGCAGGCCACCGCCGCGGTGCTCGCCCATCTGGACGTGCTCGTCGCCCTGGCCGAACTGGCACGAGAGCGCAACTACTGCCGGCCCCAAGTGGTCGAGGAGCCGGTGCTCAGGATCGTCGACGGGCGACATCCCGTGCTCGACATCATCCAGCCGGAAGGGACCTTTGTGCCCAACGACGCCCACGCGGGAGGCGAGTCGGGCACGATCCTCCTGATCACCGGCCCCAACATGGCCGGCAAGAGCACGTACATCCGGCAGGTCGCCTTGATCACGCTGATGGCGCAGATCGGCGGTTTTGTGCCGGCCCGCGAGGCAACCATCGGAATTGCCGATCGGATTTTCGCGCGCGTGGGGGCCAGCGACGAGCTCACCCGCGGCCAGAGCACCTTCATGGTCGAGATGACGGAGACGGCGAGGATCCTCAACACGGCCACCGGGCGGAGCCTGGTGATTCTCGACGAGATCGGCCGCGGCACGAGCACCTACGACGGCATCTCGCTGGCATGGTCCGTCGTCGAGCACTTGCACGACCATATCGGCTGCCGCACCTTTTTCGCCACGCACTATCACGAGTTGACCGACCTGGCCAAGTCGCTCGACGGAATCAAGAACTTCAACGTCGCGGTGCGGGAATGGGAAGACGAAGTGGTCTTCCTGCACAAGATCGTCGAGGGAGCGGCCGACAAGAGCTACGGCATCCACGTGGCGAGGCTGGCCGGCGTGCCCCGCGAAGTCATCGAGCGGTCCAAGGACATCCTTGCCCAACTCGAGGAGGAGCATCTGGACGCGGAGGGCCGCGCGAAGATCGCCCGGCCGGAGCCCCGGCGTCGCGCCGAGTTCCAGCTCACGCTCTTCGGTCCCGCCGACCATCCCCTCTTGGATGACATCCGCCAGGTCGACCTGAATCAGACAGCGCCCATCGACGCGCTCAAGTTGATCCAGCGATGGCAAGAGACGCTGGCGGACGAAAACAAGAGCGGAAAGAAGCGGCGGAAGTGATTACACCTCCGGCAATTGCCACGGGTCGCGACGCTGCCGGTCGAGCCAGGTGTTGGCCTCCGCATCGCCGGCGAACTGCCAGTTCCGCGGATCCCACTTGAGCTTGCGGTGGTTCCAGTAGGCCAGGTTGCCCAGGTGGCAAATCGTCACCGAGCGGACGCCGATTTCGATGTCGCAGATCGGACGCTTTCGAGAACGGATACACTCGATCCAGTCGCGGTGATGGCCCGGCGAGCGGTAAAGCCGGACCTCGCCGGCGCCGAGCGGCTCTTTGGTCAAGGCTTCGGGCTCGCACTTCATCTTCCCGCGCTCCAGGGTGATCTTGCCGTCGGTCCCCTCGAAAACCAGTCCGCCGGGGCCGCCGTGGATCACTTCCGTCCCGCTGGCATAACGGAACTTGACGCCGGACGTGGCCTCCGGATCGTCGGGCGGGATGACCTCGACGGGACCCGATTCGTCCATGCCGAGGGCCCACTGCACGATGTCGAACTCGTGGGCCCCGATGTCGGAGAAGCCTCCGCCGGAATACTCGCGGTAGAGCCGCCACATCGGCCAGTTCTTCGGCATGCCTCGCGGGCTGAGAATCGAGTGGTAGGGCCGCATCGGCGCCTGCCCGAGCCAGCGGTCCCAGTCGAGCCCGGGCTCCATCGGCTCCTCGGGTAAGTCGCACCACTTGCTCGGCCCGCCGATGCTGACCCAGACGCGTTCGACCTTGCCGATCCGGCCGTTGCGGATCCATTCGCAGGCCTGCGGGTAGTGGGCGAACTCGCCGCCGGACCGCAACTGGCTGCCGGTCTGGAAGACCCGCTTATGCTTCCGGACCGCCTCGATCATCCGCACACCCTCATGGATCGTCAGCGACAGCGGCTTTTCGCAGTAGACGTCCTTGCCGGCCTTGCACGCTTCGATTGCGAGGATCGCATGCCAGTGGTCGGGCGTGGCGATCAGGACGGCGTCGATGTCCTTGCGCGCCAGCAGATCGCGGAAATCACGATACTCGTCGCAGCCGCCGGAGCCGGCCGCGCCGTAGCGCGCGTCGACCCGTTGTTTCGCATGGCGGCGGCGGTTCGTGTCCACGTCGCAGACCGCCAGGACCCGCACGTCGTCGAAGCCCAGGAGCGTGGGCATGTGGTAGCCGTCGGCCTGCATGCCCAGGCCGATCATGCCGACGGTCAATCGCTCGCTGGCGGGCGGCGATTTCTCGTCGCCCAGAACGGATCTCGGGACGAACAGGGGAGCAGCGGCGGCGGCCGCGGCGGTTCCAAGGAAGCGGCGGCGGGTGACAAGCGGTTTCTGCGACATGGTTCGGGTCTCCGGGGCATGTTGGTTCTGGAACCGATCATAACCGGTCCCGAAGGCAATCTCAAACCCAATCGGCAAGACAAGGCTGTGAGATCCCGGATTGCAGCTCGCCGCTGTAGACACGTCTGAATCAAACTTCTGCACTCCCTTGACCACTCATTTCTTTCGCCCTAGACTCAGCGCGTGTGGCAGATCAAGTCTCACCGTCGCTCAAGAGGCTTGAGACGCTCGGCCTGAAGTACGGCACCGATGATCTTGGGGATCACGAGAATGCGACTGCACTTAGCCATTGCGGTGCTGATCTGTTTCCTCCGGACCGGGGAAGTCTACGCCGCCCCAGCAACGGGCGTCTTCGTCCTTGAAGACCACCTGAAGCACGCTTGGCAACACGAATTGGTGTTCTTTCCGGTCGAAAACGATCTCTACGGGCGGGAGGATCTCACGTTGCTGGGGCCGGATGGACGGGCGCTCGTCCATCAGTGGGTACCGGCTGCCAGGGCCCCCCAAGGCAAGAACTCGATCGCCTTCCTGGCTTCGGTGGGCGCGACGGGAAAGAGCATGTATCGCCTGGCGCCGGGCACCCCGGAGAAGGCAACGGACTTGCGCGTGGCTCCCTCGCCCGGTGCGGTGCAAATGGAGAACGGCCGGGTGGCAATCCGGCTCGGCGGTCCCGACGCCACCAAAGAGGGCCCAATTGCCGCGATACGCCTTCCCAGCGGTCGCTGGGTGGCCGGCGGCCAATTGACGACGCCCTGGCCGGCAAGCGAGCTTTCTTGCACGATACTCGACCAAGGCCCTCTGCTGGCCGATGTCCTGGTGCTCTACGAGTTCCCCCAGTCCTGCTCCTGGCGGCTTCTCTTCCGGATGATCGCCGGCGAACCAGTCGTACTGGTCCATGAGGAGTTCAATCTGCCCGAGGGCGCCAGCTACAGTCTCTTGCTTGGCAGGGGATGGGGCCCCGACCGGATGTTCCACCGCGGAATGGTCCATGAATCGACGGTGACGCCCCTTGGTGCCGCGGCGGGCCAACGTTTGTTCCTCTTGGAGCCGTGGTCTCCGTGGTGGGGTGATATCCCGCGGGGCAATTGGACCTCGCTTTTCCGTGATGACGGAGACGACTTGCTGATGATCGGCTGCCGGGAGCCTGGTGTCTGGGTCGAGCCCGGGCGAACGTCATGGGACACCAGCCTTGTCCTGGCGAACCCCGACGCTGCCGTCACGTTCCAGCTTCGCGGCTTCGCGCGCCGCTGGATGCTGGGCACGTTGACGAAGGCCGAGTCGATAACCGTCAAGGACTCCTATGCCCCGGCGCCGCAACAACTGCTGATGCGACACAACGACGTTGCCTTGGACTTGATCAAGGATTATGGGGTGCGGTGGGACGACCGCAGCACGCGGCATCCCCGGCTGTTGCTGACGGCGGCCGAAGCGGAACGATTTCGCGAGGATTTCAAAGCGGATCCGCCGACGCTTCAGCGCCTGCGGCAGGCGAAGGTCAACCCTTGGCAGATGGATGACGCGGTCGCTTACCTCGTGGCCACGCGGGACGAAGAGCTTGGGCGACGGTTCATCGAAGCCGCGCTGGAGATGCTCCAGGGGGCGGTCGAGCGGTTCACCCTCCAGGGCGATCTCCGGACCCACGGCACGGCCCCGCACCACCGCACGTTCGAGGTCATGTGCTCGGCGATCCTGGCGGATCTGGTCCTTGGGTCCCCCGCGTTGAAGCCGGAGGAACGGGAGCGGATCAACGCCCAGTTGGCATACCTCGGATATACCCTGGCCAGCCCGGGGTTCATCTCGCCGGAGCGGGGCTACTCGGCCAATCCGAACATGACCACCTCTGCCCGCGGCATGCTGGGTATGGTCGCCTGTACCATTCCCAGCCATCCGACGGCCCGCCAGTGGGCCAAAATCGCCACGGACGAAATCGGTCGCCAACTCGATGAGTGGTGCGATGCCGAAGGCGGCTGGCTCGAAGCGCCGCACTACATGACCGTGAGCATGGATGCGATCGTGGGGCTGGCCCTGGCGCTGCGCGAGAGCGGCCTGACCGATACGGCCTGGGAGTTCCACCCCAAGCTTCGCAAGGCCGCCCAGTGGCTGGCGAAGATCTCGACCCCGCCCGATCCCCGGTTGGAGGGAAACCGAAGGATGCCGGAAATCGGGAACACGTACCTCGGCGAACGGACGTGTCTGGCCGGCTGGATGGCACGTATCTGGCGGCAGAAGGATCCGGAGTTCGCGGCCCGGATGCAGTGGATGTGGGAGGCCCAAGGGAAGCCGCGGACGCTGGGGATCGGCGGGGCTTATCCGACCACGCAAGGCTACGGCTTCGTGATGTTCGATGAAACCATCCCCGTCGTCCCTCCCGCGTGGACCAGCCAGGTGTTCCCAGAAACCGGGGCGGTCTTCCGCGCCCATTTTCCTGGCCGTCGCGAGACCTACCTGCACTACATCCAGGGCCGGATGCACCAGCATTACGACTACGACGAAGGATCATTCATCCTCTGGGGAAAAGGGGCGCCGTTGTGCGAGGACTTCGGCTACTACGGCCGCGCCGCGGCGGCCGATCACAGCCGCGTCGATGATGGATTCGTCGAACAGTTGGGCAACGAGGGACGGATCCAGGAATTCGTCACCGGCGGGGCCGACTACCTTCGCGGCCAGCGCGCCGGTTGGTGCCGCCAGATCCTGTTCGTCAAGGACGACGATCCTCTCGGGCCGAATTACTTCGTAATCCGAGATAGCGTCACCGGCTCGCGGCAGTTCGACTGGCGGATCTGGACCGCCGCGGCCGAACCGCCTTCCATTGCGTCCAATCCGATCCGCATCAAGGGCCGCTTCGAAGCCGACCTGGCCGTGTTTTTCATCGATCCCGCCGGGCCCCAAGTGACGACACAACCGCTGACCCGGCGCAGTGGGGCCAGCGGGTTCAATACCCAGGAGACCACGCAACACGGGCTTTTGCTCAGCTCCACGTCGGACCGGTCGGTCGCCGTCGTCCTTTATCCGCTCTTGAAGGACCAGTCGACGCCGCGCTTCACCGCGCTGGCGGACGGCCGGGGCGTGAAGATCGAGACTCCTTTCGGGATCGACTATGCCTTGCTCGCGCTGGAATCGTTCCGTCACCAGGGCGAAGGGATCGACTTTGATGGCAAGGCCGGCGCGGTCGCGATCCGGCCGAACGACGTGCGGATCTCCCTCCCGTGCCGGGGACGACTTTCGTGCCGGGGGAAGACCGCAGAAACCCCGGAGAAAGGCGGCGCTTTGTGAGGCACGCGAACCGCTCCGATAGCGACGACGGTAGGCGAGGTTGCCTCGCTACTCGGAGAAGCCGATCGGCACGACGGCCACCGGTTGACCGGCCGAGTTCTTCGGCGACGGCAAATTCGTCGGTGCCTGAGGTCGCGATTCCGCGACGACTCTCTTGGAGATCTCGCTGACGATCTTCTTCCGTGCTATTCGGCAGCCAGAGCTTGTGGTACGTCGTGATATGCCCCGTTGGCCCGATTACCAATGCGCTATTGCGGAACTTGGCCTCGCGGGGCTCCATGATGCCCACGACCAAGGTCATGCCGAGTTCCTCGCAGAGGCTTTCGAGTCGCGGCAAAGCCAACTGTATTGCCTTCTCTGAAACGGCCCGGGCGTTCTCTTTCGTTATGGCGGACTTGCAGAGCGACCCGGTAATGCACAGCTCGGGAAGCACAACGAAGGTAGCTGCCGCGGCGTGGGCCTTGCGGACCCAATGTTCCGCCCGCGCGAGATTTGCTTTGTAGTCGCCCATCGCGGAGTGCATCGCCACGGTGGCGACGCGGGCCGACGCGTCCGGTCCTGGATCCGCGCCATCGGTAGGGATTGGCCTGAGGATCACAAGTCCAACGAGTGTCACGGTCAGCCAGGAATGAGATGGCATGGCAGGAATGACCTTCTCGCCGAAACACCTATTTCAGGGATGCCGCAGACGCCGCAGTTGTGCAAGCAGGATTGCCCCCATGTATGCATCAGCCGCATGAACCGACTCTTATGGCGATCCACCCCCCTTTCGCTCGCCGACTTTCTTCACCCGCGCCGGCAGGCTGCCCGCGTTGAACACGTCAACGAAGTCCTGGACCTCCTGCATGGTGAAGTCACCGGTGATCTCGCCTTGCTGGGAGATCGTGCTCTGAATGGCCGGCGCCGACTGGAGACAGCCGTCCAGAATGATGCCCAGTTTTCGACTGAAATTCTGAACTTCATCGGGCAGGTTGTTCCCCGTCAGGCCGCTGAACCGCGACCCGCCCGCCGCGTTCAAAAAGAACCGGACGCAGGGTCGACCTCGCTGGTCGACGTCGGGGACCGCCCGTGTGAGGTAAGCGCCGGTGACGTCGAAGGGATCTTTGACGACCAGGATTTCCGTCCGTTTGCGGCCCTGGGACTCGTGGGTTCGCGTGGCAATCTCCGAATAGGCCGTGAAGCTCTCCTCTCGCCCCACGGTGACCGGCACCCACCAGGCGCACAGGTTTCCATCGTCGTCTTTGAAACAACTGCCGTCTTCCTTCAAAGCCCGGTCGATCAGGGACTTGTGATCGCGCTGGTTCGCGAGGATCCGAAACTCAAGCGTGCCGAGGCAGCCAACCAGGTTCTCGATTCGCTGCATGGTCACCGGATTACTGCCAAAGATGCCGATCTCAATCTGCCCGTTCTCAAGCGTCCGGACCTCGCAGCGCCTCGCGCCTCCGTTCACGCGGCGGTCAATCGCCTTGATCAACGCCGACATGTTCACCTTTTCGCGATCGGCCGGCGATTCCGCGTCGACCTCGTAAACGAGAATGTTGCCTACCGGCTCGTGACAGCCGGTAGCCAACAACAGCGCCGCAGACATGAGAAAGGACCTCATGCATCAATCCTACTGTTAGGAGATTGGATGTCCGGCCCAACACGAATGAGTCTAACGAGGAGGAACCAGACAATCAACAGGACCGGGCAGGACCGGGGTCTGGTCTTGACTTGGAACTTATAGGCGACAGGTTCCAAGACCATACCCCCTGCCCGCCAGAAGGCAATCTCAAACCCAATCGGCGAGCCGGGGCCGTGAGGCCTTGTCATTACCCTCAACGTGTATACCGTCGCGCTGGCGTCACACGGCCATTCATGGCCGTTCTTCCGCCGGAGGCGGTTGAGGCCCGCCGTTTACGGCGGGCTGTGTGGAATGACCGCGCGTCTTCGCCGGCCGCCCCAGCCACCGCCGCCTGAGACGGCGGTGGCTGGGGCGGCGGGCGAAGACGCAAAATGGACGGGGGCATGGTCGGGCAATCCTCTGCTGAAGCACGGGCCTCCACCGCCTGCGGCGGAACAAGGAGCGTAAACGCCCCTGCCACTGTGCTGTCCAATCGAACGCCAATGCGTGGGTAATCGCAACTCTTTGAGGCCCCGGCTTCACGAGAATCTTGGATAACCATCTGACCAATCGGGTCTTTGCCTGGGGCCGCTCGACGGACGACCCCGGCGGAAGACGGTGGGAAGTCAAGACGCCGTTGGTCGCTCCCGGGTATCTCACCGGCAGTCTTCCAGATCGATAGGCAAGTGGAACCAACCGGGCATTAGCGCCAACATGACGCTTCAAGTCGACCGGCTTGAACCGGTCGTTCTCCAAAACCTCCCCAATACCGGCGGCTTCGGAACATTCCGCTGGTCCCGGAGCGCCCAAGCGCCTGTCCCCGAATCGCGGTCCACAGAGGTTTTCACCCTCCCACTCCCGCCCCCGAGCCTCTTGCATTGGGCGGCCCGGCTTGCCATGATTCACCTGGCAGACTCTCGATTTCCCACGTCGCGGAGCTGGAAATGCCCACAGAAACCATGACGCCGCGCGAGCGGCTCCTCACGGCGCTCGATCACCGGCAGCCCGACCGTGTGCCCATCGACCTCGGCGGCAACCAGACCGGCATCCACAAGTTCGCCTACCAGGCCCTTCTGGAATACCTTGGAATCCGGGACGATATCGTGGTGATGGACGCGGTGCAGCAGCTCGCCAGGCCGTGCGAGGCGGTGCTCGAACGGCTGCGCGTCGACACCCGGTACATTGCGGCCGGCGCGGCGACCGATTTCCAAGGCGATGTCGTCCGCGCCGAACGCGACGGCCGGGTGTGGCACGACCTCGTCGACGAGTTCGGCGTCCGCTGGTCCATGCCCGAAGACCGGCCCTATTACATGGACATCACCCACAGTCCCCTGGCTGCCGCCACCATCGGCGAGCTGGCCGACTATCCGTTCCCCAAGGGCGACGATCCGGGACGTTTTGCCGGGCTTCGCGAGCGGGCGCTGGCACTGAAGCGCGAAACGCCGTACGCCGTGGTCAGCGGGATCTCCGGCGTCGTCTACGAGATCTGCTGGTACCTGCGCGGGCTGGAGCAATGGTTCATCGACATGCTCACTCAGCCGGAATTCTGCGCCGCCCTGTTGGACCATACGCTGAAGTTCTGGCTCGACTGGTTCCGCGTTTTCCTCGACGAGGTGGGCGACGTGGTCGACGTGATCATGATCGGCGACGACCTGGCCGGCCAAAAAGGCCCGCTCTTCAAACCGCAGTTCTACCGGCAGGTCGTCAAGCCCCGGCAGAAACAACTCGTCCAATACATCCGCTCGCGGACCGCCGCCAAGATCTGGTACCACACCTGCGGCGCCTGCACGCAATACATTCCCGACCTGCTGGACAACGGAGTGCACATCCTCAATCCCGTCCAGGTCAGCGCCGCCGGAATGGAACCGGCCGAGCTTAAAGCGCGATTCGGCAACAAGCTCGTTTTCTGGGGTGGGGCGATCGACGCCCAGCACGTCCTTCCCACCGCCCCGCCGGAAACGGTCCGTGAGCACGTCCGCCGCAACGTGAGCATCTGGAAGACGGGCGGAGGCTACGTCTTCAACAACGTCCACAACATCCAGGCGGGCGTACCGCCGGAGAACATCGTGGCGATGTACGACGCCGCGTTCGAGTTTGGGTTCTAGCGGTTCCGCTGGCGACTTCGCCGCGCTGTGGATTGGGGTAGTGGGGGAATGGGGTGTTG
>JABWBD010000042.1 GCA_013360685.1 Pirellulales bacterium
TCTCCGCGCCAACGGCTGGGGGCCGATGGAGATCGTGCGCGATGACGCCGGCGCCGTCACCGGCGTGCGCTTCCGCCGATGCCTGCGCGTGTATGAGCCGGGAACGAAAAAGTTCAGTCCGGTCTACGACGAGGCAGATCAGAAGATAATCCCATGCGATACTGTGCTTCTGGCTGTCGGTCAGGCGCCAAACATTGCATTTCTCGAAGATGGCGGCAAAGACGTCGAGCAGTTCCGCCCCGGCTGGCCCAAGACCGACAGGGACACGCTCATGAGCAGCGCCCCCGGCGTGTTCGTCGCCGGCGACCTGGCGCATGGAACGCGCCTGCTGATCGACGCGGTCGCCTCAGGCAAGAAAGCGGCGCGATCGGTCTACCAGTACCTGACGGGGCGGGAACTGGAAGCGCAGTCCGTCACAGCGCACCTGGTGCTGGAACGCTACCGCCGCGAGAGGGGCTACGAGTCGATCCGCCGCGTCGCGGTTCCGGTGTGCCCGCCGGAGCAGCGGCTGGACAGTCCGGATACGCTCGTCGAGATCGGATACAACGCCGGGCAGGCGATGCGGGAAGCGTCGCGGTGCCTGGACTGCGGGGTCACGCCGGTGTTCGACGGCGCCCGCTGCGTGCTGTGCGGGGGATGCGCCGACGTCTGTCCCACGCAGTGCCTGAAGCTGGTGTCGCTGGCCGACCTGGAACCAACTGCCGAGTTGGAATCAGCCATCCGCCTGACGATCGGCGAGGATGACTTGACGGCCCATTCGGCGATTCTCAAAGATGAAGACCGCTGCATCCGCTGCGCCCTGTGCGCCATGCGATGCCCGTCGGATGCCATCACCATGGAACGCGTCATCTGTACGACGAGTTGGAGGTCGTTGTGAGCGAGACATCCTCGTTGGTCCGATCGCGGCTCGACCCGGAGCCGGTCCCCCGGCGGGATTTTTTGGGGCTGGCTTCGATGGGGGCGGCGGGCGCCGCGATGCTCTTTGCGCTGGTGGGAATGCTGCGGTTGCCGAAAGCGGCCGTGGTGGCCTCGCCGTCCAAGAAGTTCACCGTCCAGCTTCCCGACTCGCTCGCGCCCGGAAAAGCCCACATTCCCGCCGGCCGCTCGGTGGCGCTGTTTCGCGACGAGAAAGGGGTGTACGCCATTTCCCTGGTCTGCACGCACTTGGGGTGCATCGTCAAAGAGGCTGCGGAGGGGTTCGAGTGTCCCTGCCACGGATCGAAGTTCACCGCCGATGGCACCGTGACCAAGGGGCCAGCTCCCACGGCCCTGCCGTGGCTGAAGGTTACCCCGCGCGACGGCGAGTTCGTCGTCGATGAAGATACAACCGTGCCCCAAGGCGCCAAGGTGACAGGATGAGCAGCACGACGTCCAAGTCCGCTCTGGGCGAGTTTCTGGGCAACCTGGTGCGTGCGCCGCGGGCGATTTACCGGGCGGCGTTTCGGACCGGGGCCCCCACCACGGACCGCTCGCGATCGGATTTCGTGTTCGGCAACGTGTTTCTCCATCTCCATCCCGTGCGGACGCACCGCTGGAGCCTCCGCTGGACCACGACTCTGGGGCTGGGGATCGCCGCCACCGCCGCTTTTCTGCTGACGCTGGTTACCGGCGTGCTGTTAATGTTCTATTACAAGCCCTTTCCGGAAGCGGCCTACGAATCGATCAAGGATATCCATTTCGTCGTGCCCACGGGACGGTTCATCCGAAATATCCACCGCTGGGCCGCCAACGTGATGGTCGTGGCGGTGCTGGCCCACATGGTGCGGGTGTTTTTCACGGCGTCCTATCGGGCCCCGCGCGAGTTCAACTGGCTCATCGGCATGGGACTGTTGGTGGTGACGCTCGGCCTGTCGTTCACCGGCTACCTGCTCCCCTGGGACCAACTGGCGTATTGGGCGACCACAATCGGGGCGAACATCGCCCAGTCGCCGCGCGAGCTGACCGATTCCTTGGGGATCACCGAGCAGTTCGACCCGGGCGGCTTGCAGAAGCAGTTGCTCCTGGGGTCGGACACGGTGGGGGCCGAATCGCTCATCCGCTTCTATCTCCTGCACGTGATGATCCTGCCCTTGGCGTTGGCGGCCTTGATGGCGGTGCATTTCTGGCGGATCCGCAAGGACGGCGGGCTAAACCGGCCCGAGGACGCCGACGCGCGGCTCGGCCCGGCGCCCGACGCTACCTACCCGGTGTTCACCGAGGCGCCCAAGAAAACCTACCACCTGGCGGCCATCGTCCAAGGGCGGACGCCGGCAGTGCGCCGGGGCCCGGAAAACACCGTGCCCTCGATGCCGCACCTGTTTTATGCCGAGTTGGGCGTGCTGATGGTCACTGTGCTGATCTGCGTGGGCCTGTCCCTGCTGGCCAACGCGCCCTTGAAAGAGTTGGCCAATCCCAGCGTGCCGGAAAACCCGGCAAAAGCGCCCTGGTACTTCCTGGGTCTGCAGGAGCTGGTGTCTTTCTCGGCTTTCATGGGCGGCGTGGGCATTCCGGCCATCGTGGTCGTCGGCCTGGGGCTGATCCCGTTCTTGGACCGCGAGGGCGCCGGAAGCGGCGACTGGTTCGGCGGCCCGGGCGGCGCGCGGCTGGTGGTCTGGTCGGCGATCGTGGGGCTGGCGGCGGTGCTCGCCGTGGAGGCATTCGCCATCCAGTTCGGCTGGATCCGCCAATGGTTTCCGCACGCCCCGCAACTGTTGATCACCCTGGTCAACCCGGGAACCGTGCTGACGGCGATGTACGCCGCCTACTCGATCTGGCTGGTCAAGTGGCACAACTCCACGCGCGCCGGGGCGCTGGGGCTGTTCACGTGTTTCCTCTGCGGTTTTGTCGTGCTGACGATCATCGGGACCCACTTCCGCGGACCGAACTGGGAGTTTTACTGGTCGCCCGCCCAGTGGCCGACACACTGACGCCATGAACAAGAACAAGCATCTACTCTTGTGGTCGAGCTTGGGGGTGCTCGCCCTGCTGGTCGCCGCTGCCGTCGAGGAGAACTTTTTGAAGACCTGGCGGCGGATCCAGGCGTCGGCGAGCACCGCGCAAGGGCCTATCGACGTGCACTTGCGGCAGATCGTGGTGCCGGACCTGAAGGTGACCGATCGCTGTGTGTCGTGCCACGTCGGCATGGCGCCCGGCATGGCGGACCTGCAAGGCGGCCCGGTCCTGGCGGCCCACAAACCGATGGTGCACGATCCCAACGAGTTCGGCTGCACCGTCTGCCACGGGGGCCAGGGCCTGGCGACCGAGCAGGCCGATGCGCACGGCGAGGTCCGCTTCTGGCCGGAGCCGATGATTCCCACCAGGTACGCATCCGCGGGTTGCGGCGCCTGCCACAGCCATCTCCGCGTGACCGATCTTGGCCAGATGCGGGAGGGCCGCAACCTGGTAGAACGCTACGACTGCCTGGCGTGCCACCGCATCGACGGCCGCGGCGGAACGCTCCGCCCCGGCGGGGCCGGCGGCATGGAAGGCCCCGACCTCTCCCACGTCGGCATCACCGGGCTGGATCCCGACTGGTATCAAGAACACCTGGCGCAATACGAGAAAGCGGAAACCGGCCCCTGGAAACACTCTTTCGGTCCCGTCGACGACAAGGACCGCCAGGCGATGGAAGGGTTCTTGAAGTCGCGCGTCGGCGCTTCGGAACTGATCGAGGCCAAGGCGTTGTTTCACTCGCTTGGCTGCCGGGGATGCCACAAGATCCAGGGGGTCGGCGGTGACGACGGGCCGGACCTGACGCGGTTCGGGGAGCGGGATCCGCACCTGCTCGACTTCAGCCACGTGCCCGGCGAGCACACCTTCGTCCATTGGATCGCCGAACACTTCCGCTGGCCGGCCAAGGTCGTGGCGGGCTCCAAAATGCCGGACCTGGGCCTCACCGAGCCGCAGATCGACAAGCTCACGCTCTACATGCTGTCGCTGCGGCAGAGCCACTTCCCGGAAGCTTATTGGCCCAAGGACCGCATCCTTGTCGAACGCTTCCGCGAGCGCGAGTTCGCCACCGATGGGGCAACACTCTTTGGCACGTTCTGCGCCGCCTGCCACGGGCCGGCGGGCGAGGGGAGGCGGTTCCCGGAGAGCTCGCCCTTCCCCTCTGTGGCCAACCCGGACTTCCTGGCGGTTGCCTCCGACGATTTTCTCGCCGAGACGATCCGCCGCGGCCGTCCCGGCCGGCGGATGCCCGCCTGGAACGAGGCCGAAGGAGGGCTCCGCGACGGCGAGATCGCCGAGGTCGTGGCGCACTTGCGCCGCATGGCAGGCGTGGACAAACCCGAGGTGGTTTCTCCGCGGCCGCGTTGGGTCCAAGCCGGCGTGGATCCCGGCCGTCGACTGTACGCCGCCCACTGTGCCGGGTGTCACGGAGCGCAAGGCGACGGCGTCGAAGCGCCCGCCCTGAACAACCCCATCCTGCTGTCCACCGCCACCGACACGTACCTGCTCGAGACGATCCGCCGCGGCCGGCGCGGAACAGCGATGCCGGGCTTCGCCGCGCCGTCGTCGCCGGCCTACCCCGCCCTGTCCCCAACCGACATCGAATCCATCGTGGCCTTCATCCGCACGTGGGAGGATTCATCGAAATGAGTGAAGCAGTCACCCGACGCGAATTCCTCGAGGCCGCCGTCGCCGCCGGTTTCGCCGGCCTGGTCGCTTCGGCCCGGGAGGCATGGGGCCTCGATGCCGTCTCCAACCCCTTGGCATCCTACCCCGACCGCGACTGGGAGCGGGTGTACCGGGACCTCTGGAAATACGACGCGAAATACACCTTCCTCTGCGCGCCGAACGACACGCACAATTGCCTGCTCCATGCCTATGTGCGGTCCGGCGTGATCACGCGGATCGGACCGAGCATGCGGTACGGCGAAGCGACCGACCTGGCCGGCAATACCGCCACGCACCGCTGGGACCCCCGCTGCTGTCAGAAGGGCCTGGCGCTGACCCGGCGGTTCTACGGCGACCGCCGCGTGAACCAGTGCATGGTCCGCTCGGGCTTCAAGCAATGGGTCGAAAAAGGCTTTCCCCGCAACCCGGACGGCACGCCGCCCAAGGAATTCTTGAACCGCGCCCGCGATCCGTGGGTCCGCGTCTCGCACGACGAAGCGGCAAAGATCGTGGCCGCGGCCCTGGTGAACATCGCCCAGACCTATAGCGGCGAGGAGGGCAAGCAACGGCTCGAGAAGCAGCATTACGATCCGGTGACCATCGAAGCCACGCAAGGGGCCGGCACGCAGGTGCTGAAATTCCGCGGCGGCATGCCCCTGCTGGGAATGACGCGCGTCTTCGGGTTCTACCGCTTTGCCAATTCCCTGGCCCTGCTCGACGCGCACCTCCGCAAGGTCGGGCCCGACAAGGCCCTCGGCGCCCGCGGCTTCGACAACTATAGCTGGCACACGGACCTGCCGCCCGGCCATCCCATGGTCACGGGCCAGCAGACGATCGAGTTCGACCTGTCGGCGGTGGAGCACTGCAAGACGGTGGTGGTCTGGGGGATGAACTGGATCACCACCAAGATGCCCGACGCGCATTGGCTCACCGAGGCCCGGCTGAAGGGGACGCGCGTGGTGGTCATCGCCTGCGAATACTCCGCCACGGCCTCGAAGGGAGACGACGTGATCGTCTGCCGCCCCGGCACGACCCCGGCGCTGGCCCTGGGACTGGTCCATGTGCTCCTCAAGGAGAAACTCTACGACGCCCAATACGTCCGGCAGTGGACCGACTTGCCCATCCTGGTGCGGATGGACACGCTGGAGTATCTCCGCGCACGCGACGTGCTGGGCGGGGAGCTTTCGCCCCTGTCCAATCAAACGCGCGTCGTGCCGGAAAACGAAAAGACCCCGCCGCCCGGCCAACAGAGCGATATCCTCATTCCCGAAAAGATGCGGCTGGCGTGGGGCGACTACGTCTGGTGGGACCAGGCCACGAAGTCGCCCAAGAAGTTGACCCGCGACGAGGTGGGCGAAAAGTCCCAGGTCGGCGACGCGATGCTGGAAGGCACGGTCGAAGTAACGCTGGCCGACGGCAAGAAGGTCCCTTGCCGCCCCGTGTTCGACCTGATCCGGGAGTACGTCGAACACTTCGATCCCAAGATGGTCGAGGAGCTGACCTGGGCGCCGGCGGACGCCGTGCGATCGCTCGCACAGCACATCGCCAAGGAGCCGGGCACGACGCTGCTGGCCGTGGGCATGGGCCCCAACCAGTTCTTCAACAACGACAACAAAGACCGGGCCATCTTCCTCCTGGGCGCGATGACGGGGAATGTGGGCAAGGTCGGCGGCAACGTGGGCTCGTATGCCGGCAATTACCGCGTGGCCCTGTTCAACGGCGCCCCCCAGTACATCAATGAGAACCCCTTCGACATCGAACTCGATCCTGCCAAGCCGGCTCGCGTCAAGCAGTACTGGGTGCCCGAATCGGCCCACTATTACAATCACGAAGACCATCCGCTGCGGGTCGGCAACAGGCTTCTCACTGGAAAAACGCATATCCCGGCGCCCACGAAATCCCTCTGGTTCGCCAACGCCAACTCGATCCTGGGCAACGTGAAGTGGCACTACAACACGGTGGTCAACGTGCTGCCGCGGATCGAGATGATCGCCGTGAACGAATGGTGGTGGTCGACTTCCTGCGAATGGGCCGACGTGGTCTTCGGCGTCGACTCGTGGGCCGAGTTGAAGCATCCCGACATGACCGCCTCGGTCACCAATCCCTTCCTGCAAGTGTTCCCGCGCACGCCGCTCCCCCGCATCTTCAACACCATCGGCGACATCGAGGTGCTGGCCCTGGTCGCCTCCAAGCTGGCGGAGATCACCGGCGAGGAGCGTTTCCAGGACTATTGGAAGTTCGTCAAGGAAGACCAGACCGAGGTCTACCTCCAGCGGATCCTCGACCATTCCACCAACACCAAGGGATACGACTTCCGCGAGCTGCACGCCAAGGCCGCCGAAGGCGTGCCCGCGCTGATGAACCACCGGACGATCCCCAAAACGGTCGGCTACGAGCAGGTCGCCGACTCGCGGCCCTGGTACACCAAGAGCGGCCGGTTGGAGTTCTATCGCGAGGAACCGGAATTCATCGAGGCGGGCGAGAACCTGCCCGTGCACCGCGAGCCGGTCGACTCGACCTTCTACGAGCCGAACGTGATCGTGGCCCCTAAGCACGACGCCATCCGGCCGGCCACGCCCGAGGATTACGGCGTCGAGCGCAACAACATGGCCTGCGACGTCCGTTGCGGCCGCAACGTGGTCCTTTCGTGGCAGGAGCTGAAAAACGCCCCGCATCCGCGGATCAAGGAAGGCTATCGCTTCGTCTTCCACACGCCCAAGTATCGCCACGGTTCCCATACGACTCCCATCGACACCGACATGGTGGCCGTACTGTTCGGCCCCTTCGGCGACCTGCACCGCCACGACAAGCGGTCGCCGTTCGTCGCGGAAGGGTATGTCGACATCCACCCCGACGATGCCAAGGAGCTGGGCGTCGAGGACGGCGATTACGTCTGGGTCGACCCCGATCCGGAAGACCGGCCGTTTCGCGGCTGGCAGGAGAACAAGCAGGACTATGCCTTCTCCCGGCTCCTCTGCCGGGCCCGCTACTATCCCGGCACTCCCCGCGGCGTCACGCGGATGTGGTTCAACATGTACGGCGCCACGCCGGGCTCCCGGCAGGGACAAGAGGAGCGGAAAGACGGCCTGGCCAAGAATCCGCAGACGAACTACCAGGCGATGTTCCGCTCCGGCTCCCATCAGTCGGCCACGCGGGGCTGGCTCAAGCCGACCTGGATGACCGACAGCCTGGTCCGCAAGGGGCTCTTTGGGCAGCTCGTCGGCCAGGGCTTCTTGCCCGACGTCCACTGCCCGACCGGCGCTCCGCGCGAAGCGATCGTCAAGATCACACGCGCGGAAGCGGGCGGCATCGGGGCGCAGGGACTGTGGCGGCCGGCGGAACTCGGGATCCGGCCGCGGTACGAGAGCGATGAGATGAAACAATACCTCGCCGGTGCGTTCCTCAGCGTCCGCGCCGAGGGACAGGAGGGCTAAGCATGGCGCGAGTCTACAACTGGCAGATCCGGCGGCAGATGTCGTACTGGTATCCGGAGAACCGGCCGCAAAAACAGTTCGCGGCCGTCTTCGACATCAACAAGTGCATCGCCTGCCAGACCTGTACGCTGGCCTGCAAGACGACCTGGACGTCGGGCAAGGGGCAGGAGTACATGCTCTGGAACAACGTCGAGTCGAAGCCCTACGGCTTCTATCCACTCATGTGGGACTCGAAGCTCCTGGGGATGCTCGGACCGCAGGCGTGGAACAAGGAAACCTTCGCCGGGCGGACGATTTTCGAGGCCGCCCCGGCCGGCGAGCGCGTGCTGGGCTGGCGCCCGGCCGAGTTCGACTACGCCTATCCCAACGTCGGCGAGGATGACTGCGCCGGCACGGTCGAGCACGGCGTCAGCCTGCACGGGCCCCACATGCTGTGGTTCTACTACCTGGCGCGGATCTGCAACCACTGCACCTATCCGGCCTGCCTGGCGTCGTGCCCGCGAGCGTCGATCTACAAGCGGCCCGAGGATGGCATCGTCCTGCTCGACCAGGGCCGCTGCCGCGGTTACCGGGAGTGCACCAAGGCCTGCCCTTACAAGAAGGTCTTTTTCAATCCGCTCACCGGCACCTCGGAAAAATGCATCGCCTGCTATCCGAAGATCGAGCAGGGGATCCAGCCGCAGTGTTTTGTCAACTGCATCGGCAAGATCCGGCTGGCCGGCTGGATCTCCACGCCCGAGAAGGCCCGAGAAGACAACCCCATCGACTACCTGGTGCACGTCAAGAAGGTGGCCTTGCCGCTGTTCCCGCAGTTCGGCCTAGAGCCCAACGTCTACTACATTCCGCCGGTCCACGCCCCAGCCAAGTTCCTCCAGCAGATGTTCGGTCCGGGCGTGCAGGCGGCGATCGATGCTTACCGCTCGGCCGCCCAGGACGAGAAACTGGCCGGCCTCCTGGGACTGTTCGGCTCGACAGAACGGGTCGTGCCCCGGTTCGCGCAGGAGAAGGATTGGGTCACGGCCAGGGAGGAAGACGGGAAGGAAATCCTCCGAGTTCCCTTGCGTGAGCCGATCTATATCCGTGAGGCTTTTGACAAGAAATACCAGGTAGTCCGCACCAACTGCCCGTAGGGAGATTCCCATGATGCGTGCCTTGGTCGTGACCGTGGCCGTTGCCCCGGCCGTGCTGCTGGGCTGCCGGCGTGTGGAAACTCCGCCGTCGGCGAACGTGGTGCTGGCCAGCGCCGCAAAGCTGCCGTCCGAGCCGTCCGATGCAGCCTGGAACGCGGCGCCGGAGTATGTGGCGAAGCTGATCCCGCAGGACCTGGTCGATCCACGGCTGATGACAGCGTCGACGGCGGAGCTCCGCGTGCGCGCGCTCTCCGACGGCAGCCGCGCCGCGTTTCGCTTGGAGTGGAGAGACGAAACGCCCGACGACATGTCCGCGACGGCCCGTTTTGCCGACGCCTGTGCCGTGCAGTTCCCCGCGGCCGTGGAACCAACCGTCCCTTCGCCGCAGATGGGCGAAGCAGGGCGGCCCGTGGCGATCACCTACTGGAGCGCCTCCTGGCAGGCGTTCGTCGACGGCCGGGGGAACTCTTTGCAGGACATCTACCCCAATGCCGCCATCGACCATTATCCCTTCGAGGCCGCTTCGCTGAAGTCCGGCTCGGCCGAGCAGCAGGCGATGGCGGCCCGCTATGCGCCGGCCCACGCCCTGGGCAACGACTTGGCCGGCCCCCGCAAACTCCCCGTGCAGGATTTGATTGCCGAAGGGCCGGGCACGCTCTCCCCGGTGGCCTCGACCGATTCGGACGGGCGCGGCAGCCGCACCCAAGACGGCTGGGCCGTGGTGATCCGCCGGCAGCTTCCCGCCGGTTTCGCCGAGCAGTTGCACACGCAGATCGCCTTCGCCGTCTGGGAAGGGTCTCACGAGGAGGTCGGGGCGCGGAAGATGCGGACCGCCTGGATCACGCTCACCAATCAGGAGAAGCCATGAGCAGTGCGTGGCTCGATGCCGGCGTGCGGGACCTGCTGCGCGAAGCGGCCCAGTGGCGTCTCATCGGCCTGCTTTTCGAGTGCCCCGCAGCCGGCTGGCGAGACCAGCTCATGAGCCTCGCCTCCGAGGTGCACGACGATTCGTTGCGCGAGGCCGCCGCGCTTGCCTGTAACGAGGCGGAAGAAGGGCTGTACCACACCACCTTCGGCCCCGGCGGCCCGGCGCCGCCGCGCGAGGTGAGTTATCGCGACACCGTGCACCCGGGGCGCTTCTTGGCGGAGATCCGCGACGGTTATCAGGCCTTCGCCTACGCGCCCCACACGCCCGAGACGCCCGACCATGTGGCCACGGAGGCCGGTTTCGTCGCCTATCTGCGTTTCAAGGAGGCCTATGCCCGCTCGCGCGGCGACGCCGAGCAGGCCGCCCTCTGCCGCCGCGCCGCCGGGCAATTCCTCGAAGAGCACCTCTCGGTGATGGCGCAACCGTTGGCGGCGCGACTGGAGGTGTCGGGCGTCGGCTACCTGGCCCGCGCAGGCGCTGCGCTTCTCGAGCGTGTAGAGGCGGCGTGCTAAGGGGGCGGGAGTGTTTTTCCATGTCGGCCATGAATCCACAGGTCCAGCACGTAACAGGAACGCTCGAAGTGGTGGGCGTTCCGTTCCGGATCCGTGACCACCTGCTCCAGAACACTGTGTGGTTCGTAACTGGCGAGGGGGCTGGCGCTCGGCAATACTCCCTCGGAAGCATGTTCCGGGTGACAGAAGTTGGTGAAGCGTCTGAGGACGGCTTCAAGCAGTTTGCAGCAGGTCCGGGCCGTGTGTTCCAACCTGCCATCCCTATCAAGGACATGGCGTGGTTTCCTGAGGTACTTCGTGTGACTGGCAACTTCGCCTTCGGGGTGACGGAAGTCAAAGACGAAGCGGTCATCGCCGGGTTGACCCAACTTGCGGCCGAGGCCGGGAACGAGGTTGGCTGAAAAGGTAGGACGGACTGTCAGTCCGTCAGCCAGTCTTGTTTGCGGCTCTCGAATCATTTCACTTGAGTGAAGACATTGGAATCGGCCTGCTGGCCTGCTATCATTGGGATAGCCACGAAGAGAACAAAGCAGGTGTCCTATGACCACGATGATCGAAAAGGGGATCGTCACTCCGGAAGAATTGCTGGCGATGCCGGATGCGGTGAACTACGAGCTGGTGAACGGGCAACTGGTGGAGCGAAGCATGGGGACGTTATCGAGTTGGATCGGCGGCGAGATACATGGTCAACTACGGAACTTTGTTCGCGAGCACTCTCTCGGCTGGGTCTTCCCGGCCGATCAGGGGTATCAGTGCTTTGCCGATGACCCCATGAAGGTGCGAAAACCCGATGCGTCTTTCGTCGCCGCCGCACGGCTATCCGCCGAGCAGATGCCGGAGGGGTACTTGAGCATCGCCCCCGATCTAGCGGTTGAGGTGCTCTCGCCGAATGAACGCGCGCTGGAAGTGGAATGGAAAGTCCGCGAGTACCTGACGGCCGGCGTGCGGCTGGTCTGGATCGTCAATCCGGAGACACGCATGGTCCGCGTCCACCGCGCCGATCGCACGGTGGCCGAGGCGCAGGAGACCGAAGAACTCGACGGCGAGGATGTCGTCCTCGGCTTCCGCACCCCCGTGCAATCCCTCTTCCCGGCCAAGACGCCCGCCCGACAACGGACGCAAGTAGACCAACTCGCGTCAACATCTTCGGATTGCTGAGCAATATCCGGTCGATCGATGAGCCTCCCTATCCTTTGTTGTTCCCCGAGTTGTGCGTATTTCTGGCGTTGACGGAAGGCCGGGGGAAAGGCAATGGTCAGATCGTATGTGTTTTCGAGGAAACGGCGGAGAAGGTTTTTGAGACGCCGAAGCGTGAGATTACTTTCGGCGCGGATCCGCTCGAAGTGGTGGGCGTTCCGTTTCGGATCCGTGATTGCCCATTTCCCCGTGCCGGCTTATACCTTGTCCAGTTCTGGTACAATGATACGGAGCTGGAACAACGTCCATTGCGTTTGAGGTGAACCATGTCTGCCAACCGCGCGGAAAACGAGGGTGTCCGCCTCCTGGATGAGTTTGTGTGCCAAGCAGTCCGCTATCCGTGCGTCCTCGCGCCGAAAAGTGCCGGTTCTGTGGCGAGCCGCGGCGAGAATGAAGGTATTCGGATTTCGGAAGAAGCGGTGTCGGCTTGTGGCCCGCAACCTATCGATGTTCCAAGCAAGCGGATCGCCTGCTTCTCCGAATCGGAATTGCGATCGTTATCGACGGCCCAGCTCTTTACGCTGGTCCAACAGCTCTCCAGTGATATGGTGCCCTCCCAGTTGGCATTGATCCGAGAAATCGTCACGCAGCGGCTGGCACGATGCCGCGAGGAGATCGCCCTTGGTTCCGAATTGATCGCCACCTGCAACGAACGAGCAAGACGGACCGGCGATGACGCCTGACGGGTCAATGCATCGGGCTTCGCATGTTCAGGTCGCCAACCATCCCTTGACCATATCGTATCCTACGGCGAAGATCGCCGCGTCGATCAGCAGGTGGCTGAGCCAGGGCCCGTAAAGCGAGCCGCTGCGGTGATAGAGCCACGCCCAGAATGCCCCACCCACGGCGACCGCCAGGGAAAAGAACCAGGTTGCGATCGAAAACCATCCGAAATAGAAACCCAATACGAGGATGTGGTGCAAGGTGAAACCCAGGGCGGAAACGGCGATCGCAGCCGCCACGGGCAGAAGTCTTCGCAATTCGTCGAAGACAAACCACCGCCAGTAGTATTCCTCCAGAAACGCGTGGATCACGCAGTAGAACACACCCATGGCGGCGTACTTCCACAAGCTATCGACGTAGAAGGCGGCGATCTTGTCCCGCACCACTCCGGCCGCCGGCACGAGATACCCGGACGGTTTCAGCCAGAGATGGTATAGCAGCAGGGCCGCGGCGAAGACGACGAGGCCGAACGCGAGCCCATCCAGAAGTCCGGCTCTTTGAGGCCCGCGAAGAACAAGCCGCTGCCGCCGGAAGATCGCGACCCAAAGGATCGGAAGAGCGAACTGCAATGACTTGCCCAGCCCGTAGGCCGCTTGCTGCAGCCCGGGCGCGGCTCCGGCCAAAGCGATGAAGTAAACCCAAGTGATCAGGACCGGAAAGAGGACCGCAGTCACGACGGCAGCCGTTTCCGCATAACAGAAAACGCCGCCCCTCCCCCCCTCGTCGCCGCGCTCGCCGCGGGTCTCTGCGCGCTCGGCGCGGGTCTCCTGACCCCGCCGCGGCTCCGACGGCAGATCCCCCTGCATTTCAGGCATATTGCTCATGTTACTCGTAAGTCATAAGAAGTGCGGATTGACGTCAAAAGATCGGGAGGTCGAAGTTCCGCCGTTCGGGAGTTGCCAAGATCCATTCGAGCTCATTCCACTCCGTACCGACAGGGCGGAGCCAGTCCGTGTCAACGCCGCACTCGTCCATACCTCTCGTTTCAGCCATTTTATCGAGTTTGCCGTCGTTTGCCCTAATCAACAGGGCGAATTTCGACGGCTTGCGCAACATGGCGTTTGCGGAAATTCGGCTCGCGGCTATGATTCCGCCTATGATACGACGACCCCCTCTTTTGGCAATCGCGATCCTGGCGTGCGGCTGGTTCGGGCCATGCTTGTCCTGGACGCCGGCCCAGGAATTGCAACCGGAACAAGCGGCGCAAGAGCAGTCCGCTCCGGCCGGCGCCTTCGATCTCCCCGAGAGCCTCGATCAAGCTTGCTCGTTGTTGCAGAACATCCAGTTGGAGCGGCTCTTTCAGGCCAATTCGCTGGAGAGTTGGCTGGCGGCCCTGGTGGCGATTACGGTGGGCCTGGTGGCGGGCAAGTCCGCTGCCACAGTCCTGGCCTGGCTGGGACGAAGGTTCGAGCGGCGGGGCTGGGCCGTCTGGCAGCATCTCGTGGTCGGCCTGGCCGGACCGGCCAGCCTCTTCCTGCTTGCAGCCGGCCTGGCCACTGGCACCCTCAGCTTCTTGAAGCTCGGCGATTTCGCGACGTTCTGGCAGCGGACGTTGCTGCTGGTCTTCACCATCTCCGTCCTCTGGTACGCCTATGACCTGGTGCCCATCGCCGAATTGATGGTCCGCAGGCTGACGACCCGGACCGGGTCCGTCCTGGACCAGCAGCTTGCCCCCATGATTCGTAAGATCCTGCGGATCTTCCTGGTCGTGATGGGGGTGCTTTTCATCGTCGACTCGGTCTTCGATCAGGACATCGGCGCTTGGCTCGCCGGCCTCGGGATCGCCGGCCTGGCGGTCTCCCTGGCCGCCCAGGACTCGCTCAAGAGCCTTTTCGGATCGCTGACCATCCTCGTCGACCGGCCGTTCCGCGTCGGGGAGCGGATCGTATACGCGGGCTACGACGGGACGATCGAGGAGATCGGCTTCCGTTCGACCAAGGTCCGCACGGTCGAGGGCCACCTGGTCACGATTCCCAACTCGGTGATCGTCAACGAGCCGATCCAGAACATCGGCCGCCGGCCCCACGTCCGCCGGGCCTTCAACGTGGCAATTCCTTCCGGCACCCCGCGTGCAAGAATCGCGGAGGCAATCCAAATCCTGCGGCGGGTTCTCGCGGAGCCCGGCATCCGCGAACCGATCCATCCGAAAACCGGATCCGATGAGTTCGTGCCCCGGGTCCATTTCAACGAGTTCAATGCCGAAAGCCTCAACATCCAGGTGGTCTACTGGCATTCGCCGCCCGTCTACTGGGACTACCTGGAGCATGCCCAGCGCCTGAACCTGCGGATCTTCGAGGCATTTGAGAAAGCAGGGATCGAATTCGCGTCGCCCGGACGAAAGCCCTCCCCGGCGGGCGACTCAAAGCGGCAGCAGGCGCCGGAGCTGTTGGAGAAAGAGCTGCGGTAGGACTTCGCTCTATGGTTGCCGCTTCTCCATGACAGGCAGTTCCACTTCCGAAAAAGCCCGCCACTGCTCCTCGCACTGCCGGAGATTGGGCACACCGGCGTGCATCCAGAGTCCGTAGCGGAGCCGGACCGGCTTGCCGGGCTCAATGGTCATCGGTCCGTTGAGCGTCAGGCAGGCGCCCATCCAGCCGTCGTTGCGGACGTGAAAAGGCGCCGGGTGGCCGGGATTCTTGGAGTGGTCCATCAGCGTGATCCCGCCGCGGAGTTCGTCGGTCACGGGGCCGCTGTAGTCGACCCAGCGGGCCGGCTTGCGGAAGACCGGTTCCTCGTTCACTTGCCCTTCGCTGTTCAGGATCCGCCCGCCGCCGTCGTGCACGCCGATCGTCTTGGCCATGCGCACGCCGATCAGTCCGAAGGGCGTCTGGCCGAGCGTCACCGGCCCCTGCGGCGGAGCTTCCAACTGAAGATCGATGCAGGCCAAGAAATCCTCGCCCGCAAGCGGCCTGACTTCCATCCGGCGGCGTTCGACCAAGAGCATCTTGCCGTCGGGCGCCTGCCAGGCGTTGGCCGCGAGCATCCAGGCCGACTCAGGCCCGTCGCTGAATTGCTCGATGCGCTGGTGCACGATCCGGCCGGCACGATCGGCCCAGAAGCTGACGCCGCCGACGTCGTTGTGGGAAATCCAGACCGAATGATGGTGGCTGTGGCCCACCGGATCGTGCGGGTGGCCCATCCGGGTCAGCGACCGTCCGGCCGGTCCCGCCAAGGGATAGAGAAACGGGCGGTAGAGCGAAGGGCCGAAGTGGTATCGGGTGAGCTCCCGCCCTTGATACTGGAACGACGCCTGGTCATCC
This sequence comes from Pirellulales bacterium, assembly GCA_013360685.1. Classification (GTDB taxonomy): domain Bacteria; phylum Planctomycetota; class Planctomycetia; order Pirellulales; family Thermoguttaceae; genus JABWBD01. The sequence goes on from JABWBD010000042.1 coordinate 15,781, forward strand.
GGCAGCGGCAAAACTTGCATCGCCGGCACACGCTTGGCGTCGGGCAGCGGGTCCTCGTCAGCGGAAAGCGGCGACCCGAACACCACGGTGAGCAAGAGCGACGCGTTGACCAGCAAGGCGGATTTCATCGTTTGCCTCCCGAAGCGGCCAAGCAGGGGCCGGACCAAGATCGAAATCGGAAATCAAGACTCAAGCTCTCTTTCGCCCCATCGTTCGCGCCGGTCGGAAGCCGGCAGCAACAGAAGGATTTCCCGGCTAACCTCCTCGACCGACTTGCCGGTGACGTCCAGTTTCTGCCAGCGGTATCGGCGGCACATCTCCTCGGCGTAGAACAATTCGCGGTTGATCTGGTCGGGCGAGGCATAAGGGACGAGCGGGATGGCCGACTGCTCCGCGCGTGCGCGGCGAAGTTCCAGCAAACGGCTGGGCGCCATCAACAGACAAAAGATCCGCTGCGGCGGCAAGGCCAGAAGCGACGGCGGCGGTGGAATCTCCGGCACCAAGGGAACATTGGCCGCGAACCAGCCACGGTAGGCCAGATAAAGCATCGTCGGAGTCTTCATCGACCGGGAGATGCCCACAAGCACCACTTCGGCGCGGCCGATCTCGTCGACGTTCTGGCCATCGTCGTGGTGGAAGGCGAAATCGACGGCTTCGATCTCGCGCTGCTTCTGCTGGTCCAGTTGCTGAAAGAGGCCTGGCTTCTGGTCCGGCGTGAGCTTCAGGTGAGCGGCCAGACGGTCCAGGACCGGCCCCAGGATGTCCATCGCATCGACCCCCTGCCGGCGGGACTCTTCGAGGATCAGCCGCCGCAGATCGTGCGAAACCAGGGTATGGACGACGAGGCTCTGCGCGGCGGCGGCTTCGCCGATTACCGCGCGGACCTGCTCCGGGGTACGGACCTGGCTCCGCCGGGCGAGCGACACCTCGGCATCGCGGAACTGCACCAATGCCGCACGGACCAACTGATCGGCCGTTGCACCCGTTGCATCCGAGACAACAAAAACGGTAAGCATCGCCAAGCACTCCAAGGCCAAAGCCGGATGAATGGATCAGGGCGCCGGGTTCCTTTGCATCTGCATCCCTTCACACTCCGTCACTCCCCTCCCCCGCCTCCGGCCGCCCGCCGCTGCGCCGGGAAGACCACGAGTATTTTGCCTTCGAGCCGGAACGTACAACCGGCGGGCTTCAACAGCGCCTCAAAGAGTTCCTCCAGCGTAGCATCGGCAACGGACAGCGAGACCTGCTTGTCGAGCGAAATCCCCGCCGCTCGCAGGGCCTCTTCTTCCAGTCTCAACTCGAGTTGAAGCCGCCCGGCGAGTTCTTCGAGCAACCGGCGGAGAGGTCCTTTGGCTTCGCGGATCGTGAAACGCGTCTGTTGCGGGCCGCCGGACGACGGTTCCGCCGGAAGGGACGGATGAATCGATTCCGCGATGCGGCGATGATCGGCCAATGGCCCGCGGACCACGATCTTGCCGGCGCTCAACTGGAAGCGGCTTGCCGGCGCAAGCTCCCGCCATTGACGGACGGTCTGGTCGGGCTCGCTTCCACCCGGATAACTCCGCTCGATCGCCACGTCGCGAGGGATCGGAACCAGGCTCACGCTCCGCCCGTTGCCGTCTACCGCCACGGCAAGGTCGAACTGGCCGACGATCAGGCCCACCCGGTCGATCCAGCATAGCGGCGGCAAGTCGGCTGCTCGCCAAAGATCGTGCGGTATATGTTCCAACCCGTGAACCTCGACATTGCCCTGGCGGGCAAGCTCACGAACGAGTTCGCGAGGCTCCGCGAAGTCGGCCCAATGAAACGGGGCCGCCTCCATGAGCGGTCGGCGGGCGTTTGCCGGCAGCTTGCGGACCTCGTCGTGCCGCAGTTCCAAGACCGTCTCGAGCCGAGGTCCGGCCTCGGGAGGACCGAGGTAAATCACCGGCCCGATCCATCCCAGGGCCAATCCGTGGTTCTCCGCCACCCGATGAAACACCTCGACCAGCGGCAGGTTCGGCGGGGGCGAGAGCGTGAGCGATTGGCCCGGATCCACCCGGCGATCGATCAGCAAAGCGACCCGATTCGCGCGTGCCAGCGCCGTCACGGCTTCCAGGAGCGGAGCATCCTGCCAGTGGACCGTCGGCACCGTCTGCCGCAGTTGCCGCTGGAGCTCCTTGCCGGTAAGCCATGCGGGAGAGTCGGCAGACGCGCCGTGAGCGACCACGGCGGCCAGCCCGACTACCAGCGCAGCGGCGCGTGGCCCGACCGGATTACGGCATTCCACACTTTCAGTCCCGAAAAAACGGCCCACGGCAGTCCAGATCCCGACCTCCGACCGATCCCCCAACTGGCAAAAGGTTTGCTTATCTGCATTTTCCGTTAAACAGCCGCCGGAAAGAAGAGAAAAACCCAAGAGAGGGGCGTCTTTTCGCTGGTACCTCCGGCCGGCGTGATTAGAATCGGAAGTATCCACTCGGCCTCTTCGGCCGCCGCCCTTCCGGCGGCGAATACTGATATCCAATTCGGTCAGGAGTCGATGCGGTGAGCACCGGTTCGCCTCGCGGCCCACGCCTGCTTGATCTCTATCAGAAGTATCTCGACAACCAGGATTCGGCCGGCTTCATCACCCGCGTGTCTCGAGCGTATACCCAGGGCACTCTCCAGCGACTGGTGTCCCACGCCAATCCGCAGATCCGGCGTGCCGCGGTATTGGCCCTCGGTTTTCTGGGCGACTACGAGGTCAACGGGGTCCTGGGCCGCGCGTTGAACGACGACGACCGCACCGTGCGGATGCTGGTCGAAAACGGCATTCGCAGCGTCTGGGCCCGCGCCGGCAACGACGAGCAGCGGCAGCAACTCGGTATCGTGATCCGTTTGAACGCCGCGCAGCATTACGACGAGGCCCGCAGCAGGGCAAGCGAGTTGATCCACAGTGCGCCCTGGTTCGCCGAGGCATGGAACCAGCGCGCTCTGGCCGAGTTCGCGATGGGCCGGTACACCGAAGCCATCCGCGACTGCCACGAGGCCCTGGAGATCAATCCCTACCACTTCGCCGCCGCCGCCGGCATGGGGCAAGCTTATCTGCAACTGGGCAACCAGGTCTCTGCCCTGGAATGCTTTCGCCGCGCTCTGCGGTTGAACCCCGATCTGGAAGGCGTCCGGGCCCAAGTCGCGCGCCTCGCCCGGTTGATCGAGGATAGGTAGGGATTGAGGGGCGGAGGATTGGGGATTGGAATACTGGGAAGATCGATTGCTGACTCGACTGCCTCGTCATTGCATCGTCCTGTCACCCCATCACCCCGGCCCTCCATCGCGCCGAAGGCTGCGCACAGCCGGGGGATCGCACTCTCAATACCTCCCGCCCGTTGCCGACGCCGAGGTTCGGCTGCCGGACGTGGCCAGTTGCTGCATTGCGCGGAGATATCGGTACGGGTCGGTGTTGAACCGCGAGTACGACTCTTCGCTGGAGAAGAGATAGACGCGACCGTCGAACCACGCCCCGTGCTCCCGCCGGCCGCTGACTTCCTGTCCTTGCTCGACCGCCAAGACCACGTCGGCACCGGAATAGACTGGAGCGTAACGGTCGGGGTCGGTATAGAACCGGGCCTGCTCGTCGGGGCCGGCGAACAAGTACGTGCGGCCCTGGTGGATCAAACCCCAGCGGGGATTCCCTTTTACCCAGCGTTCCTTTTCCGCAAGCTGCACTGGGCAGTATCCATCCAGCGCCAGCGGCGGATTGCCGGCGGCGACCTGGGGTTGCGTCTGGGTTTCCGCTGCAACGGCCGCGGCCGGCGGCATGCCAGCAGCCACTGCCCGCTGACCTGCGGTCCCCGGCTGCTGAGCCGATGGCACCGCACCGGCTCCCGCAGGCATGGCCGGCTGGCCGAGGTTCCCAGGAAGGCCCGCGTACTGCGGATGCGACGCCGGGTTCTGCTGCATCGCTGGCAGAGACTGCTGCACCGCCGGACCCTGCATGGGCGGCTGGGAAACCGGCGCCGGCTGGCCATAGACGTACTGCGGAGCAGGGCCGACCTGGGGTGACGTCCCCGCCGCCGGCGCGGGCATCGCACCGGGGTTGGGTTGCTGAGGATAGAAGAAATTTCCGATCTGACCGGGGTTGGGCTGCGTAGAAAGTGCAGATGGAGAGGGGCCTGCCGGCGGAACGGCGTTTTGTCCAAACTGCGGAGTTCCAGGGATTGCCGCCTGCACGCCGTAGGGTGGCGAGACAGCCGACGGTTGCACGGCACCAGCGCCGAGGGGTGGCGTGGTCGGATGATTCGGATAACCGCCGGGCAACGGCGACTGGTATCCCGGCGCAACCGGCGGCGCGTGGCCCGAAACGGCAGCGAGTGATTGCGCGGAATTGGGGGCGTTCGGCCTGGCAACGGCCGCGATCCGGCTGAGCATGGCGATATAGTTCTCAGGGGCGGCGGCTCCGACATTGGTTTCGATCACTTGGCCTTGAGGAGAAATCACGACATCGGTCGGCAGCTTGGTCACACCGAACTGCCGCGCGGTGGCCGGGAAGTGGTCGGCGTTGAGCTTGACCGCAACGTAGCGGCTTTCCAGGGCGGCCGCCACATCGGGGCGAGGAAAGACGTCCCGCTCCATCGCCCGGCACGGCCCGCACGACGGCGACCAGAAGTGGACCAATACGAGACGATTGGTCTGGCCGGCTACGCGTTTGGCGACGTCCAGGGTCGGTTGCCACTGGATCGCTTGCTGACCGAAGGCTGCGGACGTAAGCAAGCAGCCGACGACCGCGGTGCATAAGAGCGAGGTTCTCGCCTGCATGGTTGAACCCTCAAAGGCAGAAAAGAATTCGGGAGAGAGGATCGTGGCACTAACCGCCCTTTCCTTATCGGAAGCATGCGGGGATGAAATAGCGTGAAAATTAACGGACGGCAGGGAATCGGCCGATTTTTCCTGGTGGAACGATTACTTGCGATTTCCCGACTTGCAAAAATGCGCAAAATGGGGTATATACAACCGGGGTGAGTTTAGCGTCCTCTTGGCTGGGAAATTAGCAAGGAATCGTCGACGCAAAGCTTGACACCGTTCGCCACAAAGTTATCATGGCCATAGTTGAGTTCTGCCTGGCAGGTAGGCACCGCGGCCCATGATCTTGAATCTCAGGGCCGCACCCCCCATGTTAGGAAAAGCTTTGGCGGGGGAGGTAAGGGCTTCTCGACCTGAGTTTTCTGCGGTTGGCGATGGTTCGTCAACGCTGCCGGTGGACCGCCTGCGGTTGCCGGTCCGGTTCGATGCGAGCAGACTCCACCGTGGTCGTCAGCGGGAACCTTCTCAGGCGTGAGCCTGCAAACGACCTGCTGGATAGTTGACTGCGATTTTCGTCACCGACGGGAATTGACCTCTTGGTTTCGGGTAGGCAGCGCCGTCGCTGGATACCCAATCCGTGATCTCTTGGGATCTCTCCCAAGCGGCGCGCCGAGGGTGCGCGGCCGCGAGTCGGGGATCCTCTTCAGGTGCTCTATGGCAAAAAAGAAAAAAAGCCGCTCGCGAGGAAGAGGCGGCGCCTACGGCGCGGGCCAGCGCGGTCGCCCCAGGCCGTATCACGAACAACGTCCCACCGGCAACGGCCGCGACTACGAACAGCCGGCCGACAATGGCGCCGACGCCGGGCCGGTCACGCCCGGCAGCGGTGTCCTGGAAATGCATCCCAACGGCTATGGGTTCCTCCGCGATCCGTCGGCCAACTATCTGCGGCAGTTGACCGATCCGTTCGTCCCCGGCAGCATGATTGAGCGGTTCGGCCTCCGAGAAGGCGTGCTGATCAACGGCATGGTGCAGCCCGGCCGCAAACAACAGGGGCCGCGCGTGAAAGAGATCCTCGACGTCGACGGCATGCCTCCGGAGCAATACCGCGACGTCAAGACGTTCGACCAGCTCACGCCGATCAACCCCGAGTACTGGCTGAAACTCGAGACCGGCCCGGCTCCCTTGACCACGCGCGTCATGGATCTGCTCACGCCGCTGGGCAAGGGCCAGCGGGCCCTGATCGTCGCTCCGCCGCGGACGGGCAAGACGATCCTGCTGCAGCACATCAGCCAGGCCATCTGCGCCAACTACCCCGATGTGAAGGTGATCATCCTCTTGATCGACGAGCGGCCCGAGGAAGTCACCGACTTCCGCCGCGCCGTCAAGGACGGCGAGGTCGTCGCCAGCAGCCTGGACCGCGACATCGAGAGCCACGTCCGGCTTTCCCAGTTGGTCGTCGAGCGGTGCCGGCGGCTGGCCGAGATGGGCAAGGACGTGTTCCTCTTGATGGACTCGATCACGCGCCTGGCTCGCGCGTTCAACAAGTGGGTCGGCAACACCGGCCGCACCATGAGCGGCGGCGTGGACATCAAGGCCATGGATATTCCCAAGAAGCTCTTCGCCACGGCCCGGCTCTTCGAGGAAGGCGGTTCGCTGACCATCGTCGGCACGGCCCTGATCGACACCGGCAGCCGCATGGACGAACTGATCTTCCAGGAGTTCAAAGGCACCGGCAACATGGAATTGGTGCTGGACCGGAAACTGGCCGACCGGCGCGTCTGGCCGGCGATCGATATCAGCCAATCGGGCACGCGCCGCGAGGAAAAGCTCCTCTCGCCGGAGACGCTCCATGCCATCACGATGCTCCGCCGGACCCTCTCGAGCATGCACCCGGTCGACGCCATGGAGCAACTCACCGCGAAGCTGGGCAAGTTCAAGTCGAACCGCGACTTCATCGACCTGATCAGCGGGGCCCAACTCGTTGACTAGCGGCGTCTGCCCGGGCACAATGGATTGGGGTGGGCGAAATGCCTGCACTTAGCTCCACCCAAGGGAGGGTAAGCGAATGGCTAGCGGCCACACTGGAAATGTGGTGCCCCAGTAATGGGGTTGCGGGTTCGAGTCCCGTGCCCTCCGCTTTGGTCGAACCGCCTGACGGGGCGCAGATCCAAACCTTGCTACCGCGCGGCGGAATGCGGCTCGTGGAACCGCAAGCCGAAAACGCGCATTCCCGTTGATCCCGGCTGGCCCTCGCACACGCTTTCCGCTTGCGGTCGAGCGAGGCCCGGCCGGACCGAGCCGCACGAGGAGAAAAGTGCTAAGGCGGCCCGCCCTCCGAGGGCCTGAACTCAGGAATGGAGACAGCATCTGAGGCGAAATCCGTTGCCGGCGCATCAGTTCCACCCCATTCGGATCTGGAGGAATTGGTCGCCGCCCTTGCCGCGGTCGACCGGCGCGTGCGGCTGTTGCCCGCGCGCATCCTGCGTCGCGTGATTCGGCGCCGGCACCAGCTTCCCCGGCTCCGGATCCAACTTCCCCACGAGACCAGTTGCATCGTCAGCCGCGAAACGCTGCTGGAGATCGTCGATTTAGTGGAGCTCGACCAGCCCGCCGACAGTCTGCCGCAGACGTTGATTCTGCTGCCGCAGCCGGAAGCGGACGATTTCCCGGCCACTCCGCCCGCGACGATGCTCACTCGCTACTGGCGTCTCCTGTTTCACAGCCGGGTGCACCTTTGGCTGGAGGAGAGACGGGCGTCCGGAGAACTCTCGTCGGCGGAGGTCCGCCGGCGGCTCGAGCAGATCGGGATGCCGCGGTTCAACGAAATCCGCAGCATCCTGCTTCACGAGGGCCGCCTGGCGGCCGGCGCGGATCCGTGGTCCGCGCTCGTCGAGTTTGCCGCCGTATACCTGGAGTTGAAGCATTTCGCATCGGGGCTACTGCCCCGTTTTTTTCCGGCAGCGGACGACGACATCCCGATCGATGCGGTCCTGGCGGAAATGATCGACTCGGACGGCCTCTACGCCGCCACGCGGCCCCGCGGGGCGGAGCCGCCGGACCTGGCCGAGGGCGACGACGGCAGCCCCGCCGTCCTCGATCCCGGGGAACTGCCGGCTTCGCGCGGCCGCCGAATGCGCTCGCTCCAGGCCTACCGGCGGCTTCTGGACCGTGCCGACGCGGCTGCCGCGCGGGGAAACCTGGTTCGCTCCTGCATCCTCTTGCAGCGAGCCCGCCAGCGCGCCCCCGATGGCGCCCAGCACCGCCTCCGAAACGCGCTGCGAGGGAATATCCACCGCATGGTCCTCGCCCTTCAGGACGTGCTCGGCTTTTCCGATTCCGAAGCCGACTCCTGGAGGGAGTCGATCTCGGCCCTGGCGGCCCGAAGCGCCGCGGGCCTGTGGAGCTCCGAGACCCGGCTGCTCTTCGACCTGCAGAAAATCTGCAACGACCGGCAGCGGAACGTCTACGCGCTGGACGTCTGGCAGTGGCTCCGGACCTTCGGCCGGCGCCCGCTGAAGCGCCCGCTGCCGTGGTTGATGGAGGTCCTCGTCTTTCGGCATCTGCAGGCGGCCATCCGCCGCGTCGCTGCCGTGCGGATCCCAGATAACCACCGCCGCACTCTGCACACGATCCTCCATCAGACGGCGGAAGAAACCGAGGAGCAGTTGCGCAGCCGCCTTCGCCCCGTGATCGGCGAAGCGCTGCGGGATGCGGAGTTCCTTCCCGCCGATACGGTCGAACGCGTCGCGTTCAGGAAACTCGTCGAAGAACTGATCGATCGCATTCTCGATCGGGGGTTCCTCAACCTGGGCGATCTTCGCGACGCCGTGGCCCGCAACAACGTCAAAGCCAGGGATCTTTCCGGCCCGAAGGAGCTCGTCCTCGGAGACCAGCTTCTCCGCGCCGACCGCAGGATGGCCGCCGCGCTGGACGGGGTCTATCGGCCCGGCGAGTCGTACATGCGCGCTATCCAACGGCTCAGTTCACTGGCTTTCGGCACGAGGTCGGGCCGCTTGCTGATGCGCTATCTCGTGTTGCCCTTCGGCGGCGCCTACGTCGTCGAGGCCGGCGTGCAGCACCTGGTCGCAGCCCTGACCGGCGAAGAGCCCGGCATCGAGCACATGACCACGGTGCTGCCGCTGGGGATCTTCCTCTTGTTGCTGATCAATGCCGAGACCGTCCGCCGTGGACTGGTGCAGCTTTCCCGGTCCGTCGCGCGGGCGGCGCGGTTCGTCTTCACCGAACTGCCCCGGAGGGTGATGGAATTGGAGGCGGTCCAGAGGGTCCTCCGGTCCCGGGTTTTCCGCGGCCTGGTCCGCTTCGGCGTGAAGCCGGCCGCCTTGACGGCTTTGATCTACTGGGTGATGCCTCGCCTGATCGGCAATTGGCAGAACAACCCGGTGGGTACCGTGTCGGCGTTTGTCGGTGCAAACTTGCTCCTGAATTCCCGGCTCGGGCGGGACCTGGAGGAACTGGCCACCGACTGGATCGGCCGCGCCTGGCATTGGGTCGGCGTGCAGGTGATTGCGCGGTCGTTCTGGCTGATCATGGATGTTTTCCGCGGGGCCTTGGCGATCACGGAACGGGTCCTGTACAGCGTCGACGAGTGGCTGCGGTTCCGGTCCGGCGAAAGCCGGGTCGCTTTATGGGGCAAGGCCGCGCTGGGAGTGGTCTGGTTCGGCATCGCCTACGTCGCCCGCTTCTGCATCAACCTGCTCATTGAGCCGCAGGTGAATCCGATCAAGCACTTCCCCGTGGTGACGGTCTCGCACAAGGTCCTGCTGCCGCTCATCCCGGCGCTGGTCGGAGTGCTCGAGCTGGCAATGGAGAAGGGGCTGGCGATCACCGTCGCCACGGCGGTCATTACGGCCATCCCAGGCATCTTCGGTTTCCTGGCCTGGGAACTCCGCGAGAACTGGCGGCTCTATGCCGCGAACCGGCCGCCGTTGCTCCGGCCGGTGATCGTCGGCAAACACGGGGAGACCGTCCGGAGATTGCTGGTCTGGGGGCTGCACTCGGGTACGATCCCCAAGCGCTACGCCAAGCTTCGCAGGGCCCAGATCGATACCCGCTCCGACCGCCGTCGCCGGCAGGTGCGGAAACACCTGCATGCCCTCCGCGGAATGGAAACCGACGTCCGCCGTTTCGTCGAGAGAGAGTTGGTCTGGCTGCTCAATGAAGCCGAGTGCTATCGCGACCGGCCTGTCCGGATGGGAAGCGTCCAGTTGACTCCCAACCGCATCCGCGCGGAACTCCGGGACTCGGACGGCGCCGGAGGGATTCTGAACATGACGCTCCATACCGGCGACCGATGGCTGCTCGCCGGGGTGAACGGCGCCGAGGCGATCGAGGAGCGATCGCCCGCACAGGTAGAGGCCCTGGCAGCGGCGGTACTGGGCCTGTACAAGGCGGCGGGGATCGACCTGGCGCACCAGGAAATCGAGTTGCAGCTCCCCTCGCCGACTTGCCTGTACGAGGCCGACGAGCGGGGCCTGGTCGTGTGGCCCGAAGAGACGTTGGATACCGAGGTCCACTACGATCTCGACAACGGGCCGGCGGTTCCCCGCGACCGCGACGGGACGGCGCTGCCCTCGTGGCCGCCCCTGGACCGCTCTCGTCTCTTGCTCAAAGAGAACCCCGTGGCGTGGGAGCGGTGGGTGGCGGTTTGGACCGCGCTGGGCGATGGCGCCGAGAGAGACGCCGGACGATCGGCCCAATTCGAAGTGTCCCTTCGCGTGCTTCCCGAGCCTGCGAAAGCCGGCCAAGACACTCAGCCGTATCACCCCCTCGGCGATTGATGCCGCGAGGATTTCCCGCGCCGTGGCTCGGCAAAGCGGCCGCTACCCCAGCGCCGCCAGGCCGGCAAGGACAACGAGGGCGACGGCAAGCCCGGTCGCGAACCGGAGTCGGCCGCGGTAGGCCCCGGCCGTGGCCAGGTCGGTTTTCAGGTACGCCCAGAAGGTGGAGAGCAGGAGAAGCAGTACCGTGCCGGCGCTGCCCAGGGTCCAGAGTTTTCTGTGGACCACCGCCTGCCGCCATGCCTCGTCGATGCGGTTGTTCACCTCGCGGTCGAATTCCAGGAGGACGTGGAGCCGGACCATCGGGATCTGTTTCGTAGGACTGACACTCACCTGGCGAGTTTCCAGCCACTCCTGCTGCACGACGTTTTGTTGGACGTAGTCCGACGGCAGTTCCACGCGGCCGGCCGCTTCCGGCCCGAGATACTGCCCGACGTATTCGTCCACGGCCGCGCACAACGCGCGGGGCAATTCACGATCGCATTCCCCGCGCGTGGCGTACGGCCCGACCGAGACGGCCATGCGATAGCCTCCCCCGACCTGCTGCGGCGCCGCATCAACCCAGTCCGGCTGCCCCGGCTGCGGCATCCTTTCGGCCAGGATCGGACCGGCGATGGCGGACTTCTCCGAGACCTTCTCGACCGCATGGGGAACCTCCGAGGGATTGCTGTCGGCCATCGTCTTGAGCAATGCCCTGGACAGAGCACGGAACAACCGTTGGACGTCACCGTCCTTGGGTCCCGCAGATTCGGTCGCGCTCGGCGGTGCCGGATTCTCGCTCACAACGGCCGGACGGTTGACCTGATGCCGAGTGCCGTCCGGAGATGGCGCGATCGCAATCTCGCTTCGATCGACTACGGCGACTTCGCTGCCGTCCGGGACCACCACGGATTTCCGCCAGGCAGCCAACACCCCAAAGGCGAGCACGACGACCAGCGGCACCGCCAGCAGCGCTTTGACGACGGCGCGGAACCGCTCGTTGCTCAGCACCACGACTCCCGACAAAACCAGGCCGAGCAGCGGCATGAGAAGCAGGCCGAAGACGACAAACCACGTGATAGCCATCTTACCGCATCCTTCCGTTGGACTGCCGAAGTTTCGGGTGGATCCAGGGACTGGCCAATTGGACCGATGCCGAGATCGCCCCGGCCGCCATCATCAGCCACGGCTGCGGGAAGACCCACATGGCGGCCACGAACCACGCCAAGACCACCGAAATAATCATCGCGCCGAGGCTCATCCGCGTCGTTCGCAAGGGATCGGCCTGACGCCACCAACGGATCAACACAAACAGCGATCCGAAGCAGGCAAGATAAGCCATCAGCAGCGGCTGGCCGCCGCTGTAGAAGCTGGGCGGCAACTGGTAGCTGTGCGGCTGGGAGAACTTGGGATCGTAGGGCAGGTCGACCTCCAGGTAGGCCGCCGAGAAGAACGCGATCACGCCCAGCCCCAGACCGATCACCATGAGCACGAAGCGGCGAACCATCGCGTCGCCCTGCCTCGCTTCCCAGATTTTCGAGGGAACCATGATCGCCCAGGCGCCGGCGGTGCTCACCAGGAGCAGCCAGGCGTATTGCTCGGGCCGCGGCTCGGTGGAACGGAAACTGTTGAGGATGACCATCACCAGGCACATGGTCATGGCCACCAATGCGCCCCCGACCATCGAACCGAGCAGCTCGGCTAGTTTTTGGCGAGGCGGCTTGACCGGCAGGGCGTACTCCCCCGCTTCATGCCAGCGCCTCCGTCGGTGCGCCGCGACCGCCACCGCGTGGACCCGATCGGCGCCGCGCCGCGCGTCTTCGGCCTCTCGCCGCAGATCCGCCGGCTGAACATGGACTGCCGTTGGCTGATCGCTTCCTCGGACCGGCGGCGGAGGCGGCACGCGGATCGGCCGCCGCTGCCGATGGACGGTGAGCACGATCTCGCGGACCAGCCAGTAACAGCCGTAGGCCGTCGCCAGAATGACAACCAGCGGGAGCCAGGCGCCGCTCGTGGAAAGCAGCGCGAACAGGCCGACGACCAAGAGCACGAGCTTGGTGGGCGTGTTGAGCTTCGACTCGTTGTAGGCGTCGGCCAGGCGCCGGACCACCTGGCGCAGCGCCTTGCCGATCGGCTCTTCCTCGGCCGGCTCGTCCA
>JABWBD010000442.1 GCA_013360685.1 Pirellulales bacterium
GCCGTGGCCGGATGCATGCCAGCCGATCGAGTCGTCCGCGGCGGAGTGAGCCGTGGCCAAAATCAAAACAGCGAACAATAGCCTATCCATGAATCGATCCCCCTCTTCCAGCTTTTCGGCGATATTCCTGAACGAGGTGTGCGATGAGCATGCCGTTGACCTGGATTCCCGACCTGGCAAGCATGGCGGCGATTTCGTCGGGCGCGGCCTCTGGATGCTTCTGGAGCAGATCGAGGACCAGCGCCTTCGTGTCGATCCTGCGCTGCACCGCGCGCCAGGGAGCGTCGGACGGAAACTCGTGCGGCTTGGAACCTGCAATGTCCACGGTACTGGTTTCCTCCTGCAAGTCGAGATTCGTGAGCGCGGGACTTCCTCGCGACTAGTCCAACGTCACAGTCTTCGCCTTGTAGTCGATCGTTAGCCTCCTGCCGGCCGGCAACATCGTTCCGAGCAACGGAAACCGACCATCGTTTGCAACGACCTGCGTCCGGTACGTCCCACTGAACCAATCAAGATAGCACGTGAACGTCTCCAGAGCCGCATTCACGGCATCGTCAAGAGTGTCTCCGAGGAAATACCTGCCAGACGACGGCTCGATAGACAAATATCTGCCATGGTGCTTCTGTTCCAGCTCCTGGCGAAACTGGGACTCGTAAACCTGCCGTGCCCTCTCGAGCACGGCCTTCGATTCTTCCGATATCATGGCTGCTTCTCCGGAAAGCCAACCGATTGCGGATCAATCCGCCTCAATTGTACAGTCATCGTGTCCGAGGACCAGTAGGCTACCACCCTTGGAATGGGGCGGCGACGAACCAAGCGATGCACAGGAGCGTGCGACCGGCGTCGAGCAACTCCAGCGTCGGGGCGACCGCTTCGGCGAACGATCGTGTGCCGTAGAGGCGCAGGAGCGTCGCGCAGAGGTCGATCGCGCCGGGCACCGGGGCGGCCTTCATGCTGCCGGTCGACGGGATGCCGTTGGCGTAAAGCCAATCGATCGCCTCCTGGTCCAGCGGAGCGCGGCCCAGGCCGGAAAGCGATTTCACTTCTAAATGACCTTGCATGATCCTGGGAGAACCGACTGTAGGGAACGCGCTGCGTGGCGTTCCGCCGAGTTCCGAAGCGAACGGAACGCCACGGAGGGCGTTCCTTACAGTGGATTGCTCCGCCTCCCGGAATCCTGCAACTCTATTTAGTCCGACGCACCAGCGATGGCAACGTGGCGAGGAGAGGCCGTTCTGCCGTAGTCGGCAACTGCGGCTTGGACTGGGCCAAGCCCAGGAGCAGCCTTGCCGGAAGGGACACTCGCGGGATTCGCGAAGGCTGTGCACCGGTCAGGCAAGCTGCGCGGCGTGTCCAGATTTACCAACGCCTGGCGACCTCGGGCCGGACCTTCAGCGATAGCTTGGAGCTCGTGCGCGAGGACCGGGACCGATGAGTGTGGTAATCGTCGATGCGAGTGTCGGCGTGAAGTGGTTTGTGCCGGAAGTCTTTGAGAGCATCCGTGTCAGACTCGAACCGCTAACGGACGAAGCGCCGCTCGCTCGGGTGCGGTGGTGATTGTGCCGGAACGTTGCTCAGGCTATCATGGCAGGACCTGTCCGAAGTGCTGGAACCTCCGAGGAACTCCTCATGCGACATCGCAATCCTGCCCCGCTCGTGCGGATCCCATTGGCCCTGCTCATGGTCTTCCCGTTTGCCCTTGCCGTCGCGCCGGCAAAGGGGGCAGAGGATCTCGCCGCGGTAACCGGCGATCTGGGGGTCTCCGGCGGCCTTTGTGTACAACTCGGGGGCAACGACCTCGAGCAGGTTGCGCGACTGGCTCGCACCGGCCGATTCATTGCCCAGGTGCTCGATCCAGACGCGTCGGAGGTGGCCAAAGCCCGCGGCGCCATTCAGGCGCAAGGGCTCTACGGGGTAGTCTCCGTCATCGATCGTTCGCCCAAAGAGGCGCTTCCCTACGCCGAAAACCTCGTCAACGTCGTTGTGATCTCGAAGGACTCAGGGGTTTCCCCGGTCCTTTCCGAAGTCGCGCGCGTGTTGTGCCCCGGCGGGATCCTGCTGTGGCAGGGCAGAATCGACACGGCGGCCATTCCGCCGGCAGGACTGGATGTTGCGGAAGACCGTTGCGGCTGGCACGTGGCGCGCAAGCCCTGGCCGGCCGCGATGGACCAGTGGACCCATCCTCGCCATGCGGCCGATGGAAATGCGGTCTCGCAGGACACGCTCGTCGGGCCGCCGCGGCGGGTCCGTTGGGTCGCCGGCCCTTCGGTCGAAGTCAGCAATATGGTCACCGCCGACGGCCGCAACTACTACGGCGGCGTCTGGACCCGTGACGCATTTAACGGCCTGCGTCTGTGGCAACGCAATCTGAAGCCGTCGCCGGCGCGAGGCGGGTTCGCGTTTCAGTACGCGCCGGGCAGCGTCCGGCCGGTGGCTGCCGGCGACCGGCTGCTCGTCGTGACCGACGGAAGCGTGGCGGTGCTGGACGGCGGGACGGGCGAACCGGTGCGGTCGTATCCCGCGGCGGGCAAGCCGACGGAACTCCTGGTGGTCGGCGACACGTTCTTGGCGATCGATGCACAGTCGGTGCGGACGGTTGCATTGGAGAGCGGCGACCTGAAGTGGAAGTACGAAGCGTCAGAGCCGCGCGAGGTGATCGCCGCGAAAGAGGCCGTGTTCCTGATGGAGGGCTCTGTACGCCGCGGCGAGAAGCCCGCGGCCGTGAGCCTCACCCTGGCCGATGGCAGTATCTGCTGGAAGCAGAGCGAGTATCCCTGGCTGGGGCTGGTGCGGCGTGCCGTTTGCCACGGCGACCTGGTGGCCCTGGAAGTCTCTACGCTCAACGACACCAAAGAGGGCAACGCGGTCCATGTTCTCTCGGCCGCCGACGGCAAGCTTCTCTGGAGCCGCGACTTCGTGCCGAGCATGAACCATATGAAGCAGGCCCGCGCGATGTTCATCGGCGAACTGCTCTGGGTCCTGGAGGACCGGCAATGCGTGGCGCTCGATCCGAAGACGGGCGAGGTGAAGCAGAAGTATCCGGCCGGTCTGTGCCACTGCTTCCCGCCGGTCGCCACGGCACGTTTTCTCTTCTCCGGCGAGATGGAGATGACCGACCTGGCGACCGGGAAGATGGACGACAACCGGATCACCAAGGCCGCCTGCGGCCGAGATGTCGGCTGGGTGCCGGCCAACGGCCTGATCTACGTGACTCCGAAACACTGCGTCTGCTGGCCGATGCTCCGCGGCTACGCCGCCATGGCCCCGGAAGGGTCGAGGGTCGAGGGTCAAGGGTCGAGGGCAGACCAGCGACTGGAACGCGGCCCGGTGTATGCAGACAACGGCCCCTCGCCTCCTCCCTCTGGCTCTCGACCCTCGACTCTCGACTCTCCGCTCTCCACCGACTGGCCTTGCTACCGCCACGACGCCTGGCGGAGCAGCAGCGCGCCGGAGGCATTGCCGAAGGACCTCTCGGTCCTCTGGACGGCGTCGCTGGGCGACTGGCCCGAGGGGACCGTTGTGCAGGACTGGCGGGAGAATCCGTTCGTCCACGGCCCGATCACGGCACCGGTGATTGCCGGCGGGATGGCGGTCGTGGCCCGGCCCGATGCGCACGAAGTGGTGGCCCTGGACGCGACCACGGGGCAGGCTCGCTGGCGATTCACGGCGGACGGCCGGGTCGACACTCCGCCGACGCTCTATGGCGGTCTGTGCCTTTTCGGCTCCAAGAGCGGTTCGGTCTATGCGATCCGCGCGGACGATGGCCGGGTGGCATGGCGGTTTCGTGCAGCGCCCAGCGAGGAACAGATCGTAGCCTACGGACAGGTCGAATCTCCGTGGCCGGTGCCGGGGAGTGTGTTGGTTGTGGAGGACGTGGCCTATTTTGCGGCGGGCCGGCAACCGCTGGCTGACGGCGGGATCCTCGTTTATGCCGTCGAACCGGCCACGGGCAAGGTCCGCTGGATGAAGCGGCTCGACACGGTGCCGACCACGAATTTCTATGGCTCCAGCGGCCTGGAATACGACAACTTCGATCTGTTGCACCGCGAGAACCAAAGCGTGGCCATGTCGCGATGGCTGTTCGACGCCCAGACCGGCGAGATGACCTGCAAAGCGCTCGACGCCTTCGCCGTGCTCAACAGCGACGGTTTCGACGCGGCCGTCCCGCGCGGCTGCTGGACCTATGCACCGCGCCACCAGCCGCGGCACGGCGGCGACACCGTGTCGCAGATGCGGCACCTGGCCGTGTATCGCGGCAACAGCGTCCTCGGCGTTCTCCGCGACCAGCGAAGCCTGTTCCGCCGCGACTTCGCGCAAGGCGAGAAGTTCAACACGGCCTGGCCCACCGGTTGGGCCACGAGCGAGAACTTCCGCAAGAAGGAAGGCGACGTCTGGCAGAGCGATCGCCTGGCGGCCGGGGCAAAGTGGCAATCGCCGGTGCTCGACGAGAGGCAGCCGAACGAGATCATCGCAGCCTTGATCCTCGCCGGAGACACGCTCCTGGCCGCTGGTTCCGAGGGCGGCCTGACGGCGGTATCGGCGGCCGACGGCAAGATCCTCGGCAGGAGGGAACTGCCCGCTCCGCTCTGGGACGGCATGGCCGCCGCCGGGGGAAAGCTGTTTGTGTCGACACGGGATGGGAAGTTGGTTTGCCTGGCCGGGACGAGTGTACCGTAACGGCCCCGCCTACTGCTCCGTCAATCTTCGATTGACAGGTGGCAGAAGTGGTGACACTTCTGGCCATGGACTCTCACGAGTTCGGCTGCACCCGTCGATCGAAGATCGACGGAGCACTGCACTGTGACCTTGATCGGCTAGATCACGTCCGGGATTCGATACTGCTTGCGGGCGGCGGCGAGCAGATACTGGTTGGCCTCCTCGTTGCCGATGAACTTCTCAGAGTTGGGATCGAACGTCAATTGGCGGTTGCCCAGGCGGTAGGCGATGTTGCCCAGGTGTTCCAGGCAGGCGCCCATGTGGCCGGGCTCCACGTCGGCGTTGGGAAGATTGCGCGTGCGGATGCAGTCGACGAAGTTCTGGAAGTGGATCTTCTGCGGGTCCTCTTCAAACTGCTCGGCGGCGATCTTGCTGCCCGGCACGAGGACCTGCCAGCCCAAGAAATGCCGGCCCAGATACATGGTGCCCTTGGTGCCGTAGATCTCGATCCGCGTGGAACTCTGGAGCCAGTTGGGCATGGAATCGTCGGGGCGGATCTTCGTCGGCGTCTTGATCTGTACCGTGGAAAACCCGTTGTTCTCGAAGCTCATCGCCAGCTTGTCCCACTGGAAGCTGACCACCTGCACGTCGGGCATCTCGCCGCCGTCGTCGAACTGCCAGCGGCCGCCCATCGAGGTGACCGACTTGGGGTGCGGCGGCTCGCCCAGCACCATCCTCGCCAGGTCGAGTTGGTGGATCCCGTCGGAGGAATTCCCGCCTGAGAAATCCCAGTAGCCATGCCAGTTGCGGTGGACCTGGGCGTCGTAGGGCCGCTCCGGGGCGGGGCCGAGCCACTGGTCCCAGTCGAAGCCCGCGGGCGGCGGACCCGACGCCGCCTTGCGCATCGGATAGCCGCCGTAGACGCCGGGCAGAAGATTGCAGACCTTGACATAAAAAACCTCGCCCAGCTTGCCGTCGCGGATGTACTGGCGGGCGGCGGCCGCGTAGGGTCCGCTGCGGTGCTGCGTGCCCGCCTGCACGATCCGCTTGTACTTGCGTGCCGCCTCCACCATCTTGCGGCCTTCTTCCACGCGGCGCGAGATGCACTTTTCCACGTAAACGTCCTTGCCGGCCTGGCAGGCCAGGATCGTGCCCAGGGCGTGCCACTGTTCGGGCGTGGCGTTCACCACGCCGTGCACCTGCGGATCGTCGAATACCTGGCGCATTTCCTTGGTGGTCTTGGGCGCGGTGCCTTGAACTGCTTCCAGGGCGCGGGCCGCGTCCGCGGCCCGGGCCTCCTCCAAGTCGCAGACATAGCGGATTTCCACATCCTTCAGCGACGCAAGCCCCTGGATCACATGCCGGCCGCGGCCGCCGGCGCCCAGCAGGGCCAGCACGACTTTCTCATTGGCCGACCCGGCCCGGACGCTCCGGGCGACCTGAAACACGGATGCCGCCGCGGCGCCCTGGATCGACCTCACCGCGAACTCTCTACGCGTGATTTGCGACATGGCTTGTCTCCTTGCTAGGGCGCCCACGGTCCGGTCCACGGCGGACTCGACCCGACGGCGCACGACTGAGTTTGCATCCGCCGCCCGGGGAAGTCAAGATGGGTCCCGGAACGAAAATGCCGCCCTCGGCACGGGAAGAACCACGGGCAAGCGTGGAATCGTCGCGGCTATGATTTGGCCGTTTGTCAGAAGCTGGAACTTACTTTCCGCGGGTCTGCGAGGCCATTTCTTCAAATTTCCAACCGCGTGAGTGACGGCGGGGCCGGATGACGATGGCCGCGTCGCTCAGATGCAC
>JABWBD010000443.1 GCA_013360685.1 Pirellulales bacterium
AAATGCAAGGCCCGGAATGGGTCCGCGCCGATCGTTCAGTTGAAGGTGAGCGTCCGCAAGAGCCCCGTGCCACGCCGGAAGAGTCGGTGATCGTCCGGTGACAAGCAAAGACAAGGGGATTTCGCCGGATAGCGTGCTTTTCTCCGCGACAGCAGAAAGCCTGTACGACCGCTTCGATCGCCTCGTCCGCCGCACGCTCGACAACGGCGGCGACGGCACGGTCGAGGCAGTGACCAAGGTGGTCTTGCTTGGACTCTGGTACACTTGATTGAGACAGCATCCGAATGGCCACTTGACGACTGTCGAAGGGCCTGCCCCTCGCCCCGGCCGAAGAGTAACGAGCCGCCTATTTTTTCTCCGGCATCTTCACCTCAAGCGGCTTGATCACCAATTCCTCCCCCTTCGGAAGCGCGGGGAACTTCGCGTGGGGCTCCGCCTGGTACCAATAGGCCACGCTGGCGATGTCGTCCTCCAGCGGCAGGTAGCGGCCTTTCACGTCCTCGCGCCACCCGAGCGCCTGGATCGTCACCTTCAGGTCCTGCTCGAAGCGTATCGGATCGGCGATGTGCCAGCGGTAGAGCCCAAAACGCTGCCCCGGCAGGTAAATCACCTCGGGCGGGAGCACCTGGGCCAGGCCGGTGTAAGGCGTGCTGAAGGTCTGGTAGAGCCGTGTCTCGCGGTTCTCGAAGTTGTACGACCCGCAGAAGTAGTCCTCGGTGCCGGTCCCGCAGATCGTCGGCCAATCCTGGTCGCCGTCCATGAAGAATTTGATCTCGCCTTCACCCCACCAGCCCGGGCTGCGGACTTCCCAGGCCAAATACGTCCCGACATACTGCCCCCGGCCTTTCACACCGTCGAGGATGGTGTACACGGTCTTCGCGGGCAGCTTGTGGACGCGGCGGAATTGGGCGTGGAAGCAGGCAGCGTCGTCCGGCACCTCGCAGAGCGTGTAGTTGATCTGGTAGTAGAGCCGCATGTCCTTCTCGTCGAGGTTCTCCATGGTGATCTTGGCTTTCTTGCGGAAGGGCATGGTCCAGTAGCAGTTGAACGCGCTGCCCGGGTTGACGCAGACGGCCAACGAGTTGATCTGGCAATACTTGCCCCAGCCGCACGCGAAGAAGTCGCCCAGCGGCACTTCCACCGAAGGCTCCTCCTCGCCGTCCCAATAGAACCGCAGGATATTGAGCCGGGTCTTATCCAGCGGGGCGGGCGTCATCCAGATCTGCTGGACCGCGCCGGAGCCGTCGATTTCCGCCAGCGTGAAGGTGCTCTTGGCCTTGATCACCACCGACGGCGAGACCTTCCAGCCCTGACCCAGGTCGGCAGCCGCTCCCTTGCCGGTCCCTTCGGTAGCCATGCCCGCCTTGCCTTTCTCGCCGGTGAAGTTTTCCGGGCTGATCGATCGCGACTGGGCTTTCGACATGCGGTGGAGATTCCCAAGGTTCATCTCCAGCCCGCTGAATTGCCCTCCCGACGGCCCCTGCGCTGCCGCGGTCCCAGACGTCGCCAGGATCGCAGCCAGCCCCCAAGCGAATTGAGTCGTACGCATCACTTTCTCCTTTTTCTTGGCGATACAATCATGGATCGGGCCCCCGCGTGAAGGATAGTATGACGACGCGCCGCGAGCGGCGAAAGCCCCGCGGTACGTCCCAAATCCGCCTGAAAGGACGAACCGGAGCATGCGGGCCTTCGCTCGGATATCAGGAGTAGTCTGGACTATGCGGCCCTCGAATGGTATCGTGGCGGAAAATCGCTCACCTTCAGCCCGGACGGAATGCAATGCATTTTGACCGCCTCTCCTGGCCTCAACTCGCGCGCGTGGCCCCGGGCGCGGTCGCCCTGCTGCCGCTGGCCGCCATCGAGCAGCACGGGCCGCACCTGGCAAGTGGCACCGATCACGCCATCGTTTCCCACCTGGCCGGCGAACTCGAAGCCGCGCGGCCCGACTTCCTCGTGCTCTGCCCAGGGCTCCCCTACGGCTCCAGCCACCACCACCTCGCGTTCGGCGCCACGATCAGCCTGCCCGCGGCGCTCTACTCGGAGGTCGTCGTCGCGTTGGCGGAGAGTCTGCTGGCGGCCGGCTTCCGGCGGATTCTGCTGTTGAACGGCCACGGCGGCAACATGGTGCCCGTCCGCCAGGCGCTGGCGGCGCTCAGCCACGCGCACTCCGGCGACACGGCCCCGCCGCTTGTCGCGCTGGCAACCTACTGGGAAGTCGCCGGCAAGGCGTTCGCCGGGGAGCCGCCCATGCAGACGCCCGCGCTCAGCCATGCCTGCGAATACGAGACGAGCATGATGCTCCACATCTTCCCCGAGCGCGTCGACCTGGCCCAGGCCGGCCGCGCACGGCGGCCCCCGGCAAGCGGCTGGATACCGTGGGAGGACGAGCATCCGGGCCGCGGCATCGTCATGGCCTGGCCGACCCACCGCATCTCCTCCTCCGGCGGCAGCGGCGATCCTCGCCTCGCCACCGCCGAAAAGGGCCGCCACTTGCTGTCGGCCGCTCGATCCGCGTTTCTCACCTTCCTCGACGACTTCCGCAACTGGCCGTTTCCGGAGGATCTCCGCCCATGAGCAAACACGACGTTCGCCACCCCGACAAGCGAGTCTCCACCGGCGCCTATTCGGCCGGCATTCTCACCGACGACGGCTGGCTCTACGTGAGCGGCCAGGGTCCGCTCGACCTTGCCACCGGCGCCGTCCTCCTCGGGACCATCGAGGAGGAAACGACTCAGACGTTGGAACACGTCGAGAAGATTGTGCAGGCCGCGGGCGGCACGGTGGACGACATCGTGAAATGCGCTGTCCACCTGGCAGACATCTGGGAGTTCCCGCGTTTCAACGAGGCATACCGCGCGTTCTTCGCGAGCCGCGGCGTGAGCGTGCTCCCCGCGCGGACCACTGTCGGCTCGCAGTTGTACGGCGGGATCCGCGTCGAAATCGACGCCGTCGCCCGGATCGGAAGGTAGTCCGTGGAACTTGCCGGAGTCCTGTCCGTGATCCAGACTCCCTGGAACGACGACTGGTCGATTGACCGGGTGGCGCTGCGGCGCGAGATCGACTGGAATCTCGCGGGCGGCGTCGACGGCATCGTCATCGCAATGGTCAGCGAGGTGCTGCGGCTGACCGACGACGAGCGGGCCGTGTTGGTGGCGGAGGTAGTCGGGGCGGTCGCGGGCCGCCATGCTCGGGATGATGGTCGATCTCGATTCCTAGTAGGCTCCTTCCGTTCACGAAAACAGTCAGAAGAAGCCGCCCCCTCCGCCGCTTTGAGGATGGCGGTCTGAACCGCCGCCCATGCCACCTCCCATACCTATGCCGCCCATGCCGCCCATGCCCATGCCTCCGGCGCCGCCGATACTGTCCGCCGGCATGGCGACATAGATCGCCGTCGCCACTTGGACGGGATGCGATCGCGGGATCAGTGTGCCGGGCGACACGGATTGTCCCAGATCCAACCAACGGTCCGGTTGCGGATCTTGCACGGTCACGGCAAGCTCGGGCGGCGCTTGCTGATTGTACTGTGCTTGAAAACGGCTCTGCGAGATGATTCAGATTGCGGTTGCCAACGGCATTGCCGTAACCTTGGGAACCTTGCCTTGGACCGGATCCAGGGTAATCGCCGAGCCGACCGGCACGAGCGTGCCCGCCTTCTCCGATTGGCCCGTAACCCGGTCTTCGTCGATTGCCAGGGCATTGGGGACGACGGGCAGCAGTTCGGCTTTCTCCAACAGCCGTCGCGCATCCGCCACATGGAGCCTTCGGCACTCCGGTACGGCCACCAACCGCGTCTCCACACCCTGACCTTGTCCCGCCGTATTGACGGCCGGGAAACCGGCATTCTGCGGACCGCGGCGCCACCGCTCGTCGGACTGCTGTTCACCGACGAAGTACACGAGGTCGTAGCGGCCGGCGTCCGCGCCTCCGACCAACTGGGTCTGGATTCCTTCCGGGTACCACTGCCGGTCTTTTCCGACGACCTGATCGGCAGGGATCCCTTTATTCACGTCGCTCGACTGGAGCAAGAGGACCACGGAGCTCGATGGAGGTTGCCTCAAGCCGACCCAGTAGCTGCGAGGACGCCGCGACTGGGTCTCCAGGGGCGAGAGGATCGGGCGCCGGTGCTCGTCGAGAAACCAGACACCCTGCTGCGAATCGTCGATGATCGTGACCTCGAGCGGCTTGACCTCCGCCTTCTCGTACCGCGGATCGCCGGTCGCAACCTGAAACCGGATCGGTTCCAGCACCGCCGTCCCGGTAGCCGAGCCGGACCACGCGGTGTTGTTGCTCCACGCCTCGACGGCCACCGGTCCGGCGCTGCCGGCTGCGATTGTCAGTTCGCGCGGTTGGAACTCCAACTTGCCCGTCATCGAAATCAACGAAAGGCGGACCGGCTCTTGGGCCTCGCTGGTAAGGCGAAGTTCAAAACGGACTTTCGGCAAGCCGGACTTGTAGGTGTACAGCCCTTCTCTAGGCTCCACCAGGATTTCGCCCGGCTCGATCTTTGCAATGGGTTTGGAATCCGGCTGCTGCGAGAGGTTCGAGCGTTGTCGGGTCAAAGTTCAATGCGGTGGTATCGAGGCTAATGCCGCCGGTCTGCGTCACGTTGATTTTCACTTTTCCGGAGGGCGCCGGTTGGAGCCGCACTTTGACCGGCTGGGGAGGCGCCTTGTTTACGGCTAAGCCTTCGCCCGGATCGACCTCGATCGCAAGCTGCTCGGCGCCGCTCCCGGCGGTGTTTTCGCCGAAGAGGCCCACCTCTTCGCCCGCGGTGTTGAACTTCGGATCCGCGTCGGACGGGGCCTTGTCGTTGACACGGTAGTCGATCTCGTAGTTTCCGCTGTCCGGGCCGCCGATCATCTCGATCTCGGTTCCCTCCTCGAAATGATTGTCTGTCAGTTGTGCCTGGATGTTCAGCGCGCTGTTGTCGGCGAATTGTGCAGGACAGACCCCCGTCTTTCCGGCCCGCACGGTCAAGGAGACGAAGGCTTTCAGATTGGCCGCCGGCCGCTGCGTGGCCACGATCTTGAAGCGGCGCCGCTGGCCGGAAGTTGTGGCCAGCACTTTGGGTTCCCGCTGGACGGGTCCTTGGCCGGCGTCGTTCTTCTTCGGCATCGGCATAAACACCAGGCGAGCGTCCCTGTCGTCGATGACCTCGATCGGAACCGGGTCCCCCTTGCCTTCCGTGTAGCGGTCGCTTTGCACCGTCCAGTCGACGTTGACCGTGCGGCTTGCCTGACCGTTGAAATCGGCCAGTTGGCCGTTGCCGCGGACACGGACGAGTTGCGTGGCGGCCGGATCGGCGCCGCCCTGGAAAACCAACTCCTGGCCCTCAACGATCTGCAATCCGGATCCTGCCGTGAGCGTGACTCGCACCTCGGCCCGCGGCGTCTGGGCCAGCCCTTTCGGCGGCGACCGTGGAGACTCCACGTCTGCGGGACCGGCGGTTGCGCCTGCTGCTGGCACTGTTTGTGGCCAACCGCGAATGTCGTGCAAGCCGGTGATCTCTCGGGGCGCTGCTCCGACGCCCACAGGACCTTCACCCTCCACGCGGACTGCTGCATCGCGCAATCCGCCTCTCGTCACGCACACGATTCGGGAGAACCTCTCCCGCACTCTGCACATGGTGAACGGCGCCCCGCGCCCCGCATGGAAAACCTCCCCCCGCCAAACAGGGACAGTTTGGCGGGAGACGAAAAGGCCGGACTACGACCACCCGCCGGCATCTGACCATCAGGCAGCGTTTCGGAAAGCTGTGTACATCGCTTGTCTCCTCGTCGCAGGAACGGAAATCTCTGCCGGGCAGCCCATCCGCTCGGCTCTAGCCTTGGATGGCGAAAACTCGCCAAAACCCCGCACAGTTTCTTGGTCTGACACGCACTGCTGCGCCCCGGCGATTCGGATAAGGTCGGCGGCTTTGAGCAAGTGATGGGCGACGAGCCGAGCCCCGACTTCGCGGCCGCGGTGAACGAGCAATTCAGCCTCTTGCTCGACTCGCTCGACGATCCCTCGCTCTTGGCCGTTCTCAAGCTCGAAGGCTATACGAATGAGGAGATCGCCCGAGCAATCGATTGTACCGTCACCACCGTGGAGCGGAAGCTTAATCGGATTCGCAAGAAGTGGCAGCGGAAGTCGGGCCAGGTCGAGGCCGAATCCTGAGCGGAGGGCTTTCTCAGACGGCATGCATCCTTGCGGCTTGATAGGACCTGAATGTGTGGGAAGTCAACTGCGAGCAGCGACGGCCGGAATCCGTTGAGTTTTCGTCGTTGCCACGCCGCGGTTCTGTCGTCGTCTCCACACAAGACAATTTGGAGTGGGCAGAAGCCCTTCACGATTACTTACTCACGTTCCGCACCCCCTGGCGGAAGTTGATCTGGACAAGATGCGCGGTGTCGTGGCATGCTTGGCAAACTGAGGAAGGTTCAAATGCGAACGGG
>JABWBD010000043.1 GCA_013360685.1 Pirellulales bacterium
CCGGAAGATGCGGATCGTCCTGGCCGACGCGCAACTCGCCCAAGGCAACTTCGACGCTGCGGTTGCCACGCTTCGCCAAGGGCTCCACTCCAGTCCCGCCGATGTGGTCCTCCTGCACACCCTCGCCATGCTGCTCCTCGACCGCGCGAAGATCAAGGAGGCTGCCGAGGTCATCGAGCAGCTCCGGAAGCTCGGCAATGCCGAGCCGCTGGTGCAATTCCTTCAGGGGCTGCAAGCCTATCAAGAACAACGCTGGCTGGCCGCTCGCGACGCCCTGGACCACGCGCGCGCCCGGCTCGAAGCCTTTCCCGATCTGGCCCGGCAAGCGGAATATCACCTGGCCGAATGCTACGCTCAACTGGGTCAGCGCGACCAGCAACTCGCCGCCTGCCGCCGAGCGATCGCCATCGACCGCAACTTCACCGCCGCGCGCCTCAAGACCGCCGAACTGCTGCTGGCGGCCGGCGAGGTCGACGAGGCGCTGGCCCTGCACCGCGAGACGATGCAGGCGGAGAAGCCGGCAGCCGGCGCCCGGCTTCTTTGGGCCCGTCTCCTCCTGGCCGATAATCTCCGCCGCAACCCGTCCCAGCGCGATTGGACGGAACTGGAATCGCTGCTGAAGGGCCCGCCCGCCACGGCGCCCGACGCCTTGGAGTGGACCCTCTTGCACGCCGACGTCCTTGCGGCCCAAGGTTCACCCCAGCGCGCGGAAGAGCTCCTCGCGAAAGCCCGGCAAGCGGATCCCTCGCAGCCCAGTCTGTGGGCGGCCGCCATCGTGTTCGCCGAGCGGCGTCAGGCGTGGGACGACGTCGCGAGCCTGGCGGAAGAAGCGGCCAAACACTGCGGCGACTGTGTCCCGTTGCGACTGGCCCGCGCGCGGCAGACAAGCGCCCGCGAACCGGCGGCAGTCCCGGCGCTCCTGGAAAAACTGTCCCTGGACGTGGACCGTTTCCCGCCCGACCATCGCCTGCGCCTGTGGCGAGGGCTGCTCGCGGTCGCCACGGCGCACAAGGTCCACTCGCAGTCGATGAAGCTGTGCGAGAGGATCATCGAGGCACGGCCGCAGGACCTGGAAATCCGCTCGCTCCAGATCGACCTCGCCTGGCGCCTTCGCGATCCCGACGCAATGAGAAAAGCGACCGATGCGGTCCGAACGCTGGAAGGGCAGAGCGCTCTTTGGCACTACGGCGAAGCGCTGGGGCTGCAACTCGCCGAGGGAAAGGACCGCGAGTTGAAATCGTCGGAGGCCCTCAAGCATCTGGAGCAAGCGCGCGTCTTGCGTCCGAACTGGTCCCCGCCGCTCTTGGCCGCCGCGGCGATCCATCACCAGCAGAATGATCTGGCAAAGGCCGGGGAAGAATACCGCCAGGCGATCGACTTGGGCGTGCGCGACCCGGAGGTGGTCCGCAGGGCGGTCGGCCTCCTTCAGCAGCAGCGCCGCTTCGACGAGGCGAACAAGCTCGTCCAGCGCGTCGAGGCGGACCAGCCGGGAATCACGCTGGCCTTGGGGAGAGTGGGATCCGAACTCAGCCTCCGCCGTGCCGATCTGGCCGGCGCCTTGGCCGCGGCCCGCGAGGCCGCGAAAGGCTCCTCCGATCCTCAAGACCATCTCTGGCTCGGCCAGCTCCTCGCGTCGGTCGCAGCCCGGGCAAACGACCAGGAACAGCCGCCCAAGACCGCCGAGCTGCTCGAGGAAGCCGAGCAGGCCCTCCGCCGCGGATTGGAGCTGGACCGCAACCGTCCCGCCGCCTGGATCCTGCTCGTCGCGTTTCTCGCTGCGACCGGCCGAACGCAGCAGGCCGCCGCGACCGTCGAGGAGGCCCAGCGCCAGCTTCAAGGGGAAGACCGGGTGCTCGTGCTGGCCCAATGCCACAAGGCCCTCGGCCGGCCGGACAAGGCCGAAGCCTGCTACCGCCAGGCCGTCGCCGCGCGCCCGCGAGATCCCGTCGTCCTCCGCAGCGCGGCGGAGTTCTATCTGCAGCACAACAAGCCCCAGGACGCCGAGATCATCCTCAATGCCATGCTGCGCCTTGGCGACCCCTCCAAGACCTCCGACCACTGCTGGGCAAGGAGGGGGCTCGCCGCGGTCCTCCTCCAACGCGGCGGCTACCGCAACCTTCGCCTGGCGCTCCCCCTGGTCGAGCAGAACCTCCAGTCGCCGCAAGCCGCCGGCGAGGACCGATGCATGAAGGCCCTCCTCCTGGCGTCCCACCCGCAGCGCGTCAGGCATCGCGAGGCCGCCGGCATTCTCGAGGATGTGCTCGGTCAGGACCGCTCGCTGCTGAAGTATCGACTGGTCGCAGCCGAGATCTACCGGAAGCTGGGAGACTGGTCGGCGGAAGCCCGCCACATGCGGACCTTTCTGGCGTCGAACCCTTCCCACGCCGCCGCCCTCGCCGAGTACGTGCGAGGGCTGCTGGAGCATGGTGAATTGCAGGACGCCGCCGAGTGGCTCAACCGGTTGGAGCAGATCGCGCCCGAATCGCAAGCGGCCGTCCGGCTCCGCATGGTGTGGCTGCTCAAGCGAGGCAAGTACCAGGACGCCATCGAGCGGCTGAACGCCTATCGCAACCGTAAGACGCAATCATCCGACGCGCAAGCCAACGACGCGAGCGTAGCGGCGTCGCCGAAACAGACCGCCGCGCGCTCCCGCGAAACCGTCGAACTCCTCCAATCTCTCGCCCCAACGGCGGCCCAGTGCAAGAAGGATCCGCAAGCGTCTGCGTTCCTGGCGGCGGCGGAAGTCATGCTCCGCGACCTGGCCGCCGCCGATCCGGCCGAGGCCCTGGTCCTTGCCGGCTGGCTACGCCAGTTGGGCCGCATTGGCGAAGCGGTCGAAGTCGTCGAGCGCCACTGGGAGAAAGCCTCTTTCGTCACGCTCCAGAAGACGCTCCTCGAATTGCTGGCGCCCTGCCTCGAAGACCGCAAGCTCGCCCAGCGTCTGCTGGCCGTCGCCGCCGCCGCGGGCCGGAAGCACGACCGGACCGTCCCGCTCGTCCTCATCGAGGCAGAGTTGCAGACGAGCCTTGGCCGATACCCCGAGGCGGAAAGCTGCTATCGCGAAGCGCTCAAGGCGCAGCCTTCCAACGTCATCGCCCAGAACAACCTCGCGGTCCTTCTTGCCTTGAATCGAAAGGATCTGGACGAGGCGCTCCGCTTGGCATCGCAAGCCATCGACGAGACGGGCCCCCTCGCGACGCTCTTGGACAGCCTCGCCATGGTCCACCTCGCCCGCGGCAAACCCGAGGAGGCCATCCGCCATCTCGACGCCGCCATCGCCGACGATCCCACCGCGTCGGCGTGGTTCCATCGCGCCCAGGCCTGCGACCGCTTGGGAAAGCGCGAAGCGGCAGCGGCAGCTTTCAAGAAGGCCGAACAACTCGCGCAGGGCCCGGCACGGATCCACGTCCTCGAGAAGCCCGAGTACGACCGGCTCAAGACGCTCATCTCGTCCGGATCGTAGCGATCTACTTCTTCGCGGCCGGTTCCGGATAGAACGGGAACAGCTTCCGGATCTCTTCCTTCGACGGCCGGCGCCCGTACTCGCAGATCTCGAAGGCCTCCGCGTACTTCACCTGCTTGCCCTTCTCCTCTCCGTAAAGCTCGATCAGCTTCTCGCGGAACCGATCGGCGGTCCGGGCGGCCCGCCGCTTGAAGCCCTCGCGGGCCTGTTCGCGCCCCTTGGCCCGCCCCTCTTCGCTATGGTCGTAGGGATTGAGGTATCCCAGCGCCCCGCCCTCGATGAACTGCGACTCCATCAGCACCAGCGCCTCCGCCTTCTTGTCAACCACCTCGTCGATCGCCACCACGATGTCCGCCCGGAACGGGTTCGGCCGCTCGAAGGAGTCTTCCGAGTAGAGGAACACCGGGTTGCCGCGGACCGGCGGCGTGTCGGGACAGAAGAACGGCACAGCCACCATGTAGGCCGAGTCCTGCACGAGCACGCCCGTGTAGCGGTGGTCCGGGTGGTAGTCGTTGGGCCGGTGGGCGATGACGATGTCCGCCTGCCAGCGGCGGATCGCGCGCGTGATCTTGCGCCGGTTCTCCAGGGTCGGCTCGAGTTCGCCGTCGTGGATGTCCAGCACGTCGGTGGTGACGCCCAGCACACCGGCCGCCGCCTGCACCTCGGCATAGCGCCGCTGCGCCAGCGGGCCTCCGGCCATCTGCCAGTGGCCGATGTCGCCGTTGGTGACCGAGACGAACTTCACGTGGTGCCCCTGCTTGGAGAACATCATCCCCGTGCCGCCCGCGCGGATCTCGCTGTCGTCCGGATGGGCGCCGAAAACGATGACGCGGAGCTTGCCGTCGTCGGGGATCTGCTCCAGGGCCGTCGGCGGAATGTAGGAGATTTCATTCGGAACCGCTTCCTGCCCCAGGGCCGCCAGGCCAAGTCCGACCGCGGCGAGCACGCCGGCCGCAGTCCTCAACGTAAGCCATTGCCATCGCTTCATGGGAGTCTCCTCATCGTAAACACAGGAACAACCGTTGCCGTCGCGGCAAACCGCCGCCTTTGCCTCCATCGTACCATCCCGCCCGCCGCGAAACAGCCGCCGCGCCATTCCGCCTTGCCGTTACAATCGGCACATTCGGCCACCTCAACGCCGCACCCCTCTGCAGCCGGCGGCCGTTCCTTGCGCATTCGTTGCGGGCTATGATAGATGGAAGCACCTGCGGATCGCCGCGGTTATCCATCGTGCGAGCCGTGGGCAAAACGTAGGGTTCAAGAAACGGGGACTGGCTCCGAGCCAAACACCGGTAAGCACCTCGAAAACGCGCGTGGGCGAGGCGCCAGTTCCCGTTTTGGTAGGGCCTTTGACTCTGGAACCAGCCATGTACGTGCTCGAAACGCGGAAACTGAAGAAAGCATTCGGCGAAGGCCACGCTCGCGTGGAAGCCCTCAAGGGGGTCGACCTCGCCGTCCGCCGCGGCGAGATGCTCGCAATCATGGGCCGCTCCGGCTCCGGCAAGAGCACGTTGCTGTCGATGCTGGGCGGAATGGACCTGCCGACCGACGGCCAGGTCCTGCTCGAAGGACAGGACCTGGCGACGCTCAATGACGACCAGCGGACCCTTATGCGCCGCGAGCGGATCGGGTTCATTTTCCAGCAGTTCAACCTGCTGCCGATCCTCACCGCCGAGGAAAACGTCGCACTGCCGTTGGAACTGGGCGGCCTTTCGGCCGACGAGGCCCGCCGCCGCGCCGCGGCCATGCTCAATCTCGTCGAGATGTCCGAACGGCGCGACCACGTGCCCAGCGCACTCTCGGGCGGCGAGCAGCAGCGCGTGGCGGTTGCCCGCGCTCTGGTGATCGAACCGGCGATCCTGCTGGCCGACGAACCGACCGGCAATCTCGACTCCGCCACCGGCCAGCGCGTCGTCGCCATGCTCCGCAGCCTGGTGGACGACCGCGGACAGACGATCGTGCTGGTCACCCACGATCCGGAAGTGGCCGCACAGGCCGACCGCGTCGTGCATCTCCGCGATGGGCTCATCGAGCATGACGATCTCCCGGCCGCGATCACGCCCACAGAGGCCGGAGACGCTGCATGACGCCCGCCCTCTGGAAATACAGCGTCCGCGCGATCCGCAGGCGGCCCGGGCGCGCGGCGCTGACGCTCCTGAGCGTGGTGATCGGCGTGGCGGCGGTCGTCTCGGTAAGCATCGCCACCTCGACCACCCAGCAGGCTTACCGCGAGATGTTTGCCAACGTCTCCGGCCGCGCTTCGCTGGAGGTGGTGGCCAACGGCGGCGGGAGCTACGATCAGGAAGTCCTCAAGACGGTCGAGCAGGTGCCCGGCGTGGAGACGGCGGTGCCCGTCGTACAGCGCCCCACGATCATGTATCTCGGCGGACGCCGCGTGAAGCTCGTGGCGATGGGAATCGATCCGATGCGCGACCGGGCGGTGCGCCGCTATGAAGTCCAGCGCGGCACGTTTCTCGACGGACCCGGCGGAGTGGTGTTGGAGGCCGATTTCGCCAAAGCGCTCGGGATCGACGTCGGCCGGGAGGTGAAGTTCCTCACGCGCAAGGGCATGCAGCGGATGCAGGTGGCAGGCTTGCTGGACGCCAAGGGCGCCGGCGCGCTCCGCCTGGGCGGCCTCGTCTTCATGCGGCTCGAAGTGGCCCAACACTTGTTCGGCGTGGACGGCGAGTTGGACGCCATCCAGATCGTCCTGCGACCGGATGCCGGCAGCAACACGGTCCGCGAGGCGATTGCACGCCTGCTGCCGGTCGGACTCGACGTCCGCCGCCCCGCCGCCCGAAGCCAGCTTGTCGAAGAAACGCTCCACTCGAGCAACCAGGGCCTTCGGATGGCCACGGCGTTTTCCTTGCTCCTGGCGGCCTTCATCATCCTCAATACGTTCCTGATGAACGTCGGCGAGCGGCGGCAGCAACTGGCCCTTCTCCGGGCGGTCGGGGCCACGCGGCGACAGATCGTCTGGCTCCTGGTCCGCGAAAGCCTCGTTATGGGCGGGATCGGCACCGCGTTGGGAATCGTGGTCGGGTTGTTCGGCGCGTACCTGCTCACGCACTCGCTCACCGGACTGCTCCAGGTCTCGCTGCCGTCGATGATCCTCACGGCCCAGCCTTTCCTGCTGGCGGCCCTCTTTGGGTTCGGGCTGTCGCTCGTTGGGGCGGCGGTCCCGGCGCGGCGCGCGAGCCGGCTGACGCCGCTGGAGGCCCTCGGCGCCGTCGCACCCGACGATATGGAGGGCGTTTCCTACAAATCGATCGCAGCCGGCCTGCTGATCACCCTCGTGAGCGCTGGCCTTTTGACCGGCGTCATGGCCGGCTGGCTGCCGGCCGGGTTCGGCCCCGTGCCGGGCGTTTTCCTCCTGGTCGGACTGGTCTTCCTGCTGCCGCTGGGCCTGGACCGCTTGGCGCATTGGGTGGCCTTGCCGCTACGGCCCCTTCTGGGCGCGGAGACCCGCCTCGCCGAACGCCAGGTCCTCCGCCACCGGGCCCGCTCTACTTTGACCATCGGTGTGCTCTTTCTGGCGGCAAGCACCGGCATCGGACTGGGCAATGCGATCCTCGACAACGTGCAGGACGTCCGCGACTGGTACCACCAGACCGTCGCCGCCGACTTCTTCATCCGGGCCATGATGCCCGACATGGCCACCGGCCTGTCGGCCGACCTGCCTGAAGAACTTGGCGACGAAATCCGCCAGGTCCCCGGAATCACCAACATCGACACGGCCCGCTTCGTTCAGGCCAAAGCGGCCGGGCAGTCGGTGGTGATCATCGTCCGCGAATTCACCGATCCGGAGCGGATGTATTTCGACCTGGAAAAAGGGGATCCCCAGGAAGTCCGCCGCCGTTTGCACGAGGGCGGCGTGGTGATCGCCACGGTCCTGGCGCAACGCGCGGGGCTCGGGGCCGGCGATGCGATCTCGATCGAAACGCGCGAGGGGACTCGGACGCTGCGGATCGCCGGATTGGCCGACGAGTATTTGGTCGGCGGCCTGGCCGTCTACATGCAGCGCGACGTGGCCCGGCGGCTGCTCGGCGTCAGCGGCGTCGACGCCTACATCATCCAGGCCGACCAGGGCAGGCTAGCCGACGTGAAACAGCGGCTCCAGTCCCTGGCGGAGAAGCACGGCGCGCTGTTGCATTCGCTCTCCGACATACGCAGGATGATCGACGGTATGGTGGATCGCATCGAGGGGGCGCTGTGGGGAGTGCTGGTGCTGGGCTTCATCGTCGCGGCAATCGGTGTGGTCAACACGCTGACGATGAACGTGCTGGAGCAAACGCGCGAGTTGGGCCTGCTGCGGATCGTCGCCATGACGCGCCGGCAGGTCCGGCGCACGATCCTCCTGCAAGCCGTGATGATGGGGGCCATCGGCCTCGTGCCCGGCACGCTTGCCGGGGTCTGTGTGGCCTATCTCGTCTATCTGGCGACTGCCCCGGTGACCGGGCATACGGTCGAGTTCATTTTCCGGCCCACCATGCTGGCCGGCAGCCTCATGGTCGCAATCGGCATCGTCATCGCTGCCGCCTGGATCCCTGCCGCCCGCGCCGCACGCTTGAACGCGAGCGAAGCGCTGCACTACCAGTAGCCGCTCGGAGCCGCAAAGGCAACCCCGTGCTGACGCACGGGCCTCCGCCGCCTGCGGCGGAACAATCGGCGTAGACGCCCTTGCGCGTTCAGCGCTTGACCGCCCACAGGTATCGTTGTGAGGCCACATAGAGCGTGCCGTTGGCGACGATCGGGCTGCTGTACACCGGCGAGCCAAGCGCAATCTTGCTCAACAGGCGAGCCTCTCTGCCCGCCGCCATGATGTAGAAACTCTTCTGGGTTCCGAAGAAGACCTTGCCGTCGGCAACCAGCGGGCTGCCCCATGCCTCGGAATTGGTCTCGTAGACCCAGCAAGGCTCGCCGCTGTCGGCATCGACGCAATGAAGCCGCCCGGCGACGTCGACGATATAGACCAGCCCGTCGGCAACGGTGGCGGTGCCGATGGTGCGGTCCAGGCCGTCGTACGTCCAGACACGGCCGGTGTGGGTGATGTCGCCCGTCTTCGTGGCGTCGATACAGTGGAGCAGTCCCTTGCCACGCCCGTGGGCCGGATCCTGCCCGATGGCCACATAGACGCGTTCCCGGTCAAGCACGGGAGTAGCGATGATCTGGCTGGGGCCGACGTACTTGCCATCGTTCTGATTGGGACTGTGGGCCTTGCGCTTATCGCCTAGGTAGTAAGGGATCAGCACTCCGTCGCGATACTTGTACTCCGGCGGATTGCAGTCGCACGACCAGGCTTTCTTGAGCGGCGCCGGCCGCGCTGTTGCATGTGAGATCGCCTCGAACGCATAACAGACCCCGTCGCCCCCGCCGAAAAACACCAGCGTCTCGTCCTCAACCCTGCCGAGGGAAGGCGATGACCATTGGCAGTGATAAAGCCGGCTGCTGAGGTGCTCGGCCTCCAGGGCTGCGAGATTGCCGGTCCGCTTGTCCAAGGCGACAATGGCCGGCGCATCGGGGGCGAGGACCTTCTCGTGGGGCTTGTCGACTCCGTTGGACGTGCTGAGATAGAGTAGGTCGCCATGAATGAGGATCGAACAACTCGTGGCGTCGTGAGGGCGGATCCCCAGTTCATCGATCAGATCGAACCGCCAGAGGATGTCGCCGTCGGAGGGCTTCAGGTCCACCGCCTTCTCGTCCGGGCCGGCCATGTACTGCCCTTCCTCGAGAAACGGGCCGTCATTGCCGTCGGCCTGTCCCTTCGCGTCGAGGCACACCACTTCCGCCGCGCTGGTGACCACATAGACACGATCGGCGTCCACGGCCGGCGAGGAGCAGATCCCGAGATGCTGGTGGCCGAAGAGGAGCCCTTCCGGGAGCCGGGTCCGCACCGGAACGACGAGCTGCCAGAGCATCCGGCCGGTGGCTTCGTCGAGACACTTGACGATCCCGCCGCGCGTGCGTTTGAACCGCGGATCTTCCGCCACGGTCAGGTCGTCGGTGCCGACAAAGACGCGCCCGTCCGCAACGGTCGGGTTGCCGTAGGCCGCGGAACCGAGCCTCGCCGCCCAGCGTACGTTTGCCGTGGTCGTCAGATCGATGCCGCTGCCGTCTGGAGACTTCTGGCCCGGCTCGAAGAAATCGGGCAGCCCGGTTTCGCCGGAAACCATGTTACGGCAGTCGCGGCCGCCCCATTGCGGCCAGTCGGCGGCGCGGGCGATCGGGGCCACCAAGGCCAAGGATATCAGGCCAACAAAGAGGGTCCGATGTTGCATCGCTTTTCTCTTTTGGGGTTGTCGTGCGGTATGGCGGTTTGCAGATAAGCAGGCGAGGTCGGCGAGGCAGTGTATTTCGGCACGAGGCCATTGGCAGCTTAACGCAGCCCCGTCGCCCCCTCGACGAACCAACGCTGGATGATTGTCCAAGGACCGAAGGGTCGAGCGCGCCTGCGGGTGATCGACGGACCTCGCAAACCTGGTGTCGGCCCGTTGGGCCTTTGGTTATGGGAGAGCGGCCTTGTTTCCCAGGGCTGCGGAGACTTGCCCTGGACTATTGGGTTGCGCCGCGTTGCGGCTGGTGTTTTCACGGGTCTCCATGCCGATCCGGCTGGGCATCACGCCAGTCATCATCGTGACCCGCGATGACGAGCCGACCGGGCTTCGGCAGCGGGCCGGCTTAATGCCAACTGCCTTCCCCCCCTGCCCCTCTCCCGCGGACGGGCGAAGGGAGATTGAAGCCGTCCGGCTAAAACAGCCCTACCACCCTCTCATTCTCGTCAATATCGATCATCTCCGCCGCGGGGACTCTGGGCAAGCCCGGCATGGTCATGATGTCGCCGGTGAGCACGACAACGAAGCCGGCGCCGGCCGAAACCTTCACGTCGCGCAGCGGCACGTCGAACGACTTGGGACGCCCTTTGAGCCCCGGATCGGTCGAAAACGAGTACTGGGTCTTCGCGATGCAGATCGGCAGTTCGCCGAAGCCGGCGTCCTGAATCGCGTGGACCTTCTCGCGGAGCTTCTTGTCGGCCAGGACGTCGGTCGCGCCGTAGATCTCGCGGCAGATGATCCCCACCTTCTGCCAGAGCGTGCACGTGTCGGGATAGAGCAGGGAGAAATCGGTTTTCGTGTGCTCGACCACGTCGACGACGGCGCGGGCAAGGTCCTCGGCGCCGGCGCCGCCGCGGGCCCAGTGGTCCGCGCGGACGATCTTCACCGTCAAGTAGGAGCACTTGTCGCGGATAAACTCGATCTCTTCGAGCGTGTCGGTGCTGAAGGAGTTGATGGCCACGACCACTGGCAGGCCGAAACGATGGATGTTTTCGATGTGCTTCTTGAGATTCTCCACGCCGTTGTCGAGGGCATCGACGTTGGGCCGCGTAAGATCGTTCAGGGCAGCGCCGCCGTGATGCTTCAGCGCCCGCACTGTCGCCACGATCACGACCGCATCGGGCTTGATCCCCGACTTGCGGCACTTGATGTTCATGAACTTCTCGGCCCCGAGGTCCGCGCCGAAGCCCGCCTCCGTCACCGTGTAGTCTGAAAGCCGCATGGCCATCTTGGTGGCAATCACGCTGTTGCAGCCGTGGGCGATATTGGCGAACGGGCCGCCGTGGACGAAGGCCGGACTGTTCTCCAGCGTCTGCACGAGGTTGGGCTTCAAGGCGTCTTTCAAGAGCACCGTCATCGCCCCATGCGCGTTGAGATCGGCAGCGGTGACCGCCTTGCGGTCGCGCGTGTAGCCGACGATCATCCGGCCCAGGCGCTGGCGGAGCTCCGTGAGCGACTCGGAAAGGCAGAAGACGGCCATCACCTCCGAGGCGACCGTGATGTCGAAGCTGCTCTCGCGCGGCACGGCATTGTTGACCCCGCCCAGCCCCACGATGATATTCCGCAGGGCGCGGTCGTTCATGTCCATCACGCGGTTCCAGACGATCCGCCGCGAATCGATGCCGAGCTTGTTGCTCTGGTGGATGTGGTTGTCGAGCACCGCGGCCAGGAGGTTGTGGGCCAGGCCGATGGCGTGCAGGTCGCCGGTGAAGTGGAGATTGATGTCTTCCATCGGCACGACCTGCGCATAGCCGCCGCCGGCCGCGCCTCCCTTCATGCCGAAACATGGGCCCATCGACGGCTCGCGAAGGCAGACGGCCGCACGCTTGCCGATGCGGTTCAGCCCGTCGGTCAGGCCGATGCTCGTGGTCGTCTTGCCTTCGCCGGCCGGGGTGGGCGTGATGGCGGTGACCAGAACCAACTTGCCGGCAGGCCGGTCTGCCAGGCGGCGGTAAAGGTCCAGCGAGACCTTGGCCTTGTGGTTGCCGTAACGTTCCAGGTCGTCGTCGGAGATGTTCAATCGAGCGGCGACTTCCTCGATCGGCAGCATTTTGGCGGCGCGAGCGATCTCGATGTCGGGAGGCAAGGTGCGGGAGGCGTCGGTCATGGCGATGGGAATGGGGTGATGGAAGACTGAAATGTTGGAAGACTGGGGCATGGGGGCTGGGCACATCCGGTGATGGTGTATTGGAGTGTTTGCTGCGTCACCCCATTATTCCATCATTCCAACACCCCATTTCCCCGGCCGTCCGGCGGGCTACGAGTAGAAGTCGCGGACGCGCATGATGGCGTCAAAACCGTCCGCCTTCAGGACCTGGTTCAGGCAGGTCATGGCCGGGTGGTTCTCGGGTAGCAGTTCGTACTTGCGTTTGACCGACCCGATGACCATGTCGAGCCCCAGCGGCACGGCCTTGGTCAAGAACGCACTCTCCAAGGGGCTTTTCAGCGGCGAGCCGTCGGCCCGTTTTGGCGGCAGCATCACGGTGAAGTTGCTCAAGCCCACCGACATGTGTACGCCGGCCAGGTCCGGATCTCTGTGGATCTTCTCGATCGCGGCGATCAACCGCTTGAGATTGCCTTCCGCATCGCTGGCGATGGGGGCAATGCCGGGATCGATGACGAAGTCGTCGTTCGTGAATCCGTAACCAGTGTCGCGTGCCTGCTGGATGAGCGATCGGGCGGCCTGGCAGGTTTCCTCCGCGGTGCGGCAAGGCTGCGACCGGCCGCCGGCCACGCGTTCCGACACCAGCAGGATCGGCTTGAACGGCCGGACCTTGTAGAGATCGAACATCTCGGTCCGCAGCGGCGAGATGGAATTCAAGAGCGGTTTGGCGCCGCCGGCCCGGCCGGGGTCATACGCTTCCAGCCCGGCCCTCGCGATCTCGATATCGGGCGTGTCGATGGAGAGCGGTTTGCCGGTCACCTCCTGGATCTTGCGGACCAGGTCGGCCATGAACTCGGGCGCCCGCGGGCCGACGTTCACGTCGATATAGCCCGCGCCGCCGGCGTCTTGCGACCGGGCAAGCTCCAGGAGTCCTTCGATATCGCCGGCCTCGAACAGCGCGTGCGTCGACGGCACCGAGTCGTTGATGCTTTCACCGATGATCGTCAAGCCTTTAATTCCCATCCTTCGTGGTCCCCCCGTTTTCCAAAGATGGTTCGTCGTCGGCGCTTTCCGCCGGTGCGGCCGACGCGTGATGGTCGCGGTCCAAATATGTGTTGGCCCAGGCCGAGGTATGTTTCAGCCGCGCGTCGTAAAGGACGGCCGGGCCGACGAACATCTCCTGCGACTCGCCGTAATACTTCAAACGCTCGTAAATCCTTGCCCAGAAGCACTCCTTGTCGTCGAGTTCACACCGCCCGCCGCAGGAACCGCCGCATGGGCCGTTGCGCGATCCCTTGGAGCAATGGGCCAGCGGGCAAAGATAGGCGCAGTCGGGCAGGCTGCAGTCGCCGCAATCCTGGCAGCCGTAGCCCAGATGTTTCGACTCGCGCTCCAGCCAGTAGGAGAACCGGCTCATCAGTCCGGGCTTCTTGTCCCAGCGGCCGAAGACTCGCTGAAGGAAACCGTACAGCCCCTTGCCCCGCGTGAAGGCGACGTCGTGCACCAGCCGCGACATTCGGTACCAGAGAGTCACTTCCTTGCTCTTGGGCGGGCGATCCAGCGAGCGGAGATACTCCGGGTTGATCCGGTCGGGAGCGGCGAGCCCCGTCTGCGGGTCGTGGTCGAACAGGAAGAACTCGCCGGGCTGGCTGTACTGGATTTCCTTGAGAAACTCGCGCCAGTCCTCCGGGCCGTAGCTTTCGGCCAGGTCGATGATCTCGCCGAAGGTTGCGGCCTTGGAGATCCCGCCGAGGTACCCGGCCGAGAACCCCAACCCCTTGAACACGGCGAGCTGCTTGGCTGCCAGCTCGCGGAAAAAAGCACGTCCCTTGTCCGGTCCTGCCGCGTATTTCTCGACGGTTTCCATCAGAGCGTCGCTCACCACGCAGCCGGCCAACTGCCCGCTGTTGAAGAGCTTCGCGACGGCCCGGTTCAGCAGATAGACGTTGCCGATCACCGGCACGTCGATGCCCCGCGACTGGAGCATCAGCTTCACCTCGTGAAACTTCCGCATGTCGTAGCCGAGCTGCGGAATCACCCACTCGGCGCCGATACGGAGCTTGCGGACGAGCTTGAAATACTGCGGCATCAGCTCGCGCTCGTGCCGCTTGAAGGGCGAGACGACGCAGCCGATGAAGAAGTTCGTCTTGGGGAAGGTTTCGGTGCCGCCGCGGCGGCTGGGGATCTTCAGGCCGCGATTCATCGACCGCAACAACGAGATCAGCCCCACCGAGTCCAAGTCGAAGACGGGATCGGCCAGACCGCCGAACCCGGTAGTGGGATAGTCGCCGGTGATCGCCAGGATGTTTTCGAAGCCCTCGGCCGCGTATCTCCAGGCCGCTGCCTCCAGGCCGTTGCGATTGAGGTCCTTGCAGGTCAGATGCAGGACCATCTGGGACTGCCGGCCGGAGAATTTTCCGGCCAGGTAATCCGGCGGCAGCATCGGCGCGCCGCCGGGGTTGTCGGTGACCGAGACCCAGCCGATCCGCGGGTCCGCGAGCAGCTCGCTCGACATTCCTACCAGTTGGTCCTGGGTTCCTTCGGGAGCAAAGCCGCGCGTGGTAACCACTTCGGCCCCATAATAGAAATGCCCTCCGGAAAGCATGGACCGAAACGACACACCATCTTTGGGAGCGATCACGGCGGCAGCAACCTGTTCGAGGCGTCGCGGGGGACGTGGCTCCATCCGGCGCGGACAATGCCCCGGCCGACCCGCGCCCGTCCTCGAAGGCCCAGGACGCCGGTCGGCCCTTTCGCCGCGCAACACGCGAGGCTTTCCTGGCCTCGGCTACGCTGTTCCGACGAGCTTGCGGGCCAGGCCGACCGCGGCGCTGGCGTTGTCGCTGTAGCCGTCGGCACCGATTTCATCGGCGTACTGCTGGGTGATGGGGGCACCGCCGATGATCACTCGGGTCTTTTCGCGAAGACCGGCCGCCTCGAGGGCCTGGATGACGTTCCTCATCTGGGTCATCGTGGTGGTCAGCAGGGCCGAGAGGGCCACGATCGACCCGTCCTTCCCCTGCGCGGCTTCGATAAACTTCTCCGCCGGAACGTCCACGCCGAGATCGACCACCTCGAACCCGCCTCCCTCGAGCATCGAGGCCACAAGGTTCTTGCCGATGTCGTGCAAGTCGCCCTGAACGGTTCCAATGACCACGCGGCCGGTGGCCTTCGCCCCCGCGGCCGCCAGTTTCGGCGTAAGCAGTTGAAGCGAAGTCTTCATGGCACGCGCGGCGATCAGCAACTCCGGCACGAAGTACTCGTTGCACTCGAATCGCTTACCGACCTCGTCCATTGCCGGGATCATGTACTTGCTCAAGAGCTCCGAGGGGTTCACGTTGGCCTCGAGGGCCGCCTTGGTCACTTCCTCGGCCTTCTTCGCGTTGCCGGTCAAAATGGCGTCGTACAGTTCAGCAGGGTCTGGCATGGATCCCTCACAGAAAACCGGTTGCGGGTCTTGATCCACAGCGAGCGGCAGAAAATGACTTACCCGTAGCCGAAGTCGTGAGACTTCCTTTTTTTCATATCTGCCCGAAGTCTGACGACTTCGGCTACGCGTAGATTTGAACCTGGCGCTCGCCCAAAGGCTCCATCCTAGCGACCCGGCGTGCCCGACACCAGTCCTCGGATCGAATTCTTGCCGATCCGCAAGGGTGGGGGTCTCCAGCCTGTCGCCATATCCCGCAGAGTCGACCCGCATTCGTCAAACCGCAATCTGAAACACTCGCGAGGAATGCACCGTACCCAACGGAAGCACACGCGCCGTCGGCTGTTGCTGACGAAGTGTGGTCCAGCAGTCTCCCCGGCCCGCTGAATCGGGTAAAGCTGGCATCGGAATGTCTCGCCTACACTGCCCTTCACCACTCCTCAGCGGGCAGGGACGGCCTCAGCGTCCGCCGTTTGGTGGGGTGCGTTGGCCGAAGGGAGGTGCGGAACGTCGAGCTGGGGTGGGCTATGGCTGCCATCCAGGCCGCCATGCTCGCGCGCATGCCTCTTAAGCCGCGCGATCTTCTCGGCGGCCGGCGTTTCGCCCGCCATCGGATCATCCGGGGCGCGGCCCCAGCGGATCCGGGCACCGCCGCGTGTAAAGAGATCGTAGGTGTACCGGTCCGCGTGGCCCGGCGCGGCGCCGGAAGCAACGATGCGGTCGAGCCCGAGCGCGTGCCAGTCATCGCCGAACGCGGCCGTGACTTGAGCGGCACCGACCACGACCGGGTCGCCCCAGCGTGTCCCGACGGGTCCCAGCGGCTCCGTGGTCACGCCAACGAGCCTCGGGTATCGGCTTGCTTCAATCGGCGAGAAATCGTCTCCGGGAAGCACGACCCCCTCCGAGTCGACCGCGTGCAGGCCGCCCGGCACCTGCACCATGCAGACCGGTCGGCGGTAGTTCAGTTCGACGCGTACGCGCGCCGGGTGATGCTTGCTCACCCGGCGGATTTTGGCGACCCAGGGGTGGAGCGAGAAGGCATCGGCGATGCGGGCAACCAGGTCGGAGTCGAGGATCGACAGCGGACCGTCCAGGCTGGCGTCGCGAAAGACCTCGGCGCGGATGTCGGTATGGATCCAGGGCGGCGGCGGAGTGATCTCGACCCGCTCCAGAGTCAAATAGTACTGTTCCGACGAAAGCACGTGCTGGCTGACTCCGTTCCACACGGTGTACCAGGACCCGAAGAAGAGCGCGCCGATCAGCACCCCGAGAGCGACCGCTCGACCTCGACCTTCCAGCAGGCCGCGGAGAGTGCGCGCTGCCGCGGGCGACGCAGAGGGCTTCGGTTTTGGGGCAGCCTTCTTGGCGGACAATTCACCAGATCTCCAGCTCGAGCTCCAGTTCAACGCCCAGACGATCGTGGACCTGGGCGCGAATCAAGTCGATCAGCCGCAGCACGTCGTTGCTGGTGCATTCCGGCTCGGCGATGATGAAGTTGGCATGGCGGTCGCTGACCACGGCCCCGCCGATCCGCGTGCCCTTAAGACCGGCGCTTTCGATCAATTCCCCCGCGCTGACGCCGCGGGGATTCTTGAACACGCAGCCGGCACACTGGTGGCCCATCGGCTGGCTCGCCTTGCGGATAATCCACTGCTTCTGGAGCCGCTTGCCCAGTTCGTGCGGATCGTCGTCCTCCAATTCCAGCTTCGCGCTGAGAATCACCAATTCGTCGAGACTGCTCTGGCGATACGAAAAGACCATTTCCTCGCGATGCCGGGTGACGACGTCGCCGGAATGGGTGACGACCGTGGCCTGGGCGGTCCACTGGCCGATATCGCCGCCGTGCGTGCCCGCGTTGCCGTGCAGAGCGCCGCCTAGCGTGCCCGGAATGGCCACGAGCACCTCCAGGCCGGCGAGCCCCTCGCGGACCGCCGTGGTGACGACCCGTCCCAGCCGCGCTCCGCCACCCGCGAGGATCGTATTGCCCGCAACGCGAATCTCCGAAAACGCCGGCTCCGAAAGGCGGACCACGAGCCCGGGGACTCCTTCATCGCGGACGAGGAGATTCGAGCCGCGCCCCAAAACGCGGACGGAAATCCCCTCGCTACGGCACCGCTTGACCAGCGCAATCAACTCGTCGGCGTTGCGCGGCTCGGCGAAATGCTCCGCCGGACCGCCCAACTGGAACCACGTGTGCATCGCCAGCGGCTCAGCCTGCCGCACGATCTTCTCGAATCCCGTCAATGAGCCCATGACCGATCTTTCGTATGTCGCCTGCTCCCATGGTGACCAGCACGTCGCCCGATTCAAGCTGCTTCTCGAGAAGGCCAAGGATCTCGGCGGTCGCATGGACGTCGGCGACGTGCGCCCGGCCCTGGCGGACCTTGGCGGCGAGGTCGGCCGCCGTCACATCTCCGGGCGACACCTCGGGTTCGCGAGCGCGGTAGATATCGGCGACGATCACTCTGTCCGCATTTTGCAGGCTGGCGGCGAGTTCGTCCAGCAGGTGTTTCGTCCGCGACGCCTGGTGCGGCTGGAGGACGCACCACAACCGCCTGCCCGGGTACATACGGCGAACGGCGGCCAACGTGGCGGTTACTTCGGTGGGATGATGGGCGTAGTCGTCGATCAGCGTAACGCCCCGCCACGCACCCATCACCTCCAGACGCCGGTGCAATCCGCGGAAAGCGCCCAGCCCGGCCGCGATGGTGGCACCCTCCACCCCGTTCTCCCAGGCGACGGTGGCGGCAGCCAGTGCATTGAGCACGTTGTGCCAGCCGGGCACTTGGAGCGAGACGTCGACCACGTAGCTCCCCGCATGATACAGTTCGAATCGCCACCGCCCTCGCACGCTCGCCCCCCGCCCTACGGACCAGTCGGCGCCCGGATCGAACCCAAAGGTCTGCACCCGGCACGCCAATCCCCGTGCCAACCGCCGGCTTGTCCGGCAGTCGTGCCGCACTAGCAGCAGACCGTCCGCGGGGATCGACTGCGCAAAGCGAGCGAAAGCCTCGTGCAATTCGCCCGGTGTGGCATAGCAGTCGAAGTGATCGGGTTCGATGCCGAGAACTACGGCTTGTTGGGGCCTGAGGTAGAGGAAATTAGCCCGGTATTCACAGGCTTCGGCCAGCATCAAGCTCCCGGCTCCCGCTCTCCCGCCATTGGCCTCCCCCAGGGGGGCCGCGCCAAAAACGACCGTCGGATCCTCCCCCGCCAACTGCAACACGTCGGCCAGCATCGCCGTGGTCGTCGACTTCCCGTGCGTTCCGGCGATCGCAATGCCCTGGCGTTCCGCCATCATCTGTCCCAGGGCTTCGAAGTAGCTGTACGTAGGAATCCCCAATTCGATGGCCCGGCAGATCTCAGGATTGTCCGGCGCAACGGCATCGCTGGCGATGACCACGTCGGCCGCGGCCGGAACATGCTCCGCCGCGTGAAAACCGAACACGCGAACGCTCGCTTCGTCCCGCAGAAGCGCAGCCGGTACGTTGGTATCGGATCCGCTGAGCCGCCAGCCGCGGTCCCAGAGCACCTGGGCAAGCGATCGCATTCCTGCGCCCGCGATTCCGATGAGGTGGGCGTAGCCGGGAGGGGAAGATGCCCCAAGTCCGCGGTTGTGGACTCTGGAGCAATGGGAGG
Source organism: Pirellulales bacterium (assembly GCA_013360685.1). Classification (GTDB taxonomy): domain Bacteria; phylum Planctomycetota; class Planctomycetia; order Pirellulales; family Thermoguttaceae; genus JABWBD01. The sequence goes on from JABWBD010000043.1 coordinate 18,966, forward strand.
CGTGGTAGATGTCGGTAGGCAAGTTAAATTACGGCCCCTGGGTGATAGCTTCCATTCTTCACGTCCGAGGATGATACGAGTGGATCTGGTCGGGTGTCAATTGAAGCGGCCGAAAATGGGCAAAGCAGGAAGAGCTGGCAGACGAATTGTTGGCAAACGACTCTGTTTGCCGTGATTCGAACCCTATTCGTCTGCCAGTAATTCGTCTGCCAGCTCTCCTCATTGTCGTTCAACGAACCATTCGACCGCGCGGATGAGCTGCGGATCGGCTTCGAGCCCGTCTTCCTTCGTATCCGGCGACCCAACGCCACTGGGGCGGTAGAGATCCCGGCTGAGCCGCCAGCGGACGAGTTTGGCCAATTCGGCGTCCTGCACCTCGACCTCGTATCCGGGGTTCGGCGAGACTCCCCAAGCAGCGTCGTCACCCGCGTCGGACGTCCGATGGATGTTCCGGCCGCTGGGGCGCCAGTAGCTCGACGTGGTGAGTTTGATGGCTCCCTGTCCGCCCTCCAATTCGATGATTTCCTGTACCGTGCCCTTGCCGTAGGTCCTTTCCCCGACGACCACAGCGCGGCCGTGGTCTTGGAGGCAGGCAGCAACGATCTCGCTGGCGCTGGCACTGTACTGGTTGACGAGCACTGCCATCGGCAGTTTGGTATAGGGCGCTTCGCCCGTCGCGTGGATTGCCCGCCGCACCCGTCCATCGCGGCCGCGCGTGGTGACGATCACGCCGGATTCGACGAACAGATCGCACATATCGACCGCGGCGCCCAGGAGTCCGCCCGGATCGTTCCGCAGGTCGATGATGAGCCCCTTCATCCCTTGGCTGTCGAGTTCGCTCAAGACCTTGCGAAGCTCTTCCGCGGTCTTGTCGCCAAACGTATTGATCCGTAGGTAGGCGAGCTTGTCGTAGCCCTCCAGGAAATAGTCCCACGAGCCATCGGCGTTGCGTGTATCGCCGAGGACGGCGTCTTCTTGGATAATCGCGCGGACGATTTCGACGTCGACCGGCTCCGTTTCATCCGGGTGAAGCACGCTGAGGGTCACCGGATCGCCCGGCTTGCCGCGCATACGTCCCGCGGCGTCTTCGAGGGACAACCCTTGGGTGCTCTCGCCGGCGATGCGAAGGATGCGGTCGCCGGCGCGGATCCCCGCTTCGTAGGCGGGCGATCCGACCAGGGGGTTCGCCACGGTGAGCTGTTTCGTATCCGGATCGAGCAGGATTTGGATGCCCACCCCGCCGAATTCCTGGTTCAGCGTCTGCTGGAACTCTTCGAGTGTGTTGGGGCTGATGTAGGCCGAGTAATCGTCCAACCGGCCCATCAGGCCTTCCATAGCCCCCTCGAATAGTCCCTGCCGATCCACTTTTTCCAGGTAGCGGTCTTCGACCTCGTTCAGGGCGAAGACAAACGTCCGCCCTTGGCGATCGACCCTCACATAGCAGGCCAGGCAGGCGACTGCGGCCAGCCAGAGCAGGTGGAGGTTTCGGCGTGGCATGAGCGTGGTCTTCCGGAAGATGCCCACGAAGAACAAGATAACGTTGCGTTCACCTGATTCATCCTACTGGCGGCGGAGGAAGGGCGGAAGGGCCGACGGTTCTTCCGTTTCTTAGGTGGTGTCTGTGTCGTGGTCCACGCAACGGCCTTGAGTTGGTGTTGCATGAGTTACGTCGAGGCGCGACGACGTAAGTGGTTGTTGGCGAGCAGGTTGGGTGCTGGTCGTGTGACGTAAGTGGATCCACCCTTTTGGATCGAGTGTTGCATCGGTTCGGGGTGTTGGCGGACAACTTCACGAATCTCCGGATTTCTGGCCTCCGCGGGAGAGTTCTGTCGTTTGATGTTGGGTCTTGGATTGGCGCATGCCTACCCCCGGCGGAGCCGGGGGCTGAGGGGGATTGGAGTGGGACGTCCAGGGTGCTTCCCTGATGCGTGCCAGGCTTCAGGGGCGGAGCCGGGGGTTGAGGGGGATTGAAGTGGCACAGGCTGCGTAGGACAAGAGAGGCCGGGAATTCAAGTTGAGCGCGGTTTGCTGAGCTTGGGGAGCACATCGGTTGTCCTCGCGGGAGCGGACTGGAGCGGAATGGGTGGCCGGCGGTGCTGGTTATCGTTTTGCGATCTTGGGCGTTTGCTTGGCCGTGGGCATGTCCGGTGTGTGGACGTATGTATATAATACGAGGTGGTTCTATTTCAACAAGATTCTTGGGGGGAAAGGGCGTAATTCGGGAAAAAGTTGGTCGGATGTCGCGCTTCGCCGCCTCGCACGACGCGAGCCGAATCTGTTCTACCAATGGCAGATCGGCGTTCGACCGGCGACTGGACAATAAGAGCCGGATGAGCGGAGACGTTCACGTCCGGTTCCGTGAGGGCCTGGGGGTGCAATTCCCCCGGGCTACTCGACTCGTGATCTTGTTTACGTACGAAGACGATTCGCGACGGGTGCTGGAGGTGTTGCCCAAACGCTTTGGACGATATGGCCTGACGCTTCATCCCGACAAGACCCGTCTGGTTCCTTTTCGCCGTCCGCCCCTGAGGGCGTCCGGTGGAGGGAATGCCCGGCGCGAGCCGCCAGGAACCTTTGATTTCCTGGGGTTCACCCACTACTGGGGCCGGACGCGACGAGGCGGTTGGGCCGTGAAGTGGAAAACGGCCGCCAAGCGCTTGAGCCGGGCGGTGCGGAGCATCGACCAATGGTGTCGGAAAAATCGACATCGGCCGGTCCGACAACAGCACGCGATTCTGAGTCAGAAAGTGCGTGGGCATTATGCCTACTATGGAGTCCCCGGCAACGCGCGAGCGTTGGGCGATTTCCTGTGGGCTGTGCAACGTGCTTGGCGGAAGTGGCTTAACCGCCGCAACAACCGCCGCGAGATGACTTGGGAGCGATTCTACCGGCTGCTGAAGCGCTACGTGCTTCCGCGGCCCCGGATCGTTCACTCGTACGTTACGTAGCGAAATCATGGCCTGAGGAACCGTATGCTCTAATGTGTGCACGTACGGATCTGCGGGAGCCCTGGGCGGGTAACCGCCCAGGGCCACCCGGTAAACTGGATAGCACCCCCTGCCCCAAACGGGGTTCGCCGTCGTTTCTTCCGAGATCTTGCGAGCTACCAAGTGTGTCAATTGGGAAGCACATCGCTTGTCCTGGCCATGGCGGAGTGGTTTGGGCGGCCGTTCGTGGTTTCCTCTTGGCGCGTCGGCTTTTCGCGAGGCTGGGCCAGAGTAAGTTGTTATGAACATATGTATACAATAGGAGGTGGCCCAATTTCAACAAGATTCTTGCGGCGGGAGGCGGAATTTCGAAAAGAATCAGAGTTGCACCATTTCGCGGCTCTCGCACGATCGTCGGGAGGCCAGGGCGATTTCCAGGGCAAGGCGGGCTTGTGCCGGTGAACCGTGTTCGGGCGGTCGCCGGGTCCGGACGCACTCGGCGAAGTAGCGCATTTCTTCGCGAAAGGCGACGATGAAGGAGTCTTCCTCCGGCGTGTGGAGCGGCACCGGGTCCTTGCCCCACTCGTACAGGACCAGGGACGGTTCGGGAGGGTCTTCCTGGTTTTCCACGCCGTGCAGGGAGAAGGTCCTGGGGAGGTAGCGGTACTCGATGCTCCGTTGGGTCCCCAAGATGCGGAAGCCGATCCCCAGCGGATTGCCCTTGAGCATGAAACTCGATTCGACAAACGCCTGCTTGTTTTCCTCGAATTCCAGGTGCGTGAAGACGTGGCTCAGGGCGCCGTCCGGGGAGCGGATGCCGCGCGAGACGAGGGAGTGCGGCTTGCCGAAGGTCCAGGCGAAAAAGTCGATATCGTGGATCTGCATATCGAGCACGGCGCCGCCGCTCCGCTTGGGATCGTGTCGCCAACCGCGATCGCCCTGGGTGCTTGCCAGGAGCGAGACCATGCGCCAGGCCGTGATCAGTTGCGGTTGGCCGACGTGCCCGACGTCCACGGCTTGTTTCGCGATTACGTACTCGGGCCAGAAACGGAGCGGATGGGCGACCATCAAAAGCCGGCGCGAAGCGGACGCGGCGCCGATCATCGCGTCGGCGTCGTCGAGGTCCAGGGCAATGGGTTTCTCGCAAAGGACGTGCTTGCCGGCCTCCAGTGCACGCACGATGTAGTCGCGGTGCAGGTCGTTGGGAAGGCAGATGTCCACGGCGTCGACCGCGTCGTCGTTGAGCATGGCCTCGTAGCTTTCGTACAGCCGTGCGCCGTGCTCATCGGCCAGCCGACGCTCGACATCCGGCTGGATGAGCGATGCAATCGAGAGCTCTGTCCCTTCCACGGCGGCGTGGGAGCGGGCGTGGACTTGTCCGATTCCGCCCGTGCCAACCAGTCCGATCTTGACGGTCTTGAACATGGGATTCACTCTTGGCGGGGTTTGGCTCATACGGGGTGGGATCAGGTTATCGTAAGACCGAGTTGTTGGACAGGCTTTGGTGTGTTGAAAAAGGGTTACGGCGAGGCGAGATGCTGGAAGTCTCGCGGCATCCAGCAGTTGCGGCGACATGGCGCGCCGTAAGTTCGTGGGAATCTGGGGAAAGCCGTTGAAAAACTGCCCTTCGGGCCACCCGAGGGAGAGTTGAGGCAGTCGCGATGTGATCCGGGGAGTGGAGCGAGGCGAGAGAGTTCTTGGCAGAAAGATGGAGTCAACGACGCCTGAATGACCATGGCGCGTTCCGGCACGCTCGTCCAGGACCAGGGAGTCGGCGTCTGCTTGTGGCGAAATTCACAAATGGCCAAGCAGCGAGCCCGACTCCGGTCCGCAAAGTCGCCTTGGACAGACAATCTCAATGCCTTGCCAAGGAAAGGATGTGGTTCTGTACGACTCGCGGGACCTCAAGCCCGCGAAAGTCTTATCCGGATGTCCAGATAGAGTGTGGTGCGTCAGGTGGTCTCTCGACGGCAGATTGGTGGCCGCTGAAGCGGACGAACCATGGATCGGTATCTGGGAAGCAACCACCGGTCGATTGGTGAACGAGCTCAAGGATCCGACGTTGCGGGAACATGCGCCGACGCTCCGATGACTGCAAGGCGACAACGGGCTTGCCTTTGCTGGGACCAACACCGCAGGCGTCTGGGAAATCGACACTGGCCGAGTTGCCGCGCATCCGATCGGCCCCGACGCCATCCCTTCGATTTCATGCGATGGACGGTTTGTTGCCTACCGCCACCGCGGAAACATCCGCCTCGAGCGAATGTCGGACGGCAAGATACTGGCGACAATGCTCGTTCTGCGCGGCCCACAGGACGCCTTCATTAGCCCCGACGGCCACTACGCCGCACCGCCGGGCTTGGAGAAGCAGTTGGTCTATAACGTATTGACCGACGCCGGCGAGCAGCAGACCCTTACGCCTGATGAGTTTTCCAAGCAATACGGGTGGAGAAATGATCCGAGCGAGGCGCTGCGAATCCTGGATGTCGCGATCCGCGAAGCACCGGAGACAGTTGGCGGACAACAATCGGCCGCCGATGCAAAACCGCGCGGCGGAATGACCGAAGAAAAGGCAGCAAAGGACAGAAAATAGGGGAAAGTACCTCCGCTCATGACCCGGCCTCGGCGTGGCGTCGCCATTGTATTGACCGCATCGAACCCTGCTTGGCCGCGCAGCCGTCGGCGGGCCCCAAAGAGTTGCTCGCCGGTCCTGTTTCCTCATCGCCGAACGCGGAGGAACAGGTTGACCCCCTCGGGTTCCGCATCCACTTGGATCTGCCGATACTCCAGACCGGCCTGGTCGGCCAGTGCCAGCAGTTGCTCGGCCGAGCGATGGTGCAGGAACCATTCGCCGATGACCTCCATGTAGTCGCGGGCCGTGTTGTTCAATGAGAAATTGCCGATGAGCATCTCGCCGCCGGGCCGGACGTGGCGGTAGAGCGACCGAAGCCCGCGAACGAAGAGTCGGTCGGTGAAGTAGTCAAACAGCCCCGCCGACCAGACCACGTCGAACTGGGCGTTCAGGCGGCATCGCAGAGCGTTCATTCTGACGAAGGTGACCTGGTCGGCGTAGTCGGCCAGCAGGTTCGAGGCGTAGGCGATTGCCTCCTCGTCTTGATCGAGACAGGTGATCGCCAACCGCGGCCGGCCTCGCGACAGCAGTTCGTAGACATCGCGGCAGGGCCCGCTGGCCACATTGAGCACGTTCAAAGGGCCCTCCTGCGAGCGGTAAAGATTCTCCATCTCGGCGATGAAAAACGATTTGCGGTTTCGCACGGCCTTAGTGGCGGGCAGTTCGTGGAAAAGCTGGTCCCACCGCTGGAGCCGGGAGTCGGCCGACACGCGGCACTGGTAGATCCGGTCGATGATCTCATAGTCGCCCGCATAGCCGTGGGGCTTGTGGTAGACGAACCCTTGCATCGTTTCCGTGGAGAAGGCCGGGCCCAGCATCCGCCGCAGGCCCTCGCTGTGCCACGGCTGCCACGTGCCCCCGCGGTGCAACTGGCCAATCTGACGCACAACGCCGCCGAAGGCTGGGAAGTCGGCATGGGTGGGGCCGCCCTGCTCGCGGAGTTCTCGCATGTAACCAAACACGCCGGACACCGAAGGTTCAAGGACCTGATCATGATGGTTCCCCGTAGTTCTGTGCTGGCTTGTAGAAGTCGTGTTAGCCGGCTACTTTGAAATGGCGAAAGCACGCGGGAACCCATCACCCGCTGTCAAGAATTCTTGGCGTGTGGGTGGTTTCCGGCACAAAAGGGGTTGCGTCGAGCGACGCAACCTTCCGGCACGATCGTCTGCCGCCAGGTAGGGTCCGCCGTCTTCCCTTGGCGAGATTTACAAATGGCCAAGCAGCGAGCCCGGCTCCGATCCGCAAAGTCGCCTTGGAAAGACAATCTCAATGCCTTGTGCGGGCCCGCGAGGATGCCTGCCGTGACGGGGCGCTTGCGGGAATTCAGGACGCAACCATAATTGGGGACTGGCGGGGATCTCGGGGATCTGTCCGAACGGGTGTTGCTCTCCCGACTGTCCTCCACGAGGATGCGGTGCGATGATGAATGAGGAGCGGACCGCTGACAAACAGGCGACCAACCCTTCCTTGGGCGCCCAGTTCGACCTGCTGTGCGATCGTTTTGAGGCGGCCTGGCAACATGGACAAGAGCCGCGGATCGACGACTTCTTGGCGGCCGCCGGTCCGTCTGCCGACCCGGCGGCGATCCGAGAACTCCTCGTGGAACTGGTTGCCGTGGACCTGGAATGCCGCTGGCGGCCGGCGCTGCCGCAGACGGCCAGTTCGCGTGCGGCGGGTGAGGAGACGTTGCCGTGTCAAGGTCCGCTCCCCGACCGCCCGCGATTGACGGACTACGTGGCGCGGCATCCGCAACTCGGGCCGCTGGAAGAAGTGCCCCTGAAACTGATCGTTCAAGAGTATCGCGTGCGGCGTCTGGAAGGTGAGCGCGCGGAGCGTGACGACTATTTCCGGCGCTTTCCGCGGCAGGCCGGCGAACTGGCGCAGAGGTTCGACGAGATCGACGCGGCAGGGCCGCAGCCAAAGCACCCGGCGGCACAAGGCAGTGAGTCCAGCCTGGCCGCCCGGCTCCGTTCGATCCCCCTGGAATCGTTCCTTCGGAATCTCAACCAGAGCGGGTTGTTGTCCAAGGAGGCGAACAAGGTCGAGGCGAGCCTGGCAGCGGACGGGCAAGCGCGCGACACGGCAACGGTGGTCGAGCGTCTGATCCGTGCGGGCAGACTGACGGAGTACCAGGCGATTCGTCTCTGCGAAGGCCAGACGAAAGGGCTGGCGTTTGGCGAATACGTGATCCTGGACCAGATCGGCGCCGGGGGAATGGGACAGGTGTTCAAGGCGCGGCACCGCAGCATGGACCGGATCGTGGCGCTGACGATCCTGCCGGCGAAGTTTGCCGATTCGCCGGAGGCGGTCAAGCGGTTTCAACGGGAGGTCCGCGCGGCGGGCAAACTCTCGCATCCGAACATCGTCACGGCCCACGACGCCGGCCAGCACGACGGTCTGCACTACCTGGTGATGGAGTATGTGGATGGGGACGACTTGGGACGCGTGGTGTCCAAGCGAGGTCCGTTGGGTGTGGCGGCGGCGGTGGATTGTATCGTGCAGGCGGCGACGGGGCTCGACTATGCGCACCAGCGTGGCATTGTGCACCGCGACATCAAGCCGGCCAACCTGCTGTTGGACCGGCAGGGGACGGTGAAGATCCTGGATATGGGCCTGGCGCGGCTGGACGAGCCGGGGCCGGAGGGGGAGGCGGCGGGCACGGACAGCCTGACCGGCACCGACCAGACGATGGGCACGTTCGACTACATGGCCCCGGAGCAGGCCGAGGATACGCACCACGCCGACCAGCGATCGGACATCTATTCCTTGGGCTGCACGCTCTACCGGCTCCTGACGGGCAGGTCGCCTTACCGGGGCCAGTCGGCGGTGCAGACGATCCTGGCGCATCGCGACCAGCCGATTCCCTCGCTCTGTGAGGCGCGTGCGGAGGTGCCGGAGCTGGTGGACGTGATCTTCCAGAAGATGCTATCCAAGCGTCCGGAGGACCGCTATCAGTCGATGGGCGAGATGATCGCCGAATTGGAGCACTGCCTCGCGGTCTTGTCCTTCCCTCTCCCGCAAGCGGGAGTGGGGACTTCTGCCGCGTTCCCGCAGCCGACCGGCGGCAACCGCGGCCGGCGCACCCTCGGTTTCGCCCTGGCTACGGCAGCCGCCGGCGCCTTGGTGTTCTTGGCGATCACCATTATCATCCGTGATCGCCAGGGTCGCGAAACCAAGGTCGACGTGCCCGAAGGGGCCTCCGTCAGTGTCGACAAGGAAGGTAAGATCCAGGTGCAACTTCCCGGCGACGCCGGCGCGACTCCTGCCTCACCTCTCGCGTCTGCGGGAGAGGGGCCGGGGGTGAGGGTGGCAAGCCCCTTGATCGGCCCTGACGGCAACTGGATCGGCCTGTCTCTGGTCCGCCGACACTCGCCAAATCCGGTCGCTGGAAAGGCACTTGTGCGACGCTCATTGGCTGCCCGATGACCGGCGAGCCGTTACGCTCTATGAACCTGGAGGCCCGTACTGCATCTATGACTCCGAGCGCGACGCGTGGCTGGGCGCGATCTACCCGCGGCTGTCGGGCGACCAGTACGTGTGCATCGGCCCGGACGGCCACTGGCGCGGGTCTGAGAAGGCGGCCGAGCACCTAGTCTAGTGTCTGTCTGGAAAAGGCTGATTTTCCCGGATTTCCCGGCGCGAAGGGGGACGCGATGCCTGCGAAGATTATATCGCGACGGCTGTCGGA
>JABWBD010000044.1 GCA_013360685.1 Pirellulales bacterium
ATTCTTCCATGGTTTCCAAGTCAGCCGAAAACCCCACGTCAACTGATAGCCTCCCTACTTTAACCGATCGAGGCCGGCGCAGAAACGGGAATGCACCCGGCCTGGCGGACACGGTTGACAGGCTCGGGGCGGCAGTGAGAGAATATCGCGGACCGCACGTTGCTCTGCCTTGATGCCATCCCAGGAATAGGAGACCTCTCATGACCGGTCGCGAGCGTGTGCTGGCTACTTTGAACCGGCAAAGACCGGACGTCACCCCCCTGGACATCGGCGGCACCGATTGTTCGAGCATCCACGTGATCGCCTACGACAAGCTGAGGAGGCGGATCGGCTTGCCCGGCGGCCCGATCCGATGCGGGTGCTTGATCCAACTGGTTGCCGCGTCGGAGCCGGAAATGAGCCGGGCCTTGGGAACGGATGTCGAAGCGATCTGGTTCGGATCCCAGAAGACGAGACTCTGGAAGACGCCGTTCGGCCTGGAACTCATCGTGCCCGAGGCTTTTGATGTGGAAGACCTGCCCGACGGCTCTTCCGTGGCTCGCAACCGGCGGGGCGAGGTCTACGCGCGTCGGGCGCGCGACGCTTACTACTTTGATCCGGTCGCGCCGGTGCTGGCGAATATCAAGTCGACTGGCGAACTGGACCAGTTCGACGCCGTTTTCGAGCGGTGGGATTTTTCGCCCGTCTTCGACGAACCGCTCGACGCGCTGGCCCATCGCGCAAGGCGGCAGTACGAGGCGACCGATCGCGCCGTCGTCACGCTCTGGCGGATGCACTACAACCAGGCCGGGCAGTTGCTGCGGGGCTTCGAGCGGTTCTTCGTCGATCTCGTGGAGAACAAGGATCTCGTCCATGCCATGCTGCGAAAGCTCCACGAGGTATACCTCCGGCGGGCCGCGGCGTTCTTCGATGCCTTCGGTGATGCTTTCGACATCGTTTTCCTGACCGACGACCTGGGGACCCAGCAGTCGGCGCTGATGTCGCCGGCGATGTACAAGGAGATGATCTATCCCTACATGGCCGACCTGGTCGGGCAAATCAAGGCGAGGGGCAAGAAGGTGGTGATGCACTCCTGCGGGTGCGTTTACGACTTCGTGCCGCTGATGATTGCCATGGGGGTCGACGCGCTGAACCCGGTCCAGGTCAGCGCGCGGAAGATGAATCCTCGCGATCTGGTCCGCGAGTACGGCAAGGACATTGCCTTTTGGGGAGGCGGCTGCGACACGCAGCACGCCTTGAACGCTGCGGATCCGGAGGTGGTGCGGCAGGACGTGCGGCGGCGCCTTGCCGAATTCGGCCCGGATGCACACCTCGTGTTCACCCAAGTCCACAACATCCAGTACGACGTGCCGCCCGAAAACATCCTGGCCATGCGCGACACGTTCTGGGCCCAGCGGCGCGGGGCTGCGGTTGCCTGAGGTTGGCCCGCTTTGAGTGTGGACGCGCGGGGAGTGGAGCGCCTTTCCGAGCGGCAGAAAGGGAATTACCGCCCAAACCAGTCTCTCCGAGACAGGGAGCGAGTCTCGGAGAGACTCGCCCACGAACGATGGGTAAGTCCGGCAAGTCCTTTTCTTCCGCTCGCCTTTCCGAGCGGACGGCACGGCGGAGCGTGCCTGCTACCGTTCACCGATTTCCAATGTGACCTGCTGTGTCGAGTGCTCCGAATCCCATGGGATGCGAACTTCGATCCGCCCCTCGTCGGCGTTGGCGCGGCCGTCCTTGCGGTAGGGGTTGTGAGGCAAGGCCGGCCAATGCGCCGTGGCCGTCGAGGGAAGACCGAGGCGAACACCGCCGTGCCCGAACCAGCCCCCAATCTGCTGGGCGGTGAGTTCCAGCGGGGCATTGTCGAGCATGCCCTTCGTGCCGGCGGCCGTTTCAAAGGGCCGGCCGAGTCGCGGAAGGGCCGTCAGGCGGGCGGCGACGGGTTGGCCTGACTTGGCGGTCGAGTCCAGTTGGAACTCGACTTTTCTTTCATCGACGATCCGCACGTGGATGCGGCAGGTTTCCTGGCCATACGTCAATTCCAGCCCCGGCCCCGGTTCCGCAAGGAGTCTCGCCGCGGAGGGAACGTGGATGAGTCCGCCTTTGGGGGTGAAGACGGGATTCTCGTCACCGGGCGTATGCTTCAAGAGCGACGGGTCGCCAACCGTGAAGTTGCTCCAAGCGGGCTGAAGCTTGGTATTGCCGCCGCCGAGGACCAGGCCGACCTGGTCGTGGTAGACGCTAATGAAGTTCTGGCGGTCCTGGATCCATCGCGAGTTGACGATCGGGGCCGTGTAGGCCGAGAGGCACACGAACCACGGTCCACTGCGGATCACCGCGGCTTTTTCGGCGGCGCCTTCGCGGAGCACGAACCGGTCCTCGCTTGCAGTCGGCGCCAGGGGCCCCTCTTCGCCGTAGAGGACCAGCGAGGCCATCAAGTCGGCGTCGAGAGTCCCTTGGTGGCAAGCCCACTGGTTCCTGAGGTAAGCGCGGCCGATGGGCGTGTGCGTGAATCCGACGTTGCCGAGTTCGACCGAGGCGTGATACGGATTGCGTTGATCGACCGTTTCCACGTTATGGCCGTTGGGATACGTGAAGTAGCGGTGGAAGAGGGCGGCCTTTTCCAGGGCGGGAAGGACCTGCTGGTCGCCGGAGACGGCGTAGTAGGTACCGAGGGCGTCGATGTAGACGAAATTGTAGGCAACGACCGGGCCGACGCCCTCCGACCAGTAGCCGCCCTCGGATTGCGCTGCGATGACCTTGGCCATGAATTCGGCGGCCTGCCGGCGCCATTCGGGCCGATCGAGCGTCTTGCCCGCGATGTACAGGCCCATGGCGTGATGCGTCGGGATATTGTGGAGATGCCCCAGGCAGGAGCCGCTGATCCCCTTGTAGCCCAATGTGAGTGCGTCCTCCCAGGCTTTGCGGCGATCGGCGGGCATGTCGTCGCGGACAAGGGCGAAGGTTCGGATCCAGCGGGAGTAGGTCCAAGGCATCCAGATGTCGCCCCATGTGCTGCCGTCCTTCTTCCGAAAGACCCACATGCCGCGCTGGTCGGCATCCGCGATCAGCGCATCGCCCGCCTTCACGATCACTTCGAGGATTTCCGGTTTCTTGTAATAGGGATTCTCGGGGTGTTTTGTCGCATAGGCCACGGCGAGCGGAACCATCGAGTGCTGGTCGGTGCAGATCCAGATGCCACGGCCGAAGCGGCCCGTTTTCGCATCGAACGAACCGAGGATCGTCGGCACGCAGCCGGCCAGGTCCTTGATCAGCCGCTCCTTGTACGTGAAGTCCTCGGCGCAAAGCGGCGCAGCGGCCAGAGCAAGGATTGCCGTCAGCAACGGGAATGCACGCATGGGGTAACTCCTGGTCGAACGAGTTGAGGTCGAGAGTTGAGGGTCAAGGGTTGAGGGTCAAGAGCCAGACCTTCTGGCTCTCGACCCTGGACTCTCGACTCTCCGCTCTCTGCGGCCATTGTGGAGCCGTGAGGATCACACGTCAACTGCCGCGGGCTTAGAAAGGGGGCAGAACTATTGGGATGCGCTGGGGCCCGAGCGTCGCGGCGGGTGCGTTATCCGGCTCAGCCCTGCTGCGGGCGCTCGATCGACAATTCGATTTCGAATCGCTGATAGGGCAGATCTGCTCGAAGCAGCCTCGCCGGACGGATTTCGAGCAAGCTCTTGGGCGGCCCCTGCGGCTCGGGAATCTCATAGATAAAGAGGCTGGGATCATTGGCCACCCGGCGGGCGAAGCGGTAACGGCCCATCAGGAATTGGACCAGCTTTCTGCTGTCGCCGGTCGTTCCGGAGAACGTGATCCGCTGGACCTGCTGTGCCGAGTTGTAGTAGTAGGTGAGCGATCCCGCCAGATCGTTTTCCGCCGTGCCCGTGACCAGGGGAACCCGGTAGCCCTGAAGCTGTAGCATTCCCAGCCCGGCGGAGACCCGCGACCAGCGGCTCATGATCCAGCCGGGCGAGATGTCGAACCGGAAGACCTCCGCCAGGTCGAAGGACGGAAAACCCTCGAGCGCCGGCTGTACGAGCACGGGCGAAGCCGGCGGCGCTGCCTCTTTGGCCGGTTCGAGGACCGGCGGCGAGGCTTTCGGCTGCGGGGCCGCAGGCGCCGGTCCGGCGGGCGCGGCGGTCGTCAAAGCCGCGGAGGGTTTGCTGCCGCTCAACCAGTCCGGGGCGCGGAAAGCGGCCATCGGCCCCAGCAGGGTAAAACCCAGCGCCAATGCCAATAACAGGAGCCGCTGCATCGGGTTGCCTCGCTTGTGACTGCGCAGTCCTTCCGCACCCTGGATCTTGAGGACTTTTTCTATTCATCGGTCCTTGCCGGGCCCGGCTTCGGTTCTCGCTCCTTTGCGTCGTTCAGATTCCCCAATGCGACGCAACGTCACGGACCAACTCTCGCGGCGAGCTGTTATAATCGTCACAGGAGTAACATGCGAACTTTCGAGGACTACTGCTGGCTGACGGGCGACGAAGGCCGGAATTGGCTCCGCCGCGTGGCCGAGGATCCGCGCCTGCTGGTACGACAGGCTGCCGCGCTTCGCAAGGAACTCTCCGCCGAACGCACGCATCTCGTGCTCCAACAGGTAGAGCTTCGCCGCCGGGCACGGGCCAAGTTCTCCGAAGCGGACCGGATGTTTTTCACTCCGCTCCGCCTGGAGCAGGCGAGCGACGGAACCACGGCTTCCTACAAGGCCGGCCGCTTTCCCGCGAAGGTTCCGCTGGCGGACCTCTGCTGCGGGATCGGCGGGGATCTTGTGGCGCTGGCCCGCCGCGGATCGGTGCTGGGCGTGGATCGCGACCCGGTGACTGCCCTGATGGCCTCGGCCAATCTTGCCGAACTGAATCCGCTCGATGGCCAATCCGCAGAGCGAGTCCTCGCGGCGGATGTTGGGGTTATCGGGATCGGCGACTATGCTGCGTGGCACATCGACCCCGATCGCCGCGCGGAGGGACGGCGGACCACGCGCGTTGAGTTCCACGAGCCCGGCCCGGCCACGATCGATCAACTGCTCGGCGGCGCACCGGCCGCCGCCGTGAAGCTCGCCCCTGCGGCGGCTCTGCCCGAGGAGTGGGTGCGGCGGGCGGAGCTGGAATGGATCAGCCGCGGGCGAGAGTGCCGCCAGTTGGTCGCATGGTTCGGGAGTCTGGCCGAACGGCCGGGCTCTCGCCGGGCCACCGTGCTTGCCGAAGAAAGTCCCGGACGGCTACAGGGCGTGCGGACGATCTTCGGGCAGGCATCGGAGGCAGTTCCGGTTGCGCCGCGCGTGGGGCGTTACGTCTTTGATCCCGATCCGGCCGTGATCGCGGCGAGGCTCGTGGCGGCGCTTGCCGAGCAGCATGGCATGGCTGCCGCGGATCCGGGCAGCCTCTACCTGACCGGCGATCGGCCCGTGGCCGAACCGGCGCTGGCCTGTTTCGAAGTGACCGACGTAGTGCCGTTCGACCGGAAGCGGCTGAGACAGTTGCTCGCGAGTCGCGGAATCGGGCGACTGGAGATCAAGAAGCGGGCGGTTCCGGTGGACCCGGAGCAGCTCCGCCGCGGGCTTCGTTTGCGCGGAGATCAAGCGGGAGTGCTGCTGCTGACGCCGATCGGCGCAAAGGTCCTCGCGATTCTTGCGCGGCGGGTGTAGGGCGGCCGATAGGAAACAACTCAACCGTAGGACGGGTATTCCTGCTTCCGCCGATCGCCTAGCGAGGATTATGCACCACCCCATACTATTCCCCTCGCTGGCGCTTCGGGTTAGTGTCCGGCGGTCCGCGGCCAACACGCATGCGGGCGTGAATAATCCGGGCTCGATAACCTTGCACGATCCTGGGAGAACCGACTGTAGGGAACGCCTTCCGTGGCGTTCCGCGGAATTCCCCAGCAAACGGAACGCCACGGAGGGCGTTCCCTTTTCTACAGTGGATCGCTCGGCCGCCCAGAATCCTGCAACTCTATCTAGATTGCTCTCGGCCTGGTGAGGTGAACGACTTACTTCTCCAGCAACCACTTCACCGCGGCGTCTTCCTCTTCTGCCACCGGGCCGCTGAAGACGGTCAGGTTCTCGGGTTTTCCGGCTGCGCGCCACGCTGCCGTGACGATCGCCGGCGCTGCGGCGGTCCCGTCGGAGAGCCACACGCGGCCAGGCGCACCCAAGGCCACGATCCCGGGCAGGTCGAGGTACTTCGCTCCGCCGGGCAGGAAGTCGGGATCGTCAAAGGCCGTCAGGCGGGAAAACCGGAAACCGTCGGCGCCGATCACCGCGCGGTCGATCGCGTCGCCGGCCTGCGCCTTGGCGGCGGCAACCCAGCGGCCCGCGCCTGCCAGTCCGACGAGATCCACCGTCTTCGTCCCCTCGGACTTCAGCAGCGCCACTGCCGAGAGGATGTCGTGGACGCGGCAGGAGAACACCGGATGGTTGTATCCGAACGTATAGCCGGCGTACTCGGCCCAACTGCCCCGCCCGCTGTCGTTGATGCGGGTCTTGGCGATCGGCTTTCCATCGGCCGTAAACTCGCCCTGGCCGAACAGGTCGAGCCCGACGACCGCAACGGAAGCCTCCAGAATTCTCTTGACCGCCGCTTTCGGCCGGCCGTCGCTGCTAAACAGCCCCTGCTTGCCCTGCGGATCGACCCAGACCACCGCGCGCTGGTTCCACGGCTTCGGGCGCAACATCAGACCGGGCACTTCTTCCTGTCCGGCCGCATCGCGAATGAGCTGCTTGACCAGCACGTAGTCGCCCTGGTCCTCTTCTTTGCGTTCGGCGGCCTGGACCGCGCCGGCCTGAGGCAGCGCGCGGCCGATCATTACGTCCACCGCGGGGCCGACCACCTCGCGGTACTTTGCCAGCGAGGCCGCGTCCGAAGGCACCAGGGCCTCCATCTGCTTCCGGCTGTCTTCGGTGATCCATTTCAGGAGCGACCGCTCGTACTCGTTGCCGCTGGGCGGCTTCGGATGGCTGTCGTCCCACACGCTCATTTCCGCGATGGAAAGCGGCTGGAAATCCTGCTCGACGATCGGATCCTTCAGGCCCAGCTTGAGGTGCTGGTTGAGCCACTGGTACATGACCGCGCGCGAGACGTAGTTGTAGTTGTGGGGGAAATGGAGCAGGGGCTTCGCCATGACCAGGTTTTCGGCCCCGAGTATCTTATAGAGCTTTTTCAACTCCGGCAGGCCCTTGGTCTCGATCTGTTTCGTCCAGTCGTCGGCCGCGGTCATGCCGAGCGGGCGAGGGGCGATCAGGCCGGCGATCTCGATATTGCCGCTGTCCACACGAAGATAGCAGGCGTTTTCGCACGTGCATCCGCCCTGCATGGCGGTCGAGACCATGACTGCCGGAAACGCTACGGCCGGCCGAGAGTCCACGGCCGAGAGGATGAACGTCTGCGTCCCGCCGCCGCTGGCCCCGGTCACCGCGATCCGCTTCGGGTCTACTTCCGGCAGGCTGCCGAACCAGTCCAGCGCCCGCGTGGAGTTATACGTCTGAAGCCCCATGATGTTCTGCAGGCGAAGCTCGGCCTGCGGGCTGAAATAGCCCCAGTTCTCCGCCGTGTTCATCGGCTCGCGAAGGCCGGCGCGATGCTCGAGTTGCACGCTGTCGGCGTAGCCGATCATGTCGTAGTGAAAGACGACGCAGCCCATCCGCGCAAGCTGCACGCACCGCGCCTGCAACGGATATCGCCCGGCCGGGTCGAACCGCTCCGCCCCCTGGATAAGTTCCAACTGGAGCTTGTCGTGGCCGGCGTCGTAGAAGCGTCCGTTGGGCCAGTGGCCGTGCGGGCAGAGCACGCCGGGGAGTTTGCCCTCGCGTCCTTTGGGCCGATAGAGATTGCCGGTGACAAAGTGGCCGGGAAAACTCTCGAGGTAAACCTTCTCGACCGTGTACTCGCCCCGGTCGATCTTGCCGTGGACGACGGCGTTGGCCGGCGTCTTGGTCGGCATGGGCCAAAGGCCATTGGAGACGAGCACCTGCCGGCGCACGCGCTGGGCCCGGGTCGCCCACGCCTCGGGCGTGGAAGGGGGAGCGAAGGGGAAATCGTCGTTGAGCGTCTTCAGGGGGCCAAGACGCTTGTCTTGCGGCAGCTTCCCTGGCGGCAAGACCCGGGTGTCTTCCGCCACGGCGAAAGCCGCCGAGCAGGCAATGGAAAACGCCAGAAGGGCGCGGACGAATCGTCGCAAACGCTGTGGTAAACGGACGCTCATAGTGCTCCTCCTACGGGCGGACTCATGGAATGTCGAGACGGCGTCAGTGCCCCCGTTATAGCCAGCCGGCAGGGCGTCCGCAACGACGACTCCTCCGCACCGGGGAGTAGGACGACGGTTCGTTCTTTCTTCCCTACCGGTTGGTATACTCGACCAGGCTCCCCAACAGCGAGGCCGCACGCCCGCTGTCGATGGCTGCACCGGCCAGCGCGACGGCCTCGGGAAGCGACTCCGCGCGCCGGGCGGTCCAAAGCGCGGCAGCCGCATTCACCATCACGATGTCTCTGGCCGGGCCCGTTCGGCCTTCAAGCACCCCGCGGATCACGGCGGCGCTCTGCTCGGGCCCCTCGGCCTGCAGGGCCTGGCACGATTGGCACTCGAAACCAAAATCGGCGGGGGTCCACTGGAAATGACGCAGTTGCGTTCCGGCGACTTCTGTCACGTCGGTGGTTCCGCCCAGGGTCACTTCGTCGAGGCCGTCGCTGCCGTGGACGACCACCACGCGGTGGGCCCCCAACAGCGCCAGTGCCTCGGACAGAAGCGGCCGCAGGCCGGCTCGCCCCACTCCGAGCAATTGAAACGTGGCGGAAGCAGGGTTTACCAGGGGGCCGAGGATATTGAAGATCGTCGGCATGCCCAGCCTCTGCCGAATCGGCGCGACGTGCTTCATGGCCTTGTGGAGAAAGGGCGCGAAACAGAAACAGATCCCCAGGTCGTCCAGACAAGCCTCGACCCTGGCGGCGTCGATTTCGACATTGACTCCCAGGGCCGTTAACACGTCGGCCGAACCGCTCCGGCTGCTGTAGCGGCGACTGCCATGCTTGGCCACGACCGCTCCGGCCGCCGCGGTGACCAGGGCAGCGGCCGTGCTGATGTTGAACGTGCCCGACCGGTCGCCGCCGGTGCCGACCACGTCGATCACCTCCGGATGCCGTGTGCGGATTCGCGTCATCTTTTCCCGCATCACAACCGCCGCGCCGGCCACCTCGGCGACCGTCTCTCCTTTCTTGTGCAAGGCAACCAGGAAACGGGCGATCTCGTCGTCCGTGCACTTGCCCTCCATGATGGCGCCAATCGCCTCGGACATCTGCTCCTGTGACAGATCCCGTCCGGCCTCTGCGACTTGTACTACGGCTTCAATCATGCGTTGGACTGCTCGAAAGGTGGCGCGGTCGAAGAACGGGGACAGGCGCCTTGCTTGGGCGGGTTTCTCCGGGCGATTACGGATATCCGCCTGTAAACCAGTGCCCTTTCATCCACCACGCCCAAGAATGGCGGGAAACCTTGAGATCCGGCAGTTTACCCGGAATCCGTGGCAGGGGACAGCAAAGCGCCTGCTTTTCGGAAACGCGGGGCGAGCTTTACCACCCCGGTAAAGGTCGTTTTGGCGGGTGGTTGGCATTTCTTGCAGCCTGGCAGGCTCCGTATCTCCCGGCAGAATCCACGCTGCATGGGGGGATTCCTCTTGTCCATCGTGTCCAGCGGCTTTACAATCGCGCCGAGGGCGGAAATGTCTTGGGGTGGTTCAGGAACGGGGCAGGCACCTCGCCACGGTGGTTTTTTCCGAGTGATTGCCGATGTATGGCTCGGCGCCAGTGCCCCCTTGTTGAACCAAGCCAATGTCTCGGCTACTTTGGGATACGGGAGATCGGATGGCGAAGAAGGTCATTCTCGACGTGGATCCAGGGTTGGACGACGCGGTTGCCATGTGCATCGCCCTGTTTGACCCCCGCCTGGAGGTTGTTGCTGTTACCGCTGTGGGTGGAAATGTCCCGCCTCACTTGGCAACCCGGAACGTCCAAGCCATCATCGAACAATTGGATCCACCGCGATGGCCACGCATCGGGGCCGCCTCGCCTCCGGACCACGGCCTGCCGGTCGATGGCCGTTTCATGCATGGGATCGACGGTCTGGGGGGCTGCAATTTCGAAGTCGCGGAACTCCGCACGCCTCATCCATCCGAGAAATTGATTTGCGATGAAGTCCGTGCCGCACCGGAATCGGTGAGCTTCGTCGCGCTGGGGCCGCTGACGAATCTCGCTCGTGCTTTTCAGCGGGACCCCGAATTGCCCCACGTGATCGACCGGGTCGTGATGATGGGGGGGGCTGTCTCCGGTCCTGGAAACATCACCCCGGCGGCGGAGTTCAATATCTTCTGCGATCCCGAATCGGCCCGGGCCGTATTTCGTTCCCCCTCGACCAAGACGCTGATCCCTTTGGATGTGACCAACCGGATCATGTTTTCCTTCGACCTGCTGAACCAGCTTCCCGACGAATCGCGCCGTGTGGGGAGTTTTCTTCGAAAGATCCTCCCTCCCGCGTTTCGTGCCTACCGGCAGGAATTCGGTCTGGAGGGCATCCACCTCCACGATACGGTGGCGCTCACGGCCCTGCTGGAACCACAGTGGTTCGAAACCAAGGAGATGGGCGGCGATGTCGAGACGATGGGGGAATTGACGATGGGGGCAACGGTGTTTGACCGCCGCCGCCGGCCCGCCTGGCGGCAAAATATGGAGGTCGCTTTCGATATCGACGCGCCCCAAGTGATCGAAGCGATCATTCGAAATCTCAACGCGGCGGGCGAAATCAAGGCATAAGCGGACCGTCAGGCAACCCGTCGTGGTAAGACTTCGGGGGTCGCGACTAGCGGTACAGTGTACAGTCCTCGTCGGATGAAAAAAGGGATGGGCACCACGCAACAGCGGGGTCGCCGTTTGCCGAGAATTCTTTCCGCACCCGCACACCCCTGGTACTTGCTTCTCCCGCCATTCTCGGCAATACTCTTGGGGTATACGCCTGCGCCGTGGCGGCTCTTTTGTTCTTGGGTGCCAACCTTGGTGTATCGTGTAGGATGACCTTCCCTGGCCGTCGCGATTGCGGGAAAAAGACGGCCTGCGAAGGCCGTTCTCCCCTGAAAGAGGAAGAGCCGCTGCGCCTCGGCACACACACGGCCACTTGGGATACCGGCTCAGGGGGGTAGCCGATGGTATGTCGATGTCGAACCGGGCCCGCAGTACGCTGGTCGCGCTGACAGGCATCCTGTTGCTGGGAATTGCGGTCCAGCGTTTTTCCCAAAGGCAGCCCCAGGCGTACCACGGCCCTGTCGAGCGTATCGTGCTGGCCGCGGAAATGGTCCCGCACGCGTCCCCGGTCTGGATCGCCGAGGACCGGGGCTATTTCCGGGAACAAGGCATTGAGCTCCAAGTGCGAGCGTGTGAGTCGGGCCGGACCGCACTGCGGAACATGCTCAACCAGCCGGGGATCGATATGGCAACCGCCGCGCAGACCCCAGTGATCCATAGCAGCTTCCATCGTGACGACTACGCCATTGTGGCCGGCATGGTCTATTCCGACACGGACATCAAGCTCCTGGCCCGGCGAGACCGCGGCATTGCTGCCGCCCAGGATCTCAAGGGAAAGACGGTCGGCATCACCAGCGGTTCCTCGGGGCACTTCTTCTTGAGTCTGTTTCTCGCGCACCACTGGCTGCAGCTCTCCGACGTCAAGACCGCCGACCTGGAACCCGCTCGGCTTGCCCGCGCCTTGGCCGAAGGAGAGGTCGATGCCATCGCCACCTGGGAGCCCCACATCCACCGGGCCCAAGAAGCCCTCGGCGACCGGGCGGTGCTCTTTCCCAGCCGGGCGATCTACCGCGAGGATTTCTATTTCGTCGCGAGCAAGCCGTTCATCGCGCAGCGTTCCGCTCCGCTGAAACGATTCCTCCGGGCGATCGAAAAAGCCCAGCAATTCATCCTGAAAAACCGGCGGCAAGCAATGGACATCGTCCAGCGCCGGCTGAACCTCCAGAGCGAGATCCTGGATGCGACGTGGGATGAATACGTATTCGGCCTGTTCTTGGACCAATCCATCTTAGATTCGTTGGAAGACGAGGCACGGTGGGCCGTCGAAAACGGTCTCGCCACGGACGCCAAGATGCCCAATTATCTCGGTTTCATCCATTCCGAGGCCCTCAAGGCGATCAAGCCCGAGGCCGTGACCGTCGCCGGAAGGTAAGGATTGCCCATGAAAATCAGGACCGCGCTCTTGGTGGCCGCACTGGCTCCGACCCTGATGGCGGTTGTCGTCGGCATCGCCGTCGTTGTCGGCCACCGTGCCACTCAGGACATGCAGCGGCAGGCGCTGGCCATCGAAGGCGTCCTGCACAGCATCAACGAATTGAACACCCTGGTTGCCTCCTACCTGCTCCATCATGAGGACCGGCCCCGCCAGCAGTTCCTGCCCGAACACGACGCCCTGGTCGAGCGGCTCTCCGCGGTCCAACCCCGGGACGCGGCGCAGCGGCAACTCCTGGACACGGTTCGCGAGAACGCCGGAGCCATGAGAGCATCGTTCCTGCAATTGGTGGACAATGATGAATCGACACGTCGAAATCCCCAGGACGCGGCGCTCAAGAAGGTGGGCCAGCGCGTGGCAGGGCAGCTTCAGGTCAAAGCCCGGCAAGCGATTGCCGACAGCGTGCGCCTGGAACGGCTCGTCAACGACGAGATCGCCCGGACCCAGACGGCCATTTTCGCTCTGATCATGTCCCTGATGATCGCCGTCACTGCCGCCGTTACGGTCGTCCTCCTGGCAACCCTGCGGAACGTCGCGGCGTCGTTGGCCGTCCTCCGGGAAGGGATGAATGCCATCGGTGCCGGCGACCTGTGCCACCGCATCGACCTGGCGGGAAAGGATGAGCTGGCGGCGCTCGGGCGCTGCTTGGACAATATGACGGGAAAGCTGCAGGCCGTCACCGTATCCAAACTCGAACTCGAGGAGGAGGTCCTCGAGCGGCTGCAGGCCGAAAAGGCCCTGCGCGAGAGCGAGCAGCGATTCCGAGTCGCCCTGCTCCATTCGCCCGTCGCCGTCTACACCAACGACCTCGATTTGCGCTACACGTGGATCTGCAACCCGCGCTTCGGCTTCACCGCGGAGGAAATGATCGGCAAGCGCGACGAGGAATTGCTTCCCCTGGAAAGTGTCGCGGATCTCATTGTCCTGAAGCGGCGCGTGCTGGAAAGCGGCAAAGGGGAACGCCTTCAAATCACCGCCCCGGTCGCGGATTCCTCCCACACGTTCGACATCACCGCCGAGCCCCTTCGCGGTTCCTCGGGCGCCGTGCAGGGTCTGATTGTGGCCACGATGGATGTCAGCGAGGTCGTCGCCGCCAAGGCGGCCGCCGAGGCCGCCAGCGAGGCCAAGGGCCGGTTCCTGGCCAACATGAGCCACGAGTTGCGCACCCCCATGAACGCCATCCTGGGAATGATCGACCTGGCGCTGCCCAAGGCAGTCGATCCGTTCGTCCGCGACTGCCTCCAAACCGCGCGCGGTTCCGCCGACCTCCTCCTGGCCCTCTTGAACGATCTGTTGGACTCGGCCAGGATCGAGTCGGGAAGACTGGAACTGGAAGCGGTCCCTTTCAGCCTGCGGCGAATGCTGGAAAAGACGACGAGCGTGCTTTCCCTGCGCGCCGGCGAGAAGGGGCTGACGTTTTGCTGCCGGGTTCCCGACGACGCACCCGACGCGGTCGTCGGCGACCCAATGCGATTGCAGCAGATCCTGCTGAATCTCGCCGGCAACGCCATCAAGTTCACCCAGCGGGGCGAAGTCCAGATCGCCGTTGCGGCCTCCTGCCACCAGCGGCATGCCTGCCTGGAGTTTTCCGTGCACGACACGGGCGTCGGCATCCCGCCGTCGGTCCTCGATCGTCTCTTCCAGCCCTTCACCCAGGCCGATGCCTCGATGGCCCGCCGCTTCGGAGGCACCGGCCTGGGCCTGGCCATCTCCAAGAGTCTTGTGGAAATGATGGGCGGACATATCGAGGTCGAAAGCCGGCCGGGCCTGGGCAGCACGTTCCGCTTCACCGTCCGGCTGCCGTTGGCCGACGAACTCTCTCTCGACTTCGAGACCCCCGAGGCCCTTCCCGCGCCGGCATGCACGCCGCTGCGGGTCCTGCTGGCCGAAGACAATCCGGCCAATCAGAAGTTGGCCGCCTACATCTTGCGGGAGCGCGGCCATTTCGTGGAAATCGTTGGCAACGGGCATGAGGCAGTCGCGCGGACCGGAGAAGGCGGTTACGACGTTGTCCTCATGGATGTGCAGATGCCGGGCATGGACGGCATGGAAGCCACCGCTGCCATCCGCAACCGTGAAACCGGCGGCCGCCGGGTGCCGATCATCGCCATGACGGCCCACGCCATGAAAGGAGACCGCGAGCGTTGCCTGGCCACGGGCATGGACGGCTATCTCTCCAAGCCGGTCAAAGGTCAGGAGTTGATCGTGCTGGTCGAAAGCGTCGCCCGACGCGCGGGCCCCGTGGAGCAGCCCAGCGAAGGATCGCCCGACACGCCCAAACCGCCGCCGCCCCGTGAGGTCCCGATCTTCGATCCGGACGAAGCGATTGCGCGGTGTTTCAACAGCACGAAAATGGTGCGGGAAATGGTCCGGTATTTTTATGAAGAGGTGGAGACTCTGTTTCCCATGATGCGCGCGGCCCTGAAACGTGGTGATCTCGCGGAAGCCGGCCAGTTGGGGCACCGAATGAAAGGAACGGTCGTCTACCTCGGCGCGCATCCCGCAAGAGAGGCGGCACACCGCGTGGAGTGGTTTTGCATATCCGGCGGCGGCACCCCATCCGAAGCCGAGGAAGCGATTCGCGCGCTGGAGCGAGAATGTGCCGCGTTGAAGGCCGTCCTGACCAAGCATCCGCTCGCGGTGGCATCAGCACAGCACGGCGAATGGTCGGCGAACGAATGACTGCCGGATTTCGGAGCCGGCGATCTGGTCGACAACCCGCCGGATGACGGGTTCCCAGAGACCATAAGATGCATAAGCGTTTGCCTGAGAAGTATCCCCGGGGATTTCCCGGCGTATCGGAGGGTTCTTATCGCTGGATCCTCTGAGAGGGGCATCGGGAACATCAGCCATGCTTGAAGGAAGTGGACCACCGCTTATCTTGGAAGCTGATGCCGACAAGGCGTCGCACGGCTTCGACGCTTCACACCGGGCGAGTGCGTTCCTCCGACTCGTCTTGGACGCGGCCGGGATGGGGTGGTGGCAGTGGAACTTGAGCACGGGAGAGCTAACCGTGGACGGGCGGTGCAAGACCCTCTTGGGGCTGCCGCTGGAGACCCGGGCGACTTACGAGCAGTTCCTGGCAATCCTGCACCCGGAAGATCGCGCACACATCGACGCCGTATTGGCAGGCACTGTGTCCGCTCCCGGCGAGAATCACGCCGAATTTCGGGTCCTGGGACCCGGCGGGAGCGTGCGGTGGATCGAGGCCACGGGACATTCGGTCGCCCAGGGGAGCCGGAGTCCTTCAATCCTGGTTGGGGTCGTCCAGGATGTGAGCCAGCGGAAGCGAGCCGAACAGGAACGTGGCGACCTCGCCGGCCTGCTTGCGGTCTTGAACATCGGCCGGGGCGAACCCTCCGTGAGCGCCCTGCGCGAAAGCTTACAGCAGTTTCGCCGCTTGTTCGAGGATGACCTGACGGGCGACTTCGTTGCCGCGCCGGACGGCCGGATCTTGCTCTGCAACGCCGCCTTCGCGAGGATCTACGGTTTCGCCGACCGCGAGGAAGCCATCGGGTCCAGCCTTCTCAGCCTGAAAGTCCGGCCTGAGAATTGGCCAGTTTTGCTGGACCAGTTGAAACAACATCGCATCCTGGAGCGGTTCGAAAGCGACCACCGGCGGCGCGACGGCGCGGTGATTCACATCATCGAAAACATCGTCGGCACTTTCGACGAAAGAGGCGACCTGGTGCGGGTCCAGGGCTACGTGTTCGACGACACCGAGCGCAAACACGCCGAGGACGCCTTGCGGCAGAGCGAATCCCACTACCGCGCCTATAGCGAAGAGCTCCGCGCCCTCATGGAGGCCATGCCGGCGTCCATCTTCATTGCGCGCGATCCTCAGTGCCGGAACATTACCGGGAATGCCGCGGCTTGCGAGCTGATGGGCATGCCGCTGGGCCGGAACCTCTCGAAAACCCCGTTGGCGGAGGAGTTGCCCGTCGCAGTCGAAGTCCGCTGCCGTGGCGAACCGGTCCCGGGCGACCAACTCCCCATGCAACGGGCCGCGGCGACCGGCAAGCCCGTGCTGGGTGAGGAACTGGAGATGCACCGCGCCGACGGCCAGGTCCGCCATGCCTACGGCAATGCCGTGCCCCTGTTGAGCGAGGATGGCACGGTGCGAGGCGCGCTGGGCACTTTCGTGGACATCACCGACCGTAAACGCGCGGAAGGCCTTCTTCGCGCCGCCAATGCGCTGTTGAGCCTCTTGCCGGAAAAGTCCAGCCGCAAGGAATACCTGGGCGCCGTGGTGGAACTGTTGCGCGACTGGACCGGCTGCCGCTGTGCGGGCATCCGCGGCGTGGACATGCAGGGGCGGATCCCCTATGAGGCCTACGCGGGATTCGGCCACGACTTCTGGAGCCGGGAAAACGAACTGATTCTGCACCGGGATCGATGTGTTTGCACGCGGGTCGCTCTGGCCAAACCTCTGCCCCAAGACGCTCCGGCCATGACCCCGGGCGGGTCGTTCGTCTGCCGCCGGCTTTCCGACTTCGCCGCGCACCTGTCGGACCAAGATGTTTCGCTCTTCCGCGGGATGTGCATCTTGAGCGGCTTTGAATCCTTGGGCCTGATTCCCCTCCGCCACCAGGGAGGAATCGTGGGCTTGATCCATCTTGCCGACGAGACCCCCGGCAAGCTCTCCGCCGAGGTGGTAGAATTGCTGGAGACGGTGGCGCCTCTGATCGGCTCGGCCGTCCACCGGCTCAACCTGGAAGAGGCACTGCGACTCAGCGAACGCGGACTCCGCGAGGCCAATGCGGCCGCCGAGGCCGCCAACCAGGCGAAGAGCCGGTTCCTGGCCAATATGAGCCACGAACTCCGCACGCCCATGAACGCCATCCTGGGGATGATCGACGTGGCGCTCTCCAAGTCCACCGACCCCACCGTCCAGGACTGTCTGAGGACCGCGAACGGATCGGCCGATCTGCTTTTGAACCTCTTGAACGATTTGTTGGACTCCGCCAAGATCGAGTCGGGCAAGCTGGAATTGGAACCGGCCCCCTTCAGCCTGCGGCGAATGCTGGACCAGATCGAACGCGTGCTGGTTCTCCGCGCACGTGAGAAGGGGTTGTGCTTTTCCTGCCGCGTATCGGAGGAAACTCCGGATGCGGTCGTCGGCGACCGGATGCGGCTGCAACAGATTCTGCTCAATCTGGCCGGAAACGCCGTCAAGTTCACCCGTCGCGGCGGGGTCGAAATCGGCCTGCGGCCCGCCCCTCTCGCGCAGTCCGCAGAAGGAATCGTGACGTTGGAATTCAACGTCCGCGACACCGGCATCGGCATCTCCCCCTCCAGCCTGGATCGCCTCTTCCAGCCCTTCAGCCAAGCCGACGCTTCCATGGCACGGCGTTTCGGAGGCACGGGGCTGGGCCTCTCGATTTCGAAAAACCTGGTGGAGATGATGGGCGGCACGATCGGGGCGGAAAGCAAACCGGGCGTGGGGAGCACGTTCTCGTTCACGGTCTCGCTGCCTGTGGCGAAGGAGCTTCCCGCGGACGTCGAAGCCGCGGCGCCGGCCCTGGCGGCCCCCGTCGCGGCCTTGCGGATCCTGGTGGTCGAAGATAATCCGGCCAATCGGAAGTTGGCCGCCTACATCTTGCAGGAGCGGGGCCATCACGTGGAAGTCGCGGGCAGCGGCCAAGAGGCGGTGGCCCTGACCGAGCAGAACCGCTACGACGCGGTCCTCATGGACGTGCAGATGCCGGAGATGGACGGCCTGCAGGCTACGGCGGCCATCCGCGATCGCGAAACCGGCGGCTCCCGGGTGCCGATCATCGCGATGACGGCCCACGCCATGCAAGGAGACCGCGAGCGCTGCCTGGCCGCCGGCATGGACGGTTATCTCTCCAAGCCGGTCAAGGGCCGGGAAATGATCCTCCTGGTCGAGAGTCTGGCCCGCGGCGAAGCGACGGTGGGGCAGTCCGCCGAGGCCGAGGCCGGCACGTCGGAATCGCCGCCCCAGCGAACGCCCCTGATCTTTGATCCGGACGAGGCCGTTGCGCGGTGTTTCAAGAGCAGAATGATGGCGGGCAAGATGGTCCGGCACTTTCTTGAGGAAGTGGGGAGCCTGTTTCCTCAGATGCATGCCGCGCTGGCACAGGGCGACCTCGTTGAAATCGGCCGGCTCGGGCACCGCATGAAGGGAACCCTCGTCCACCTCGGCGCGGAACCGGCCTGCCAGGCGGCGTTCCGTGTGGAGCAGTTCGGCAAGACCGGCGCCGATACCGTGCCCGAAGCGGAGGAAGCCGTTCGCGCGCTGGAGCGAGAGTGCGCCCTGTTGGAGGCCGCGATTAGAAAGCACCCGTTGGCCGATATGTCCTCGGGGTCGGACTGAACCATCCCGGCCGTCACCGGGTGGTTTCCGTTCGTCGTGAGCATGGCCGTCGGGTACCCGCGGTAGCGAGAAGGCAGGTTGAGTCAAGATCACCAATCCGGTTGTCCTTTTCGAGACAGTCTGACGGAGGATGGAGCTGACCCCAGCGAGGAATGGTGGACCAACACAGCCCCAAACGGCCGCCTATTGCGGATCGTCGAATTCCCATGTCTAATAGGTGTTTCCCCGCGTCCCATATGCTTCCGTCGGTTTATTCGCCCTCTGCGAGTTGATCTCGTGGCGCAGATCCCAGAGCGAGAAGGTTTCCTGTCCGCGGTTCTGGAAACGGTTGAGGCACTGGTCACCGTGTTGGACCGCGAAGGACGAATCGTGAGCTTCAACCGCGCCTGCCGTCAAGCTACTGGCTATTCTTTGCAGGAGGTCGAGGGGAGGTATGTCTGGGATTTCCTGCTGGTCTCCCACGAGGCCCAGCCCGTCAAGACCGCTTTTGCCCGGCTGCGAGCCGGCCAGTTCCCGGATAACCACGAGAACTACTGGATTGCCAAGGACGGCACGCGACGCCTGATTCATTGGACGAACAGTTGCCTGACAGGCCCTTCCGGCGAAGTCGAGTACGTCATCGGCACGGGGATCGACGTGACCGAACACAAGCTCGTGGAGGAGGCGTTACGAGGTGTGGCGCAGTTCCCGGAGGAAAACCCCAATCCCGTCCTGCGCATCGACCGGGCAGGCACCGTCCTCTACGCCAACCGGGCCAGCGACGCGCTCTGCGGCGCGTGGCGATGTCACGTGGGCCGCGCGGCGCCGGAGGGCTTTGCCGCCATCGTCCGAAAGACGCTTGACGCTCGGCAGACCGGCGAGATAGAAGTGGCAGCGGGAGATCGGGTTTTCACGTTTCTCTGCGCGCCGATCCCGGACGGCGGTTACGTAAACCTGTACGGCCGCGACATCACCGAACGCAAGCAGGCCGAAGAGACCCTCCGAGCCGCAAAGATCGAGGCAGAGAACGAGAAACGCCGCCTGGAGGCAGTGATGGAGGCTTTGCCGGTCGGCGTGGTAATCACCGACGCTCGCGGCGGCGTCGTCCGCTCCAACGGCATGGATCGAAAGATCTGGGGCGGGTCGCGCCCGGCAACCCACGCGGTCAGCGACTACGTCGAGTACAGAGCCTGGTGGGCCGATACGGGCCGGCCGGTCGAGCCCGAGCAATGGGCCTCGGCCCAGGCAGTCCTTCAAGGCGAGACGGTCGTCGGCCAGGTATTTCAGATCCAGCGGTTCGACGGCACGCGCGGCTTCGTCATCAACAGCGCCGCCCCGGTGCGGGATGCCGCCGGCAAGATCGTCGGCAGCGCGGTGGCCGTCCAGGACGTCACCCAGCACATCGAGGCCGAGGAGGCGCTCAAGCAGTTGAACGAGACGCTCGAGCAGCGCGTGAGCGAGCGAACGGCGCTTGCCGAGCGACTCGCGGCCCAACTCAGGTCCCTGGCGGCCGAGATGACGCACGCCGAGGAACGCGAGCGCCGCCGCATCTCCTACTTGCTCCACGAGCAGCTTCAGCAATTGCTCGTCGCCGCGCGGATGCGGCTTCGCATGACCCAGCGCAGCGCCGGCAGCGGACCGCTCGATGTGATGTTCCGCGAAGTGGACGACATTCTCAACCAGGCCATTGCCGAATCGCGCCTGCTGACGCTGGAACTGAGCCCCCCGGCCCTCTACGCCGGCGGGCTGGCCGCCGGACTGGCATGGCTGGCGCAGAACACCAAGGAGAAGCATGGGCTCTCGATCGACATCCATGCGGGCAAGGATGCCGAACCGGCCGACGAAAGCGTCCAGCTCTTTCTTTTCCACGCCGTGCGCGAGTTGGTCTTGAACATCATCAAGCACGCCGAGGCCGGCTCTGCCTGCATCGAGTTGAAGCGGATCGACGACCAACGCCTGCAACTCGTCGTCGCCGACACGGGCGTTGGGTTCGCACCTTCCCAAGTGGACACCCCCGGGACGTCTTCCGGTTTCGGCTTGTTCAGCATCCGGGAGCGGCTCAAGGTCATCGGCGGGAACTTGCGCGTGGACTCGTTCCCCGGAAAAGGGACTCGCATCGTGATCGAAATCCCCGCTGTCGCCGAAAAGACCGGAAACGCTTGCACAGCCTCTCAAGAGACGCTGTTTCCCAGGCCGTAATCCGGGCGGTCCCGATCGACCGAGCGGTCGCGCTGGCGTTAAACTACTTGGAAGAGCAGTCGGCGGCGGCCGATGGGTGGACCGTGTTCCACATTGCCTCGGAGGGCTCTCGGCGGTTTCCGATTGCCAAGGCGAAGCGGCTGTTGGGATACCGGCCTGAATTCAACGCGTGACCTCGCAGCGTCGATTTTGTGGAGGGACCGACGATGAAAGTCCTCATCCTGGGCGCACTTGGATCTTGGATTGGCGGTCCGGACGCCAATTACGAGCAGCCACTCCTGTCAAGGTCGTCTTAACCTTGGCGCCCACCGAGAGCAAGCGTCGGCGGATCACCGGGTTCATGGCGACTCTTTCACGAACGCCGACAGGCCGAAGTGCGGGACCGGCTCGCATGCCCGTGCCTGGTCGTCTCGCAGGATTCTTGATTCCGTGCGCAGGCTAGTCAAGTCGCGGACCATGTCGAGCTCTTGCGAGGGCTTGTTCGACACGTACTGGAACCCGCATTTCCTATAGACGTAGCGCGCACGCAGATTCGTCGCAGCCACGGGCAGCCAGATCGTCTCGAAGCCCAGCTCGCACCCCAGGCGGACCACGCTCCGGGTCAGCTCCGTGCCGATGCCGATATTCTGGTGCGCCGGATCGACCACGACCAGAATCTCGCATTTCTCGCGATTGATCGGGAACAGCGCGCAATGACCGAGAATCTCCGACCCCTGGGAACGAGCGACGATGTGGACACCGGCGGCGAGCATGTCTTGCACCCAGCGGATGCACACCTCATCACGAATCGGCGGAAGACCCTGAAAGGAGTTACGCGGCTGATAGGCCAGATACATGGCCGTCAGTTGGTCCGCATCATGGGGCTCCAGCAGCTCAAGCCGAACCGCCTGACCGGTTTTGCTGGCGATTGCGCATGGCAAACTGCGAACTTTGGACCGGTCGTAAGGGACACTCACGGAGCAACTCCTGACTCCTTCGAGGCCCTAACTCGACTTTTCTCATGCACCGCAAGAGGTTCGCCGAGGCACGGGTGGTTTGAGCTTTGTCTGGGCCTCTAGGTCTCCGCCCGGGCAATCCGCCATGATCCGTTTCGCCCAAATTCTCAGAGAACTTGAGAAAGTCGCCTCACCTCGTCACGGGCAGATCGGGGCGTGCCGCCCACTGGCTCCAGCTTGCGTCGTACCACTTCACGTTTTTGTACCCCAACAGCCGGTCGAGCACGAAAAAGGTCTGGCTGGCCTGGTGCCCGGTGCGGCAGTGGACGATCACCTGTGAGTCTTTCGACGGAACCAAAGCCTGATAGGCTGCCTGGAGATCGGCTAGGGACTTGAGCTGCTCACCCGTCTGGAGGTCCTCTTTGAACGGACGGTTGACGGCTCCCGGAATATGCCCGGCGCGGGCTTCGTCCGATTTCTCGCCGCGATAGAAATCGGCCGGACGCGTGTCGATGATCACCGCCCCGTGATCGTCCACGCGGCTTTTCACATAGGCGGCGTCGACCGTAAACCCGTCGGGCTGCGAGGCTGGGGAATACTGGCTGGCGGTGACATCAGGAAGGGCGTTCGTCACGGGGAGCTTTTCCGCCGTCCAGGCGGCAAAGCCGCCGTCGAGGATCGCCCAGTTGACGTGGCCGAGACGTTCCAGCCCCATGCCGACCAGGGTTGCGTCGCGGACGCCGTTGCCGAGGTCGGTCTCGCCGGGCACGTTGCCGTAAACGAGGACGATCGTGTCCGTGGGCCGAATCCCCATCAGCGACATGTGCCGCGCCAAGAGGTCCGCCGGCAGCAGCATCGAAGAGATACCTCCGACGACGCCGCGAAAGCTCTCCGGGTTCAGGCACACGGCCCCGGGGATGTGGCTCTTGTTGTACTTCGGTTGCGCCCGCAGGTCGATGATTCTCACCGTCGGGTCGCCCAGCCGATCGGCGAGCCAATGGGCGTCGATCAGGCCCGGGATCCGCTGGGCCGGCATGCTCGCGGCCGGCTGCGGGGATTGGGCGAAACCGGCCGTTCTCGGAGCGGTCGGAGCGTCCGCGAGAAAGAAGGCCCGCCACGCCTTGACCTTGGCCGCCGCTTCCGCCGACAAGGGCTCGCCGCGGAGCGATGCCGGCTTGAGGCACCGCTCGGCGAATCCGGTCAGGCCGTCGGTGAGCAGGTACGCGTTGCGGTATCCCATTTGGGCCAGAAGGTCGCGGGCCTGCGCCGGGTGGGTCATACCGTTGGAATAGAGGACGATCGTTCCGCGGTTCTTGTACGGCGCCAGGGCAGCGGGAAGATCCGGCAGCGGTACGTGGATGGCGCCGCGGATACGAAATGCCGCGTACTCGGCAGGCGTGCGAACATCAACCAGGACGAGGTCGGCCTCGCCCCCGACGAGCCGATCGGCCAGTTCCTCGGGCTCGATGTGGTCCTCGGCAGCCTCAATGCTTTGCAGCAGCGCCGATTGGGATGTGCCGGACACCGGCGTCGCGCCGGACGCGACCGATCGGGAATCTGCGGGCAACAGGAACAAGGCTGCTGCGAAAACAACCATCGCCAGGCTCATCGCTCGCAGGAAGGGGCTGCCGAGGTACTTTCCTCCGCCCCCGGTCCGCCGTTCGGCCCATTCGGCCAGCCGGAATGCTCCGACCGCCATGAACGTGAAGAGGAGTGCAAACAGCGGCCTCGACATGCCGAAAGCGCTTTGCGGCTCGGCCGGTTCGCCGAGAACGGCGCTGTCGTGCGTCCCGGGCACCAGGCCGACCGCTCGCATCGCTCCGAAGACTTCATTGAAACCGATGGAACCCAGGACCACGCCCATGAGGAATACCACGGCATCGAGTTTGCCGCTGGCGACGCCCACGGCACCCGTGCCGGGGCACCATCCGCTCATCACAAAACCGACGCCGAACAGCAGCCCGCCGGCAATCTGCGCGGGATAAACCGTCGGGAGGGCGTAGACGTGGTCCGGCGAGATCCAGCCCAGTGCCAGCGCGTAGGACAGTCCGAGCATGGCAGTGATCACGGCGGTGAACATGACCTTCAAGACCGTCATGTCCTTGAAGTAGAAGATGCCGGCCAGTTTGCGCGAGCTGCCGAAGCCGGCTCGCTCGAGGACAAAGCCGAAGGCCATGCCGATCACCAAGGCGGCGAACATCGCGCCGGGGGTGTCCAGTCGTTCGGTGCCGAAGTATGTGTCAATCATTCCACTGCCTCCTTACGAACCAGGCTGCCAGATAGCCGCCGGCAAACACCGAGAGCATGAAGGCCAGGCTGCCGTTGAGCAGCATCGCGCCGCCGCTGAGGGCCTGGCCCGACGTGCAGCCGTTGGCCAGGCGGCTGGCGAATCCCACGAGCACCCCGCCGCACAGCGCCAAGAGCAGCCGCGAACTTGCGCCGAATGCCTTGCCCCGTTCCACGCCGGGGCGGATCCGCCGGCCGAGGATGGCCGAGAACAGTCCGCCGAAGAAGACGCCGGCGAACATGAACACCAGGTAATAGTTCAGCAGGCTCTTGCCCTCTTCCACCCAATGGCCGAAGTAGTCGCTTTTGGCCACGTGGCCGGGCAGAATGCACTGTTCCAGAAATGCGCCCATGCGCGCGGGGCCCGCCGAGGCGCCCAGGCCCGCTCCAAGGACCAGGAACGAGGCCAGGAGCGTCGCTCCCAAGAGCAGGCCGGCGACGTAGGGATTCCAGTAGGGGAGAGGCTGGTTGTCAAGGTCCGCCGAGGGCAGGCCTTCGGGATTGGTTCGGTTCATGATCAGCACCCCGCACTTTTTTTCTTGGGTTTGGCCGGCCGGACAGGCTCCGCCGCGGCGGGCGGTGCGGTCGGTGCGTCTGCCCCGGCGGCCCTGGATCGGGAAGTCACGGGAATTGCTGCCGGCGCGGCGGCGCCGGCCAGTTCGGTCTGCGACCAGTATTCCGCCAGGCCGCCGTAAAGGACTTTGACAGGCCGCTGGGTCTTTTGCGAGAGAATGCCGCCGACCATCATCGCCAGCGAGCCATCGCGATCGACGATCACCAGCGGGCCGGCGCCGGTGAGGTAGGCCGGGTTGTTCAGCACGTCGGAGAGATCGACGTTTTGCGACCCCGGCAGATGGTAGTCGGCATACTGCGGCTCGGGGCGGATGTCGACGAGTTGAAACGTGTCCGGCAGGTCCATCTGCATCCGTTTCAGTTCTGCGGCCGAAATCCGCTCTGCCAGCCGGATCTCCCGTTTCGCGCCGCCGGCGCCGCTCCCTTGCTTGGCCTCGATCACGGGAAGACCGGCTTCGATCCATGCTTCGCTGCCGCCGGCCAGGCTGGCCGCGCGCTTGAATCCGGCCCGCTCCAGGATGCCCACGGCCATGCTCGATCGGTAGGCGCTGTTGCAGACAGCGACAACCGGCTGGCTGCGGTCGAGTTTCATTGCCTTGCCGGCAAGTTCGCTGAGCGGGATGTTGACGACGGTGCCGATCCGCAGGCCCATCCACTCCGACGGCAGACGCACATCGAGGACCAGCGGCGACTCCGTGGACTGCATCTGGGCAAAGAGCTTCGCGGGCGAGACCATCTCACCGGCGACCGTCGGCAGGCCCGCCCGCTTCCAATCGTCCGGCGCGAGGCACGCGACGGGGTTCTCCGAGCGGTTGTAGCCGACGCGGTGCAGACGAAAGAGTGCCTCGTGGAGATCTTTCTCGTCGCCGCAGAGCACGAGCCTGGCATCCCACGGCACCATGATGCCCACCCAGGTTTCAAAACGGCCGCGGACGTCGATGTTCACGGAATTGGGGATGTGGCCGGGCGAGTAGTCGGCCGCCTTGCGGATGTCGACCACGTAGTACTTGGCTGGATCCGTCATGCCGGCTTCGGGCCGAGCGATCGGCAGCGTCTTGGGCTGCCAGTCGACCCGCGGCGGACCATCGTGGTTCATCTTGGCGTTGTGCTGGAAGTACTGCGGCGCCTCGGGCAGTCCCTCCAGCACGGCGGCGATGAATTCACCCCGGTTCTTGCGAGCCAGGTAAGGATTGGACACGCGTTGCTCGCCGAGCGTCGAGGTCGGTTCATCGCTGAGGTGGGCCCCGCAGAGCGATCCGGCCCCGTGGGCCGGAAACACTTGGACGTCGTCGGGCAACTTGGAAAGCTTGTTGTTCCAGGTGTCGAACATCATCGAGGCGAGCGTGGACGCGGCCATTCCCTCGCCCAGCAGATCCGGACGGCCCACGCTGCCGATAAACAACGTGTCGCCGGTGAAGACCAAGAGCGGCTTGCCGGGCTGTTGCCTCGCCGCCACCACGGCACAGGTCCCGTCGGGCGTGTGCCCGGGCGTAGCGAGGAACGAGATCATCGCATCGCCCACGGCGAGTGAATCGCCTTCCTTAACGGGTTGATGGTCGAACTTGGCGGCGGTCTTTGCGCTGATGTAGATTGGAGCCGTCCCAGCCAGTTCACTGTGGCCGGCGACGAAGTCGGCGTGGGAATGGGTCAGATACACGCCCGCGATCGCGGCTCCTTCCCTCTTCGCGGTCTCCAGATATGTGCCGGTGTCGCGGCCGGGATCGACGACGAGAGCCTCCTTGCCGCTGACCAGCAGGTAGGAGTAGTGGGAGAGTACCCCGAGTTCGAACTGGATGACCTTGAAACCGGCGAACTGGTACGTGCCGCGGACCTGGTACGACGCGGCCTCGGAACCATGCGCGGCCGATTCGGCATCCTTGATCTGCTCAGCCATGCCGGGTGCCGTGGGCACAATCGCCAGGCAGCAAAGCAGGCTGATCCCGAGGGCGGCCGAAGGAGTGGAGCGAACCCTCATGACATATTCCTCCTCAAGAGGGAATCGAGTCAGTCAATACGCCTCGACTTTGTTATTCAGTGCTCAGCTCGGTACCGTGTGCTCAGTACTTCCTGTTCTGTGGACGTTGCTTCGCAACGATCGGTTACAAAAACAAGCGACGGCCGACCAACAAAGTGGGACCACGCACCTCTCGTGAGGTGGCCTCCGCGCCGCAATCCAGGCCACGCGGCCCTAAGCGGAACTTCCGTCGCACGGGTGAGGTCGTGCGGCAAGTCATCCGGCATCCCCGGAAACGCCCGCTCGCAGTCGTCGTAGGCGGGTGTTTTCGATCAGCAGGCGCCAGAGAGGGTAGAGCACCAACCCGATCACTGCCCAAACCAACGCCAGGGAAACCAGGCCGCGGGACAGGCTCCAGGTCGGCGACACAAGTCGCTCAGGGGGATGCCGCGGCCCGGGCGCAATCCAGGCCACGGCTTGGAGCACCGTCGCACAGGCCAGCAGGAATAGGAACACAAAGGTCAACGCGGGACTGTTCTGCCCACGCTGCGCCCGGCGGTCGAGGAACGGAAGCAGCACAAGCCCAATCGCAAGCAGGCCGAACAACGTCAGGCCGGCCCAGTCGGGCAACACCTTGAGCACTTGGAAGAGGAAAAGAAAGTACCATTCGGGCCGGATCCCTTCCGGCGCCGGCTTGAGTGGATCGGCAGCCACGCCGACCGCCGCCGGCCAGATCACGGCCAACGTCACGACAACCCCCAGCAGCACCAGGCAGAGGATGGCATCGATCAGGAGGAACTCGCTGAAGAACGGGCGGTAGTCCCGCACGTCCCGGCGCCGCATGCCCGGCGGCAGGCTCACGCCGCGGACCCGGCTAACCAAGACGTGCAGGCCCAGCAGCAGGCCGAGCGTGGCCGGAACAAGCATCACGTGCGCGGCGAAGAAACGCGTGATCGTGTCTCCGGTCAACTGATCGCCGCCTCGCAGCGCCCGCACCAGAAAGGGACCCACGACGGGCAGCTTGCCGGGAATCTGCGTGCCGACGCGCGTGGCATAGTAGGAAAGCTCGTTCCAGGGAAGCAGATAACCGCTGAAGCCGGCGGCCATCACCGCAAACAACATCAGCACGCCCGAGATCCACACCAGCTCCCTTGGCCGGCGATACGCCCGCGCAAACGCCACGCTGACCAGGTGCAGCCCAGCGAAAAAGATCAACAGGCTCGCGCCCCAAACATGGATGGAGCGGAAAAGCCAACCGTAGGGCACCTCGGTCATGATGCGGCCGATGCTGGCATGCGCGGCCGCCTCGGTCGGCTGGTAGTAAAACACCAGCAGCGATCCGCCGACCGCCTGCAATGCCAGCAGAAACACCAGGACGTCGCCCAACGTGTAGATCCAGCTAAATGGATGGATGGGAACGTCCTTGCGTCGCACCAGCGCGATCAAGGGCGCCACGTCGACGCGGCGCCGAAACCAGCCGGCCAGGCCTCCGTCGCCGCTATGCTTCCGCCTCTCGGA
>JABWBD010000444.1 GCA_013360685.1 Pirellulales bacterium
ATCAAGCGATCAGGCTCTCCGAGGGGATTTTTTTTGAAAACATCAGAGAAGTTGATCGCAATCTGCGGATTGTGCCGCTCTTACCGTGCACGCCCTCACATGCGCGGAGAAACGTCCCTTCGGCTGGACAATGCCGACAAGCTCGCCGCCTACCTGGGGTTGATGCTGGTGCCGGACCCTGGCGCCGTGCCGCCGGAACCGACGCCGGAGAACTTGGCACGTCCAATGCTGGCAAGAAAACGAGCGAAACGAAAGGCGAAGTGACCGGCTCGACGCCGGGGACGAACACGAAGGGCGAAAATCATGGGCGCTGTCTACAAGGAAACCTACACCAAACCAATTCCCGCCGGGGCGCGAATCATTGTCCGAAAGGGCAAGCGGCTTGCCGAGTGGAAGGATGCCAAGGGGAAGACGCGAACGGCGCCGCTTACCGCCGCCGGAAACCGCATCATTGTGGAAGCGGGCACCTACACCGCCAAATATCGAGATGGCGGAGGAATCGTCCGCAAGGTTTCGACCGGCTGCCGCGATAAGACGGCCGCGGAATCCGTGCTTGCCGACCTGGAGAAACGCGCCGACAAGGCTCGCTCGGGGCTTCGCTCAACGGCGGAAGACGCCGTAATCGACCACCTGGCAACGCCGCTGGCCGACCATATCGCCGCCTTCATCGACCACCAGAAGGCGAAGGGAGTTGACGCCGTGCGGGTGAACAACACGCGGGCGCAGCTTCGGAGAATCGCCGCGGACTGCCGGTTCTTGACGCTTGCCCACTTGGATGCCAGCAAACTCGAACGATGGCTCATGGATCGCGAATCCGAAGGCATGGCCGCTGGGACTCGCAACCAGTACCGCGGCGCCTGGGTGACGTTCTGCAACTGGTGCATTGACTGCAAGCCGCCGCGGCTGCTCTCCAATCCGTTCGCCGGACTGCCGAAGGCCGACGAAAAGGCCGATCCTCGCAGGAAACGCCGGGCGCTGACCGAAGAGGAACTGACCCGACTGCTTGCAGTAGCGCGGTTCCGGCCGCTGCGCGACGCGATGACCGTTCGTCGGGGCAAACATAAGGGCGAGCGATTGGCGTACTTCGGGGGGAAACTCGCCGCCGCTTGATGCTGCTCGGGTGGGAACGGGCGCTGATTTACAAAACGCTCGTACTGACCGGCCTACGCAAGGGGGAGTTGGCTTCGATCACCGTGGGGCAACTGGTGCTCGACGGCGACCCGGCTTACCTGGTGCTCGACGCCGACGACGAAAAGAACGGCGAAGGCTCAATGATCCCCCTTCGTGCAGACTTGGCCACCGACCTTTGGGATTGGCTTGCCGCGAAATCCGCCGCCATGAGTGACACGCAATCGGGGACCGTGCCGCTGCACGCGACCTGCAAGGCGTTGCCGCCCGATACTCCGCTGTTCACCGTGCCAGCCGGGCTGGTGCGGATTCTCGATCGGGACCTGGTTGCCGCCGGGATCGCTCGCCGGGTGAAGGTGGATGGCAAGTGGCGAATCGACAAGCGGGACGACCGAGGGCGAACGGTGGACGTTCACGCCCTTCGACATACGTTCGGGACTCTGCTCAGTAAGGGCGGGGTCGCACCGCGAACCGCACAAGCCGCTATGCGTCACTCGACCATCGACCTCACCATGAACGTTTACACCGATCCCGGGCTGTTGGACGTAGCAGGTGCCGTAGAATCGCTCCCTTCGCTCCCGCTGACTGGTGGAAGCGAACGGGAAGGAATCGCCGTAAAGGCAACGGGGACCGACGATTCAGGGGCTTGTCCGCTTGTACCGGTGCTTGTACCAACTGCCGGCAAATCGGGTACGCAACAGGCATTTCCTGACAAAAGGGCAACGAAACCGCACAAGACGACTGACGATATGCCGCTCGCCGCAAGTGCTTGTGCTGACAAAGGAAAAAGCCCGCTGACAACCCCTGTCAACGGGCCTTTGCAGTGGGCGGCCCCAGGCTCGAACTGGGGACCTCTACCGTGTGAGGATAGCGCTCTAACCAACTGAGCTAGCCGCCCGGATGACTTGCGTGTGAACCGTATCGGCTGTCGGGACGATCGAACTTAGTCCTTTTTCGGTTCCGATGTCGGGGGTTCGAATTTCGGGGCCGTCGCTTCCATGTAGTCGTCCACGTCGGTTGACGTGTGCTTGGCCGAAGACGATGCCGAGGATGGGGATGAATAGGTGGCCGCGTGGATCTCGTCTTCAATCCCGCGAATCCCTTTCTTGAACTCCACGATCCCTTTGCCCAGAGACCGTCCCACTTCCGGCAGCCTCTTGCCGAACAGCAATACGGCGATGATGCCCACAATCAGCATTTCCATGGGGCCGGGAGCAAAACCGAACGCGATGGGGAAATCCATGAACCTAGTTTCCTTCTCTGTTCCCAAATGACCAGCCGTTGACTGTCTTCGAACTTCCGCTTTCGACGGCACCACCCACCGGCCGCCAAGACCTATTCACCCACCGGCTGGTTTTGCTTCTTTTCCTCGCTCTTCTCGCTACCGGCGTTGTCCAGATCCTCTTCAATGCCTTGAACGCCTTTCTTGAACTCGACGACTCCTCGGCCAAGTGAACGCATCACACTCGGCAGCCGATTACCGAACAGCAACAGCACGATCCCGCCGATGATCAAGAGTTCCATCGGGCCGGGTGCACCAAAAGCGAAGAGAGAGAACATCGTCGAACCTCGCGGGAAAGACACGCAACGGCCGCTTTCCAAACATCCAGTTCAGCTCAATCCACCGGGGGGTGGATAGCACTCGGTTTGCCGCTGCGTGAAAAGGCAGGAAAACGCAGTACCACTCTATTTTACCGACCTTGAATTCGGTGTCAAACACCCCGCACAGTCCGCGAATCCTCGGATGGGGGGAAAGGGCTGGGTGCAGTGGCCCCCTACGAGGCACGAACCGAGCTCCGACTGTCCTCACCCGCGACCCGAAGCGGGAGAGTGGAGTTGCTCGCCCAAAGGAGCGGATTTGCAGAATCGACTCCGTCCCGACACTCGCTAATTGCCTACTGGTTCTCGCAGATACTGCGGCAGATAGCGGTAGTACACCTCCAGGCAAAGGGCAGCAAGCGAGGTCGTGTATACCCTTCCCCCGTACCCGCCCCAAACGGTGTCGGTATCCCAGCTTCCAGTCATCGTGCCATCTTTGCGCTGGCTAGCGACGAGCGTTCGCCGCAAGGCTTCGTTCCACCGCTGCCAGTGGGGGCCTTGGAGTTGATAGGTCGCGAGGGTCGCATAGTACCAGTAATAGAGATTGGCGACCTTCGTTTCGCCGGGAAGCTCCCCGAGGAGGTAATCGCCGGCTTCTTTGGCCGTGGGGCTGTCGGGCCGGAGGCCCAGGAACAGGCGGCATACGAGGGCCTCGGCGGTCATGGGACGGCTTACGCGTTCGGCCGGGCGATAGGCCGCCAGACCTCGATAGGATCCAGAGGAGACGGAGTCCAGCCAGCGTGCGGCGCCGAGCCAAGCCTGCTGGGGCACCGCTACCCCGGCCAGTTCGGCGCTCTTCAGGGCCATGAGCTGCCAGCCGAGCTGACTGGTGTCGCCGTCGTCGCCGAGACGGTAGCGCCAGCCGCCGGTCGACGGGTTTTGCATGGCTACGGTGTACGCCACCGCCCGGCGGACCGGCTCCCGGAGTTGGACGTCGCCGGTCATGCCGGCAGCCTCGCTGAGTGCAAATGCGGCCATGGCGTGGCAGTACATGGCGGCGTACTCGGTAGCGCCCCCGGCCAGATTCCCATTTGTGCTTTGGCTTCCGATCAAGTAGTCCAGGCCGCGCTGGACATTGGACTGGTAGAGACCCTTCTGGTGCGTATTTCCGGCCGCCAGCATCGCCAGAAGCGCCAGTCCGGTCACGCCGGTGTCCGCGTCGATCCCGGCATTGAGCCGGTCGCGGCCGCCCACTTTCGTTTCTCGTCCCGCGCCGTGTTGGCGGGCAATCCAAGCCCCGCTGGGATCCTGGTTATTGGCGAGCCATTTCAGCGCGGCGCGGACTGCGTCTTCGGTTTCACCGGTCGCGCCGAATTGCTCTGCCTGCCGGGAACGGTCGGGTGCGAGGCGGAGTTGGTAGATGCCCGGCGTTTCGCTGCGAATTCGGCCGCGCGAAGGCAACGGCAATAAAGGAGGTCCGGCGGCTGCCAGACCGCTGCCCACCGGATCGGCAGCTCCGCTCGACGGACCGCCCGCGATCGAAGGCGGCTGCACCTGGCTTGCGAGGGTGTTGGCGGGGCCGGGTCCGGGTTGGGAAGTCATGACCCTTTGGGAATCCGAGTGCGGAGCGTCACCGGCAAGGGAATCGGCAGGCCGGCCGCGCGGTGGAACCGAGGGCTCGTCGTATCCCCAGTCGCGAGGCGCTTCGGGATTGTCGGCCTTGGGCACCTCGGTCAATCGCGGCACGGGCAACGGACGTTCCAGCAGGGCGGACGGCAATCCGGGGCGGTTGGTCCGCTGCGGTCCTTCCGATTCGGCGACTTGGGTATCGCGTCGCTGGGGCAGGGGGCGCAGGGGCAATTCCGCGCGGGCTGCCTCGCGCCGCTGCGCCTCGGGCGCCTGGATGGCTTCCGCCGACTTGCTCCAAGGGGCCTTGGAGCCGGCCCCTCCGGCCGGCAGCGGTTCGGGCTCGGGATTGGCGGCGGCATCCATCGCCAGATGGTCCAGCGGGACCGCTCCCGAGAGTGCGGCAGGCTCGGAGGCAGTCTGCCGCTGGAGATCGGGCGAGTCGTGCATCTCGGTCCGGGCCAACTCAATGGTCGTGGTTTGCAGCGCGGCCCGATCGACAAACGACTCCCAGGGTTTCAGGTCCTGCGGGGCGCGTGCTGTGCCCTGCTCGCGTTCCGGCGCGTCGTCTTGGGCCACGGCAACGCGGATCGGCGGTTGCTCCGTGGTTTGGGGCGCCTGAAAGCGGATTTCCACAGTCGTGGCATAGGCGGCCAGAAGGGTGTGGGCCACGATCGAGAGGATCAGGCATTTGCGCAGCGCGTGGTACTGCCCCCAGCGGGTCCACATCAAGAGCAACAATGCCATGCTCAGCGCCGCCAGGCCGGCCCAAAGAACCGCCACCAGCAGTTCCATGCCCGTCATGAGTTCCAGCAAGCGATCGAGGCGAAACCCGTGCATGGTCAACCTTCCGGTGGGATCAAGCGGACCGAAATACCGAGTTCCCGGATGCCTGCCTGCT
This sequence comes from Pirellulales bacterium, assembly GCA_013360685.1. GTDB lineage: Bacteria > Planctomycetota > Planctomycetia > Pirellulales > Thermoguttaceae > JABWBD01. The sequence goes on from JABWBD010000444.1 coordinate 5,195, forward strand.
TACAGGCGTTGAGCACCTCGGCGACGCCTTGGAACATTCCCTGGGCGTCGCCGCGAACGAGCACGCCGAGTTCGGGGTATTGGCTCCGCGCGGCCGCCAGTCGCAAGGTGAGTTCACCAAGCGTCACTCGGGCGCCGTCGAGGGTGATGGCGCCGTCGCGGTAGACGTTGACGATTTTCTTTTCCGGAGCGGCGGTCAAGGCCCCGCGGTCGCTCACTTCCGGGATGCGAAGACCGATCTTCCGTTCCAGTTCCGTGAACTTGGTTCCGAGCATGAAGAAGATGAGCAACAAGAAAACCATGTCGATCATCGGCGTCATGTTGATCGACGGTTGGTCGTCGAGATGGGTTTTCAGTGGCATGGCCGTGCCCCCGGTCTCTGGTTCCTGCGGTGCATGAGGCGTCTCTAGCCCACGGCTTCCCGGCGAACCGGCTTGCGGGCCTTTTGGGCAGCAGGCTTTTGTGCGCGGTTCTGGATTTCCTCGGCGGAAATCGTATTGACCACTTCCTGTCCGAGGGCGTCGATCTCGATGATCAGTTGATCGACGCGGCTGATAAACACCATGTAAGCGACCAGGGAGGGAATGGCCACGGTAAGGCCGAAGGCGGTGGTGAGCAACGCTTCGCTGATGCCGCTTGCCAGCAGTTCCGGGCGGCCGAGGGCATCGCTGGCGGCGATGGTGTTGAACGCCCGGATCATGCCCGTCACGGTGCCCAGGAGGCCCAGGAGCGGACTGATCGTTGCGACCGCGTTCAAGACGCGGACATAGCGGCGCAGCCCGTTGGTTACCCGCTCGCCCGCATCGATGATCGCCTGTTCCACTTCGACAGCCGGGCGACCCCATTTGCGGACGGCTGCGCCGAAGACCTGCGCCACGGGGCTGCCGTTTTCCTCGCAGAGCGCCAGGGCCTGGTCCCGTTCCAACTCGCCGTCGGCCAACTGCTGCACGAAGCGGGTGACGAACGGCTTGGGAATGATCCTTCCTCGCCGCAGGCTGATCGCGCGCTCCAGGACAAAGGCAACCATGACCAGGGAGCAGACCGCGATGGGTATCATCAGGGGGCCGCCGTCCTCCATGATTTGCCAGAGGTTCTGCGTCGGGATGAAGCCCGCCGACGCGCCCGCTTCG
>JABWBD010000045.1 GCA_013360685.1 Pirellulales bacterium
CTGACACGATTGCAGCCCGCCGGAGAACAAATGATGAGCGATGATACTTTCCTTCCGGGCAATGTACCCGTTCACGCGGAAGAGAGGGGGACAGGTCCATGTTTTCGGGCAACGGCTTCGTCGCCCAGAGAAGTCCGTCGGCCGAAAAATGGACCAGTCCCCGGCGGCCTCGTGAACGGTTACCGGGCAATCGACGCCACGAGGACGATGCCTCTTCCCACACGAATTCCATCCCAAGGACCTCCGCCATGTCACTTCCCCTCAACCGACGCGAATTCCTGCAAACCTCGGCGGCGTGCGCCGCGGCGACGATGGTGCTGGCCGGCGACCAACCCGCCAAATTGCCGTCGCCGGGATCGCTCATCCTGAACGACGACGGCTACGTCTTCCTGTTGACCAGCGACGATCTCACCAAGGCCGACCTGAAGCGATACCTGCAGAGTTACTGCCGACCGGGGGTCGACACGGTCGCTTATTGCGTGGGGGATATGTCCTGGCCGACCTTGTATCCATCAAAAGTCGGCGTCCACTACAAGTTGGTCAGCGCGGGGGACGACATCCGGCGGATTCGAATTCACAAGAATGTGGACAATCTCGAATCCGAGTCGGGCGGCTACTTCGGTTCGGTCATTTCCCTGGTGCGCGAACTTGGAAAGAAGGTCCTGGCCAGTTTTCGCATGAACGACGCCCATTTCACGTCGCTCGATAACCCGAACGTCAGCGAATTCTGGAAGCAGCAGGCGAAGCGGACGCTCGGTCCGGTCTACGGCTACTACGGCGGCTGCCTGAATTACGAGTTCGAGGAAGTCAGGCAACATATCCATGACCGCATCGTCGAATTCGCGGCGATGTTCCCGGACATCGACGGCATCGAACTCGATTGCATGCGTTCGCCGTATTTCTTCCCGCCGGACAAGGGAAAACACGGCGCGCCGCTGTTCACCGAACTGGTGCGCAAGCTCAAGTCGGCATTGTCGGACCAGGCGAAACGTCTGAATCGCCCGGAATACCTGCTGACGGTGAATGTGCCCCTGACCCCGGAACTGGCGATGACCAGCGGCCTCGATGTGGCGGCATGGGATTCCGAAAAACTAGTCCACGCGATCAGTGCCGGCACCTACAACGCCTATATGAATCATCCGCTGGAGCAGTGGAAGAAGCTCTTGACGCACGGTACGCCCGTGCTGGCTTACGTCGGCTGTTCGCCCCATGACGGGCAGTATCTCGGATTGGAGGAATACCGGGCCGCGGCCGCGAACGCCTATGGGGCAGGAGCCGACGGCGTGTACCTCTTCAACTATCCCTGCCTGTTTGAACTCGCCATGCAGCGGTCCAGCGACATCGCCGAGGTTCCCATGAACTTGATCGATTTGCGGACCAACGGCCAGCGCGATTTCGGCCGCGCGGCCCAGGCACTCGACGAGATCGGCAAGCCGGCGTCGCTGAAGGGGAAAAACAAGCACTATCTGTTCTACCCGACGCGGGTGCAGAAGTATCGCCATCACGATCCGGACCAGGCGAGCCTGGACCGTTCGGCGGAAAAGGGAAACCTCACGGCGAGGTTCCGGTGCTTCGAGGAATTGGCCGCGGCGAAATCGATCAAGTTGAAATTCAAATTGGAGAACACCGTCCGCAGCGAACGGTTCTCGCTGCGTCTGAATGGCCAGCCCATTGCCGAGAAGCAAACGACGCTCCGCTACGCCTCCAATGGCCGCGACACCCGGATGCACACGGTGACGTTGGAGCCATACCTGGAATACGAAGTCGTCCTGAACCCGTCGCAGTTGAAATCGGGTGAAAACGCGCTGGAAGCGACGCCGACGAAGTTGCGGCCCGATCTCAAGCCGAAAATCCATCTGCTGGAGTTGGAGTTGTCGGCCGTGTATGCGTGAGCGCGCGCGGTGGTGGTTGCGAGTCGAGATTGCGGACCCAAGGAAAGGACCCCCATGAAGAAATCCACGTTATCCCGGCGCGAGTGGCTCGCAACCATGGCCGCGTTAGGTTGGGCGGCGGCCGGATCGACTCGCGCGGCGCGATCTTCCGCCGGTCCGGAGGGCGGCGAGCCGCGCGTCATTCCCCTTGGCTCGCGGCGAGAGCTGTTCGTCGACGGCCTGCTGATCGAATCGCTCTGCGATGCCCGGCGGCAGCTTCATCATCCGACGCCGCAGAACGTCGCCATTGTGCACGATGCTCCGTGGGAGGGAGCGGGCAGCGGATATCAAAGCGTCATTCGCGACGGCGATCTTTACCGGCTGTATTACCGCGGCTCGGCGCTGAGCGTGGAGAACGGCCGGCTGATGATCGGGCGCGAAGTCTACTGCTACGCGGAGAGCCGCGACGGAATCACGTTTACCAAGCCGGAACTGGGGCTTCACGAGCACAACGGGTCGAAGCAGAACAATATCATCTGGACCGGGGTCGGCACACATAACTTCGCTCCGTTTCTCGACACGCGCGCCGACTGCCCCGCCGAATCGCGATACAAGGCCCTGGCGGGGACGGCGGGGGATGGCGGATTGTTCGCGTTTCGGTCCGCGGACGGCATCCACTGGTCGCTGATGCAGGAGAAACCGGTGATTACCGAAGGCGCGTTCGATTCGCAGAATCTTGCCTTCTGGGACGCGACGGCTGATCGGTACCGGGCTTACTTCCGCACATTCACGGAGGGAGTGACTACCGGCAAAGTGTGGAAGCCGGCCGGCTATCGGGCCATCCGGACGGCGACTTCCCGCGACTTTCTGAAGTGGGAGAACGAAGCCGATCTGACATACGAGGACTCGCCCGTCGAGCACCTCTATACCAACCAGATTGCGCCGTACTTTCGCGCTCCGCACTTACTGATCGGCTTCCCGACTCGCTATCTCGAACGCGGCTGGTCCGATTCGATGCGGGCCCTGCCCGAACTCGAACACCGCGAGCAACGGGCGGCGGCGCACCTGCGCTACGGAACCGCGTTGACCGAAGGGTTGCTCATGGCCAGCCGCAACGGAGTTCACTTCGAACGCTGGAACGAGGCCTTTCTGCGTCCCGGCCCCGAGCGTCCGCAGACGTGGCTTTACGGTCACCAGTACATCGCGTGGCACGCCGTCGAAACGAAGTCCGCGCTGAGCGGAGCACCGAACGAACTGTCGCTATATGCCAGCGAAGGTTCCTGGCACGGCAAAGGCAACGCGCTGCGCCGCTACACACTGCGTCTGGACGGCTTCGTTTCCGTCAACGCTCCCTGGAAAGGCGGCGAACTGGTGACGCGCCTGCTGCGATTCGAGGGCTCGCGGCTGCTGGTGAACTTCGCGACGAGTGCCGCCGGCGGCCTGCGCGTCGAACTCCAGGACGCTCAGTCCAAGCCGATTCCCGGTTTCACGCTGGCCGACTGCCCCGAACACTTCGGCGACAGCATTGACCGAGCCGTGACCTGGAAAAACGGCGCCGACGTGAGCCGGCTTGCCGGCCAGCCGGTGCGGCTGCGGTTCGTCCTGAAGGACGCGGACCTGTATTCGATTCAATTCGCCTCCGGGAAATGAGCCATGACGCGGACGATTCATATGCCAGTGGTAATCCGAAACGCAGGTATTGCCGTTGCGCATTCGGTCTCGAGGCTCCCCGCCGAGCTTGCCGCCAGGCGTTTTTCCGCGGAGGCAAGCTCAGCGGGGCGAAATCCTGCGGACTCCGACTCGACGATGCTTTCGCGGTTTGTCATTTCAGGTAGATCGCGTACAGCCTAGGCTCGGGATGTGAGCCTCGGCGCAGGACCGCACGCAGGCGCACGGTCTTGCCCGCCAGGGAAGCGATGTCGCCGGGCCATTTCACCGGCGCGGCCAAGCCACCCGCGGAAAGGCAGGAGCCGGCCTTCTCGCCGGAGAATTCCGGAATCGACTGGAACCGCTCGTCGGCAATCTCGATCCGCATGCCAGCCGCCCCTTCCGCGTTGAGCGTCAGTTCAGCGTGGAGGGGCAGGATGACGGGCGCCGACCAGACGGAGCCCTCTTGGGCGCCGGGAAACAGGCCCAGGGCGCCCCAGCGGTCGCGAGGCAAGGTGGCCAGGCCGATCTCCGCGTAGTAGTCTTCCAGCCGCAGGGAGTTGACCCATCGGCCGTGGTAGATGCGGGTTTCCTCTCCCACGTTCACGATGCCGTTGCCCTGGCAGAGGATGTTTTCAAAGCGGACTTCCGGGGGCAGCACAGGGCGCGATTCGTCGCGGTGCAGGAACACATGGCCTTTGACCGCTTCGCGGAAGTGCTGACCGTCGTGGGAGACGACCAGCCCCCAATCGCCCGACGTGGTGCCTTGACCGAACCAGTCGTTGGGATTGGGTTTCGCGTGCCAGATGCAGTAGAGTCCGACCAGCGCGTTGCCCAGGCTCACCGGGGCCACCCCCAAGTGAACCTGATCGTAGGGCTTGTCCAGTCCGCGGCCGGCGGTGTTGGCCGGTTCGGCCAACAGGAAGGATTCGCCGGATTCCTGAATCCAGCTCTTGAAATCGGGCGTGACCCAGACGAAACCCTGACGTCCTCCCTTATGACCTCCCTCGCTGATCAGCGCGGGAGCGAACTGGGCGTTGGTGTAGTAAAGCCCGCCATGTTTGTAGAACGAGCAGGGCTCGAGTCCTTCGTCGACGGGCGACTCGGGGCCGGCGGTCCAGTGCAGTCCGTCCGGGCTGGTGGCCGTTCGCACCGACATCCATCGGCGGTGCGAGGGCCGGTATTCGTACACCATCTTGTAGCGGCGCGCCGGGTCGGGATCGTCATCGTCGCGCAGCAGGAAGGCCCCTTGCGTGCAATCATCCGGCAACGCGATGGCGTTGTTGCGGCGGCTTCCTTGGACGTCGACCTGTTCCAGGACCGGCTTGGTGAAATGCAGGCCGTCGTCGCTTTCGGCATAACAGATGGGGCCTTCCTGGAACTGGCCCTTGGCCTTCCAGCTCAGGCTGTAATACCAGAGGCGAAAGCGGCCCGCTTCGTGAAGCACGGTCCCGTAGAAATGAGCAGCGACATGATCCGGAGCGGCGGGGTTTTCGCGCTCAGGCTTGAGAACCGGCTCCGGTCGCACGGCCGGTTTCGACAGGTAGTAGCAGAGGTTCTTTCGCAAGGGGAGGTGGTAATCGTCGATGGCCAGGAGCGTGGCCCTGCCTGCGGCGCTGGTGCCGATGGTGGGAAAACGCACGATGGAAGTGGCCGCCTCGCCGGCAGGCTGGGCGGCCGGCGTCAGGCCTGCCGCGGCCGCCGATGCGACGAACGTGCAACCCTGGAGGAAACGGCGGCGGTTGGGCTTCGGTGTCGTCATGGCTGAACACTCTGGTAAATGAGCTTGGTTCCGATTCACGGGGTCCGCCCCTTTTGTCATGGCCAGCGGGACCCTACGACGGTCGCCTGACAAGAAAGAGTTTTGTTGTCGGACAGCGCCATGTCAATAGCTCCCAATCGGCGCGCCGACTGGAAGGTCGCGAGCAGCCTTGATAGACTGGGAGAGCTCTCGGCGAGCGGCAGAATCCGATTTACCCGTAGGTCGGCCTTTCCAGGCCGACCGTGACGGCCTGGAAAAGCCGTCTTGCGATGGAGTAGATAAGTGATTTCCTGCCGCTCGCCCTGGCTGCTCGGAGCGGATCCGAGGGGAGCCAATATGGGAAATCTCGGCGTACCCAAATCAAGAACGCGAGGGTGACTGACCTCGTTTTGTCAAGGCTTCAAGGAAGGGAGAGACGATACTGTGCCAACCCCCGAAACGAGGAGGCTGTGATGCGATCTGTCGTCATGGGCACGTGGTTGATCGCCCTTTTTCTTGTCGCCTTCGGCCCGCAGGGGACGTTGCCGTCCGTCGAGGCGGCCGATTCGTCGGCCGTCGGTCTGCAACCGCCTTTACAGCGGAGCATGCAGGACGTCAACACAACCGATCTTCGCAAAGCAATTGTGCTCGGTTGCCGGACGATGCAAAACACCTTTGACGCGGACGACAACGGGGTCCCGTTTTTCGGTTCCACGGTTTTCCCGGGCACGCCTGGCTTCTCGTTCAGCGGCTGGCATAGCGAGGCCCATGTCCCGGGGCGTCATTTGAACGCACTGCTCAATGCGGAAGACGCGGCCGGAGTGGAAATCGACCCGGCGGCCGTGGAGAAGCATCGCCGGGCGGCGCTGCTGTCCTATAGCGGTGTCGTTCCTCTGCCGCTGAACCGGCAATCGGTCGGCGGTCCTTTGGTGAACTTCTGCCCCCACAACATCCGCGAAGGATTCCACGCGCTTGCCGCCTTGGTGCAGTACCGCGGCGACGAAAAAGCTCGCGAGCTGGCCGAACAGAGCATCCAGGCCGTCATGAGATTCTGGGACCCGCAGAAGGGATGGGATGTCGAGCAGACCAGAAAGCTGGGGCTCACGTATCTGGAGTGCCAGGGCTTCATCCACGGTGAAGGGCGGATGATCGGTCCGCTGGTGAAGTACTACCAGGCCACGGGACACGCCCCGGCGCTGGAACTGGCCCTGCGGTTGAAGGAGAAGGCCGTGGGCGAGTTCTATCTCGAGGACGGGGATTACACGAAGGAGCGTTTTGTCACGACGCATGCCCATTCCATCACGTGCGTTCTTTCCTCGCTGGCCCAACTGGCCGATCTGTTGCACGACGCGGCCCTGCTGGATCGCGTGAAGCGATTTTACGACCACGGCCTGTGGAAGCTCCGCGACGAGATCGGCTGGTCGCCGGAGAGTGTTTTTCAGCAGGGCACGGATCACGGCGAGGTCAACAACTCGGGTGACATCCTGGAGACCGCGCTGATTCTCGGGCGGTGGGGCTATCCGGAGTACTATCACGACGCGGAACGCATGCTGCGGTGCCACATTCTGCCCTGCCAACTGCGGGACGTTTCCTTCATTCAGGACGCGCCGAACCCGGAGGGGAGGGACAGCCGGCGCAACGTTGCCGACCGGCATCTGGGGGCCTTTGGTTTTCCGGCGCCTTACGGGCATCAATCGGTCGGCCGGGGGCGCGGGGCGGTATCGTTCAATTTGGATATCGTGGGAGGAGCCGTGGGCTCGTTGGACGCGGCGTATCGCGAAGTCACCCGCTTTGAGAAAACGGGGCATTGGGTCAACCTGCTGTTCGATCATCGAACCGAGTCCATCGAAGTCAAGTCGCCGTACACCCACGACGGTCTGGAAGTCGTGCTGCACAAGCCCGGGCCGCTCTGGGTGCGGATTCCGCCTTGGGTAGATCGCAAGGAGGTCCGGATCGAGGGAGCAGACGCGCAACCGCAGTGGCACGGAGCGTATCTGTTTCTCGCCCAGGTGCCGGCGGAAAAACCTGTTGCGGTGCGGTTTCCGCTCAAAGCGCAGGAACTCACGCTCTCCGAACGCGTGCATGTCCATCCCATCCGGGTGCAGATGCGTGGCGACTCGGTGGTGGCCATGGAGAATTTCGGCGCCGATCTGATCTACTTTCCGCCGTATGCCGGTCCCACGCAGAACCGTTAGGAACCCTTCAAGGAGATTGACTCATGTTCCGAAGACGCTTGTTTGCCGCCGCTGTGACTGTCATCCTGGCGAGCGGGGTCGCTCCCGCGTTCGCTGCCGACGGACCGATTTCCATCGGCACTCGCCGCGAGTTGTTCGTCGATCGTTTCCTCATCGAGAAGCTCGACAGCGTTTCCCTGCAACTCCAGCACCCGCAACCGGCGGGCACTGCGCTGAAATTCGATCAGCCGTGGGAAGGCCAGGTCAGCGGGTACGTCACCGTCATTCACGACGGCGACCTGTATCGCATGTACTATCGCGGCCGCCCGCTGACCGGTTACGGCGACAACGATCCCCGCTCGCAGGAAGTGACCTGTTACGCGGAAAGCCGGGATGGCATCACGTTCACGCGGCCGAAACTCGGTCTGATCTCGTTCGGCGGCAACAAGGACAACAACGCCATCCTCGCCGATGTCGGCCATGTGACCCACAATTTCGCGCCGTTCCTCGACAGCCGCCCCGGCGTGCCGGCTTCGGAACGCTTCAAAGCCGTGGGCGGCAGCAGCGAGTCCGGACTGATCGCGTACGTTTCCGAAGACGGCATCCGTTTCCGCAAACTGCAGGACAAGCCGATCATCACCGGCGGCGCGTTCGATTCGCAGAACAACGTCCTCTGGTCCGATCACGAACAGTGTTACGTCTGTTTTTTCCGCACGTTCAAGAATGGCGTGCGCTGGATCACGCGAACGACGTCGACCGATTTCCTCACTTGGACGCCGGCGGTCGACATGACCTTCGGCGACGCTCCGAACGAGCATCTGTACACCAATCAGACCGTGGCCTATTTCCGCGCACCGCACATCTACATCGGCACGGCGGCCCGCTTCTGGCCCGGTCGTCGCTCGCTCAGCGACGAGCAGGTCGCCGCGTTGCAACTCGACGCCCCGGTGAATTACGGCGGACTGAAGCTTGAATCCTCCGATGCCGTGTTGTTGACCAGCCGCGGAGGCAACCGCTACGACCGGACCTTCCTCGAATCGCTCGTCCGGCCCGGCGCCGATCTGAAGAACTGGACGGCACGGTCGAACTACCCGGCCCGCGGCATTGTCCCCACCGGTCCCACGGAGATGTCGATCTACGTCCAGCGGCATTACGGCCAACCGACGCATTATCTTCAGCGGCTGACCTTCCGGACCGATGGCCTGGCTGCCGTGCATGCGGGTTACCAACCCGGTGAACTCGTCACCAAACCGGTCACGTTCGAGGGCCGACAGCTCACGTTGAACATGTCCTCCAGCGCCGCGGGCGGCGTGTTCGTGGAAATCCAGGACGCCGCCGGCCGGCCGATTCCGGGTTTCACGCTCGCCGAGTGCCACGAACTCAACACGGACGACCTGGCCCGCGCGGTTTCCTGGAAAAACGGTTCCGACGTGAGTACGCTGGCCGGCAAGCCGATCCGCCTGCGATTCCGGCTGAAAGATGCGGATCTGTTCGCACTGCAGTTCGTGAAGTGATTCCCAGCAATGGGGCGCCCAAGGCGAAGCCGCGAAATGCTCACCAAGGGAGAACCGATAATCCATCAAGCCACGACCTTGACGATGACAACACGACACAGTCTCTTGAAGTCATCTACCGCCGCCGCGAGCGTGACGCTGCTGCTGACGCTTGGGCCGGCATTTGCGCTGGCAGCGGAGAAGGCGGCCGACGGCGAGAGGAAGGTCGAGCAGGGGCTGGGTTACTGGGAGAAGCTCGATCCGAACGTTGACTACCAGGCCCGCCTGCCGCGCATCAAACCTTGCGAGCCGAAAGAGGCGCTGCAATCCTTCCAGCTTGCGCCGGAACTGAGAATCGAACTGGTGGCCGCCGAGCCGCTGGTATGCGACGTCGTCGACATGGCTTTTGACGAGAACTACCGTCTGTGGGTCTGCGAGCTGATCTCTTACAACGAGAGCCCGGCGCGGAGCCGGGGACGAGTCTCCTTTCTGGACGACACCGACGGCGACGGCCGCTTCGACAAGAGCACGGTCTTCGCGGACGAGCTTTCCTGGCCGGCGGCGGTTCTGCCCTTCGACGGCGGTGTATTCATCACCTGTGCTCCCGACGTCTTGTATCTCAAAGACACGGACGGGGACGGCCGAGCCGATCTTCGCGAGGTGTTCCTCGCCGGCTTCCGCACCGCCAATTCCGCCATCATTCCCAACAGCCTGCGTTGGGGACTGGACAACCGGGTCCACGGCATGAGCAGCATGGCCGGCGGGGTGATCGAGCCGGTGAAATGGAAGCAGAGCGCGGCGGGCCGCGGCGCGGTGGCCGGCGAGATTCGCGGCAGCGACTTCAGCCTCGATCCCCGCAGCGGCGAGTTGCGGCTGGAAAGCGGTGGTTCGCAGCACGGCCTGGCCTACGACCCCTGGGGCCGCAAGTTCGAATCGAGCAACAGCGCGCCGATCGAGATGGTCATGTACGACTACCGCTATCTTGCCAGGAACCCGTATCTCGCCGCGCCCTCCGCCCGTGTACCGATCTGGAAGACCGGTTCGCAGGTTTACCGGACCAGCCCGCTGGAACCTTGGCGAATGCTGCGGAGCGACTTGCGCCAGAAGGGGACCTTCGCCGGCGGTCCCGAGCCGGCGTCGGGCTACTTTACGTCGGCTTGCGGGCTGACGATCTACAACGGCCACGCCTGGCCGGCGGACTACCGCGGCAACGCCTTCGTGTGCGAAGGGGCGGGCAACCTGGTCCACCGCATGCGGCTGGATCCGGACGGCGTCGGCTTCGCCGCCTTCCGCACGGAGCGCGAGAAGGAATTTCTTACGTCCCGCGACGTCTGGTTCCGCCCCGTGCAACTGGCCGACGCTCCGGACGGGAACCTCTACCTCGCCGACATGTACCGCGAGGTCTTCGAGATCCGCGAGGCGGTCCCGACGTCGGCCCAAAGACACATCGACTTGACCACGGGGAACAACCGCGGCCGCATCTATCGGATCGTTGCCGCGGACGCTGCGCCGCCGCAGCCGGTGCGACTGGGCAGCCTGTCCGCGGCCGAGTTGGTCGCGCTGTTGGCCCATCCCAATCTCTGGCACCGAAGAACGGCCGCCCGTCTGCTGTACCAACGCCCGGACGCCGCCGCCGTCGAACCGCTCCGGCAAATGACCGCCGAGGCCGGCTCGCCGCTGGGCCGCATGCACGCCCTGTATGTGCTGGACGGCCTGAATGCCCTGACGGCCGAGATCGTGCTGGCCAGGCTGGATGACGAGCATCCCCGCGTCCGCGAGCATGCAATCCGGCTCGCCGAACAGGTCCTGGCCGACGCGCCGGCGATCCGCGAGAAGCTCTATCATCTCTCGGGCGACGACGACCTGCGGGTCCGCTACCAGGCGGCGTTTACGCTCGGCGAGATCCCCGGCGCTCAGGCAACCGCCGCATTGGCCCGGATTGCGGCCCGCGACGCGGCCGATCCGTGGGTGCGGCTGGCCGTGCTCAGTTCGTGCAATGGCCGAGCGGGAGACCTGCTGGCCCGTCTGGCCGAGGACCGCGTCTGGCGGCGCGAGGATGCCCACGGCACGATTTTGGAACAACTGGCCGAGCAGACGGGGCTCCAGGCCCAGGGTGATCAGGTCGCGGTGGTTTTCCGCACGCTGGAAGCCTTGGGCGGCGACGAGGCGCGGCTGGCGGAGCGCGTGGTTCGCGGCGTGACGCGGGGGCTGGAGAAAGCCGGCAGCGCGCTCCGGCAGCAGTTCCTGTCCGGCGGCAAGGCGGCGGAAGCGCTCGGACAACTGCTGGATCAGGCAAAGGGGCTCGCGGCCGCCGAGGACGAGCCGCCGGAGAAGCGGGCCGAAGCGGTCCGCACGCTCTCGCTGGCGCCGCTGGACGACGTGAGCGAGCTGCTCGAAGAACTGCTCAGCAGCCGGCAGCCTCAGGCGGTCCAGATGGCGGCGCTGGCCACGCTCGGCCGGTTTCCAGGCGACGCAGTGGCCCGGATGATCGTGGACCATTGGCTGGGCTTCAGCCCCCAGGTTCGCGGCGAGGCCGCCGAAACGCTCTTTGCCCGCCCGGAGCGGATCGCCGCCTTGCTCGCCGCCGTCCAGGAGAAGCTGATTCTCCCCTCGCAACTGGATCCGGCCCGGATTCAGTTTCTTCTGACGCACCCGGACGCGCAGCTTCGCGACCTCGCCCGCGAGTTGTTCGGCGGCGTGAAACTGGCCCGGCGCGAGGAGGTCGTCGCTTCGTATCGCGACGCGCTGGCGGTGCCGGCCGACGCCGCTCGGGGACGGGAGGTGTTCCGGAAGGAATGTGCCGCCTGCCACAAACTCGAAGGGGTCGGCTACGAACTGGGGCTGCCGCTGGAGACGATCCGGAACCGCGGGCCGGAGGCGATCCTGCTGGCTATCCTCGACCCCAACCGCGAGATCCAGCCGCAGTACCTGAACTACGTGGCCGTGACCGACGCCGGCCTGTCCTTCACCGGCATGATCGCCGCCGAAACAGCCACGAGCATCACGCTCACACGCGGTGAAGGGGCCAGCGACACGGTCCTCCGCACCCACATCGATGAACTGCAGAACTCGGGCCTGTCGATCATGCCCGAAGGGCTCGAGAAACAGATCGGCAAACAGCAGATGGCCGATCTCATCGAATACTTGATGAACGTGAAGTAGAGCCAGAGGCAAACCATGTCCACGCGAGCGCTGCCGACGGTCGTCTTCCTGTCGCTCTCGACGCTGCTTTCCACCGAGGTCCCCGCCTCCGAGGCGACCTGGAAGGCGGGCACGGCCCGGGCCAAGATCACGCCGGAGAAGCCCCTGATGATGGCCGGCTACGGCGGCCGCGAACCCGTCGCGTCCGCGGCGAACAGACTCCACGACCTCTGGGTCAAGGTTCTCGCTCTGGAGGCAGCCGACGGGCACCGCGCCGTAGTCGTCACCACGGATCTCTGCGGATTGGCCAAGCGGAGCTACGACGCCGTCTGTGAGGGAGCCCGGCAGCGATGCGGCCTGGACCGGTCGCAAGTCAAGCTCACGTGCTCCCACACACACACCGGTCCGCTGCTGCGCGAGTGCTTCGAGGATTTCAACCCCTTGACCGACGAGCAGCGGCGTGACGTCGATCAATACACCGACGCGCTCGAAAAGACCATCGTCGACAAGATCGCCGAGGCCCTGGAGAACATGACCCCGGCGACGCTTTCAGCCTCCGAAGGGTTCACGGACTTCGCCGTGAACCGCCGGAACAACCGCGAGGCCGACGTGCCCGAGATCCGCAAACGGGGCGAACCGCTCCAGGGGCCCGTGGATCACACCGTGCCCGTGCTGGTCGTCCGTGCGGGCGACGGTTCCGTGCGCGCGGTGGTCTTCGGCTATGCCTGCCATACGACGACGCTCAACACGCTTCAATGGTCGGGCGATTATGCCGGGTTCGCCATGCTCGACTTGGAGAAGAGCCATCCCGGCGCGCAGGCAATGTTCTTTCAGGGCTGCGGGGCGGACCAGAATCCGCTGCCCCGCCGATCGGTGGAACTCTGCCGCCAGTATGGCGGCATGCTGGCCGCCGCCGTGGAAGAGGCGCTCCGCAAGCCGGCCACGCCGATTGGCCCCGCACTGGCCACGGCCTTCGAGTACGCCGAGCTGAAGTTCGACCGGCACCCGACCATGGCGGAACTCCAAGAGGAGACAGCCCGCGGAGGGCAGAAGGGACGCTGGGCCGCCCGGCTGATCCGGCAACTGGAGCAGGGCCAGCCACTGGCCGACTCCTGTCCCTATCCCGTTCAAGTCTGGAGGCTCGGCGAGCAATTGTGGATCAGCCTGGCGGGAGAAGTGGTGGTCGATTATTCGCTCCACTACAAGGCGAAGTACGGGGCCGCGACCTGGGTCCACGGCTACTCGCACGACATGGTCGCCCACGTGCCCTCGCGCCGCGTGTGGAACGAGGGCGGGTACGAAGCCGGCTATTCCGACCAGTTCAATCAGCCCGCCGAGCGATGGGCTGGGGACGTCGAAGATCGGATCAACGCCGCGGTCGATCGGCTTGTCGCCAAGGTCAAATCGAGGTTGGCCGGAAGTGACGGTAGGCGTTCGAGGACGTGTCAGGAAGCACGGCGAGCGGCCTAAAGCCATCGTCGTCCAGGAAGTGATCGTCAAACCCAAGTCTTGAAAGGACCGAATCATGTTGAAGAAGCGATTCTCCACCAGGCCCTCCCACTCCGGAGTTGACTTGACGTTGACTGCGTCACTGCGACGAGCCTGCGCGGTTGGCTGGGTGGCATGTCTCGTCTGCGTTAGCAGCAGCCCGGTTCGGGCGGCCGAGCCTGCCCGGCTGGCGTTCGACGTCGCGGCGGAACCGGCGATCCGGGAATTGAGCCCCGAGTTCTGCTGGTTCCACCCGCGCGCGGCGGCGATTCCCGGCGCGGGCAAGGATGGCATGCCTGCCGTCGTCATGACGCTGATGAAGCATCTTGCGGCCGACGACCACTACTCGGGGTTGTATTGCATGCGCACCGACGACCTCGGCCGGACGTGGACCCGTCCCGTCGCGATTCCGGAACTGGCATGGAGAAAACAGGCGGAAGACATCACGGTCGCCGTCATCGATACCACTCCGGGCTGGCACGCCAGGAGCGGCAAGCTGCTGGTCATCGGGGCCAAGATCCTCTACACCGCCTCGGGAAACTACGGCTCGCTCGAAAAAATGCCCCGGTCCTACGAAACGTCGTACGCAACCTACGACCCGGTGGCCGATCGCTGGTCCGGCTGGAGGGAACTGGACATGCCGGAGGCGGATGGGAAGTTCTTCCGCGTCGGCTGCGGCTGTTCGCAGTGGCTGGTGAAACCCGACGGCACACTGCTGGTTCCCGTCCAGTTCCAGCCGAAGCAAGGGGGCGACTATCTGGCCACCGTCCTGCACTGCAGTTTCGACGGCACGGAGATGAAATACCTGCGACATGGCACCGAGTTGTCGATCGCGGGCGGCCGGGGATTCACCGAACCCTCGCTCGCGCTCTTTCAGGGAAAGTACTTCCTGACCCTGCGGAACGACGCCCGGGGCTATGTCGCCACGAGCGACGATGGGCTCGAGTTCGGCGCCCCGCGGGCCTGGACGTTCGACGACGGAAAGGATCTGGGCAGCTACAACACCCAAGCTCACTGGCTGACGCACGCCGACGGGCTGTTTCTTTCGTACACGCGGCGCGGGGCGAACAACGATCACATTGCCCGCCATCGGGCTCCCCTGTTCGTCGCCCAGGTCGATCCTCAGTCACTCCAGGTCGTGCGGAGCACGGAGCGGGTTCTGCTGCCGGAGCGGGGAGTGATGCTGGGCAACTTCGGCGCCTCGGCCATCACGGCGAATGAGTCCTGGGTTACGGATGCGGAGTTTATCTCGCGGCTGGTTGATCCGAATGCCGGCACGCGACCCCATCCCAAGGGAGCCGACGGGACGGTGTGGGTCGGCCGCGTGAAGTGGTCGAAGCCCAACTCGCTGGCCGTGGCCTCGATAGCCGGGGAATCACAGCCTGTCGCGCAAGTCCCGGCGGACCGTGGCGAGGGCACCAAGACAATCGTAACCGTCGCTGCGAGCACTCCCGAATTCACCCGCAAGGGAGAAGGGGATGTCATCGAACTGCAAGATGGCCGGCTGATGTTGGCCTATATGGAGTTCAGCGGCACCGGGAGTGATGAGGCCAAGACGCGTTTCGTGATCCAGGAATCGGCCGACCATGGAAAGACATGGTCCGGGCATCGCCTGCTCGCCGAGACAGCGCCGGGCGACATGAACGTCTACTCACCGAATCTCATCCGCGCGAAGGATGGCGGAATCCTGCTCATATTCATGCGACAGCACCATACGTCTCCATTGACATCGACGCTTCATGCCTGGAAATCCACTGATGAAGGCCGGACATCCAAGCCTTGGTCGGTGTTCGGCAAAGGCGACACCTACAGCGTCTGCAACGCGGTCGTCAAACGTTTGAAGTCCGGTCGTCTGCTTCTGCCTGTCACATTTACGCCAAAAGCAGGAACGGGCTACGGCGGCGTTGTGCTGCTGAGTGATGACGACGGACTCACGTGGCGCGAGGCCAAGAACCGGATCTTCCTGCCCCTGCGCGGCGTGATGGAACCGCATGTCGAGCAGGCCGGCGACGGCCGGGTCTTGATGGTCATGCGAAACCAACTCGGTTCGGTCCAGATGTCGGAGTCGTCAGACGAGGGAGTGAGCTGGACGGAGCCGAAGAGCACCGGCCTCAAAGCGCCGGAGTCGTGCCCGGAACTCACTCGCATCCCTTCGACGGGCGATCTGCTCATGATTTGGAACAACACCTTCGACCCCAACTTCCGCTCGCACTACGGCAAACGCAGCCCGCTCACCGCCGCCGTGTCGAAGGACCACGGGCGGACTTGGCAGCACGTCCGCGACATCGAGACCGACCCGAAGCGAGCCTTTTCGAACCCCGGCTGCCGCTTCACCCGCGCCGGTCGCGCCATCCTCAACTACTGGACCTGCGAATATCTGCCCGACTGGCGCATGCAGGACATCATTGACCTCCGCGTGGCCGTCATCGACACCGCGTGGTTTTATGAATCGAAGACAAACGCGCCGTGAACTGATTTCGACGAAACACCATCAAACGCACCGAAAAAGTCCTGACACCTCCCCCTCACTGTTTTTTTCATCTGTCCAATCCGACAGCCAGTCCCCCTTTCCAAACAGCCGCTTATTTCGCCGTTTGGGCCGCGCTGGCGGCCGTATACTCGACAACCACCTCGCGCACGCGCGGTGTCGAAAGCCCGTTGGCGGCCCCTAGCGCCAAGCGGTACGCGACCCACCGGCCCTGCTGGGCTGCGGGCACGGCCGGCTTGTCGTCGGTGAACCAGGTATTCGGACCGTCGGGGCCGAGCCAGGCCGCCGCGGCAAGCGACTGCTGGCTGTCGGCGAACCGCAACTGGGCCTTGACCCAGGTCTTGGGCGGCACGTCGGCCGTCCAGCGAATGCTCCGCGCCGCGGCCCCGTCGGGCAGTTGGAACGGCGGCGACTCGTAGTATTCCTCGGCGCCGCGGTCCCGCTGGTTGCCCGGCGAGAGTGTCATGCCGTGCGGCCCCTTGCTCGGCAATCGGGTGATGCGGCGCGGGTCGAAACCTTCCGGCCCGTTCCACCACACGGCGGACCAGCCGCGGTGGTCGCCCCAGACCTTGTGGTTGGCAATGGCCAGGTCGGTCCAGCCGTCCTCGTTGAAATCGGCCGCCACGCAGCCGGAGGCCGAGTGCGTCGGCAGCCGAGCGCAATCCGCTTCGGAAAACCCTTGCCCTTTTCGATTCCAATAGAGCAGCGAGTCGCAATCGCGCGTCGTGCCCGCGTGATAGGAGGAGACAAAGACGTCCAACTGCCGATCGTTGTTGAAATCGGCCACCGCCATGCTGTTGATACCCAGCGAGGGCAGCATGCTGCGGCGGTCTTGCCGCAGCCCCGCCGGCCCGTTCCAATAGAGATGCACAAACGAGTCGTGGGGGATTCCCACGGTGGGATTGTGGCCGCCGAGAATCAAGTCCAGGCCTCCGCTGCCCGTCAGGTCGGCCGCCTGGGCACACGCCGCGCGCTCGACGGATAGGGCCAGGCAGCGGTCCATGGAAAAGCCGTCCGGCGCGCCCCATAGGATGAGACTACGGTCGTCGAGGATCATCGGCACCACCAGGTCCAGCCAGCCGTCCGCGTTGAGATCGGCCAGGTCGATCCATCTCGGCTCGCGATACTCGGTCCCCTGGTATTCCAGCCGGAGACGCTTGACGCGGTTGGTGTCAAAGCCGTTCTCGCCGCCGTGGAAGAAAA
Organism: Pirellulales bacterium; assembly: GCA_013360685.1. Taxonomy (GTDB): domain Bacteria; phylum Planctomycetota; class Planctomycetia; order Pirellulales; family Thermoguttaceae; genus JABWBD01. The sequence goes on from JABWBD010000045.1 coordinate 17,247, forward strand.
CCAGTTCGGGGTTATCGAAGCCGCAGAAGGCCAGGTCGAGATATCCGTCGCGGTCCAGATCGGCCGACACGCAGCCGTGGGCCCTGGTCGTGGGCAGACGCAAGCTCGGCTCGTGCTGGAACCCTTTGGCCCCGTTGAAGAATACGTAGGACCCCGGATCGAGATGGACGGCGTTTTCGGAGCAGTTGGCCAGCGTGAGATCGGCCCAGCCGTCGTCGTTCAGATCGCAGCAAACCCCTTGAACGGCCCCGGCTCCGGCGACGCCGCTGTGGCGTTGGGGCTGATAACCTCCGCTACCACCCCAGAAGATCGAAACATCGGGGCGGCCGAGAATGTGGCCCGCGAAATGATTGACAAACACCACCTGCCGCACCCCGGCGTCCGAGGTCTTGGCCACGAACACGCGGCGTGCATCCTCGGTCGGCAATTCCAGCGGCGTCGCCGGGCGGCGGTCTTTCGCGCCGCGAAAAACCAGCGAGCTGGTGGTGAACCATTCGGCCGAGTGCGACTGGCAGAACACCACCTCGTCGCAGCCGTCGCCGTCGAGATCGCCGGCGGCCACGTCGCACGCGCGATCGGTGGCAAGCGGAGTGCGGCATTCTGCAGTCAGCCCGCCCGGCGAACCCCAGTAGATCCACGACCGCTGGCGGTCGCCGTGGGGCTCGCGGCACGCCACGGCGAGGTCTGGATGCCCATCGCCGTCCACGTCGCCGACCGCGGCCGACAGCGCCTGGGCGCATCCCAATTCGACGGGCGCGCCGAGTTTTTGCCCCGGCCCTACGGCCACTAGGCTCGCGCTACGGGGTGCCGGCAGGAAGAGGTGCGGTTGCGCGCCGAGCCGAATCGCCTTTGCCAGCGGTTGAGCGGGATCCACCGATTCCGCATAGCGAGGCCCTTCTTCCCGCGAATCCGCGCCGGCCTGCTCCGGCGCGGACATCAAGGCCCCCGCAACGTCCAATCCGCGCGGACCGCCCCAGTAGATTGCTCCATCGCCGCGCTGGCGCCGCGCGACCAGATCGGCGAATCCGTCGCCGTCCATGTCCTCGGCGGCGATCTGGCAAGCGTCGATCGCCACGGGCGTGAACCGCCGCGGCTCAAAGCCCAGCTCCGACTGATAGAACGCGCGTAGCGAGTCGGCCAGCAGAAAGGCCAGGTCCTGCCGCCCGTCGCCGTTGAAATCCCCGGCCGCCACGGACCGGCAGCCGGGGGCCGGCAGGCGCAGTTGCCGACGCTCGCTCAGTCCGTCGGGTCCGCCGAAGTATATGAATGCGTTGAGGTCCGGCCGAATTCCGTTGTCCTTCATGCCGAGCACGAAGTCGTCGTAGCCGTCTGAGTTCAGGTCGCTCACTGTGCCGGTGAGCGATCCGTCCGATGGCAACTCCACGCGCTTGTGATCGCCCAAAGGGTCCGCGTAGACGTAGGCAGGCGCCTGTTCCCCGAAATCTTGCGAGTTGCACAGGACCAGGTCGAACCAGCCATCGCGGTTGAGGTCGTATTGGTGGATCCGCTGCAGCACTCCATGCCGCGAAACATACAGGTTTTGTCCGGCGTTGCCAAAAGTGCCGGCGCGAAACGCGTCGAATCCCCGCGTGCGCCATACGCCTGCCTGCGGCTGGCTCGCACAGGCCCCGCGATCCACCGGACCAGCGAGAATCGCCACACCGGCAAGAAGCGGCAGCATGAGCCCTCGAATCTTCCCGCCGAACAGGATAGCCGCTTTCTCGCCAATGTCTTTCCGAGGCTGTTTGGAAAGAGGCTGTTTGGAACGGGGGACAGGCACCCAAGGCGGGTCACGGAGTGCCCCGCCTACACTGCCGACGCGCGGCACGCTGGGCACGGCTGAAAAATTGTAGTCCGGACACTCCGTGGCCGGGCAAGGCGGGTCACGGAGTGCCCCGCCTACACTGGCGACGCGCGGCCCGCTGGGCACGGCGGTTAAACGCGGATTACGCAAGAGTTCAGCACATTTGCCATTCATCGGAAGAGGTGCGATCGACACGTCGTGGCTCCCATTGAATTGTGAATCCGTCATGGCCTGAACGGGCCGTTCCTCCTCACCTTCCCAGCAGGTTCACTGCGCGGACGGTCCGCGTCCGTTCCTCGATTTCCGGCGGCAGGTGGCCTTTGAACCACGCCTTGGCCCGATAGGTGAATTCGTCGCCGCGGGGACGGAAGTCGAGCGGCGGGTAGTGGGCGGCCAGGGCGTCGGCCCGCCGCGTGGTCGTGTGCGGGTTCTCGTGGCAGCCGACGCACGATTTCGTCTCGCCGGGGCGCGGGTAGATCCAGGTCAACTGGTTGCCGATCACGCGGCGGTCGCTGTCCAACACCTGGAAGTGCAGCAAGCGGTCGGCCGGGACCTCGACGCAGAACGACCCGTCCGGCGCCAGAGGCGCCATCCCCAGCACGCGCGCGAACGTGCCGCCGTGGTTTTTCCAGACCGGCTCGGGATTCGTGTGCGTGCTGTGGCGGCTTACCACCGGAACGCCTTCGATCAGCCGCACGAACCGGCCGCGGACCGGCACGTCCTGCTCCTGCGTGGCGAATACCGAAGAGCAGAGGAATCGGCCGCTGTAGGCGTAGCGCTTCGCCTGCACCGGCTGCACGAGCGGCGGCCGGCGCGCAAGGACCGGACGCGGCTCATAGTCGGCCGCCTTAGGATCGTTGTAGATCAGCTCCAGCGATTGGTCTGACGGATCGAACACGTACAGCCCCAGGTCGATCTTCTCCCGTTCGGGGATCTTTGCGGTGACCGCGCAAAGCAACCGCCCGTCGGGAAGAGGAAACGGCGTCGTGTATGCGCGGTGTTTTTCGTCGTCGAGAGCCAAGAGGGTCTCGCGGTCGCGGAGCGGACCGATGAGCGTCAGACCGCCCTGCGTGACGGCGAGGATTTTTTGGCCGTCGGGCATCGCCTGCGGCTGCGTGATCCGCAGGACCCGGTGCGTAAGCGGGGCCTCCTGTTCGTCGGCGGGCGAAGGTGGGCCGTGGTCGAGCGCCCGCCAGTAGCGGCGGCGCTCCGGTCCGTAGAGCACCAGGTCCATCGTGCCGTCCGGGTGCATGGCGTGCAGCGTCAGCTCCGTTTTGTTGCGGGAGTAGAAGACCTCCAGCCGGCTGAAGGCGATCCGGCCGTCGGCGAGCACGGCCGGTTCGTTGTCGCGGCCGATGTTCGTGGCGACCGGGTGGAGGTCGGTGCCGTCGGGGTTCATCACGCACAGGGCCGTGCAAGGATAACCGTGGTACTCGTCGCGGATCCCAGCGCGGCTGGAAGCGAAGACGATGCGGCCGTCGGGCAGCCAGGCCGGGCCGACGCTGTGGTACGGGCCGTCGGTCAACTGCTCCAGGCCGCTGCCGTCGACGCCGATCCGCCAGATGTGCCACCAGGGATCGAGCTGGCCGCGACGGGTGAAAACAACCTGGCGGGCGTCCCACGACAATTCGGGCTCGCCGACGTAACCGTCCGGAAAACGGGTGAGCGGGATCGCTTCGCCGTCGGGTTTCGGCGGGCGGAGGAGGAAGAGGTTGGCGCCCGCGCGGTAGACCGGCCCCGAGTCGGTCACCGCATAAGTCTGGCGCCAGCGGTCGGCCTGCTCCACGGTGCCGAGCGTGTTGGGAAGGTTATTGTCTCCCTTGACGAAGACAATCGCCTCGAGCGGCTGTGGGGCATCGGGGCAAGGATCGGGGAGCAAGCGCGGCGTCTCTTCCGGCTCGCGAAGATTCCGGGCCGGATCGATCCCGCGGGTCCAGAGGGCGTCGCGCGCGATATGGCGGATACTGTGGAACGAGTGGCTCAGAGCCGCCGTGGCGAGCGCTTCCAGCGCGGCGTCGTTGCCCAGGTCGGCCAGGGCTTCGGCCGCTGCGTGGCGAACGTCGACCACCGAACGCTCGTCGTTGAGAATGCGGACGAGCAGATCGGTGTGCTCGTGGGCGCCGAGCAGCCCCAAAGCGCGGATCGGCCCCTCGCGCCACCGCGGGGCCGAATCGTTGTACTCTTCGTCTTTGAACGTGCCGCTGTAGCCGTAGTCGGCCTCGGACTTCGATTCAGCCAGCAGCCTCGCGATGGGCCCGACGGCCCGACGGTCTCCCAGCCAGGCGATCGCCTTGGCCGCGTTGAGCCGCACCCAGCCGTCGTCGTGCTCCAAGAGGGCCAAGAGCCGCGGCAGGTCCTCCCGTTCGGTGCAGACGGCCGGGAGCCACGAGGCGATCCGGTCGGGCGGGAACTCGGACCACGCCGGACCGCCGGCGGGCTTCGCCACGCGCCGCGGCCGTCCGAGCCGCTCGAAGGCATGTTCACACGCCTGCTGGCGGAGGCCCGAGTGGTCCATGAGCCATCGCGTCAGCAGATGGCCGACCTCCGGTTCATAGAGGACATAGGTGTCGTGGTCGCCCGGCAGGTTCGCCATGACCAACGGAGCGATCCGCCGCAAGGCTTCCAGATCCTTGGGATCGTCCAGCGGCAGGCGGCACAGAGCGTAGGCGACCAGGTAGGGTGTTTCCAGCATGCGGTCGAGGCTGGGGAAGCTCATCTTGTCGTCCGCGGGGACCTCGGGTGGATCGCTGCCGTCGAGCCGCTTGGCAAAGCGGGCATACGCCGCGATCAGCCCGGGCACCGCCCTCGGATCGCCGAAGTCGCCCAGGGCGTCGGCCGCATAGCGGGCCCAGAAAGGATGGTCGAGGAGCCGCAGGAGGGCTTGGAAGCCAACCTCCTCGCGGAGCCGTCCCAGCGACCGTAGGCCGGCGCGGACCGTCGGCCGGAACGGCGTGGCCGTGGGTGGTGCGTTGCCCAGCACGGCGAGGATTGCCTCGCTGGCGCCCCGCGTGCCCAGCACGCCCAAGGCCCTCAGCCCCCGCTCCTGCCGCCATGCGACCGGCTCGTTGAACTGGACCTTGGGCGATTTCGCCGAGTGGACCTCGATCTCGAAGAAGGTTGTCGGATAGCGAGGCGACTGGTTGGCCAGGCTGGTGATCCGCACATAGCGGGCCGGACGCGGCGGGAAGTCGAGGACGAGCGTTGTCTCCGTCGGGCGCTTCTCGCGAACGGCCGCCTCGAATTGCCGGTTGTCCAGGCTGACCGCCAGTTCATACTCGCTCATGCAGTATCCGGGGCCATATTGATGCACGACCACCTGGTCGATCTCGGCGACGCGTCCCAGGTCGATCGTGCACCATTGGGGCGGTCGAACGTTCTTGGTCTGCCAGTAACGGGGACCGAACTGGCCGTCGGTCATGATCTCGGGCGGTCCCAGGTAGGTGGTCGAGGTTTCGATCGGCCGTCCGGAGGCAAGGTTCGACGGCCCGGCAAGCAGATCGAGCACCTCCTGTGGCGGCCGGTCGATCGGCACGTTCGCCCACCACCGATACCATCGCGCAGCCTGCGCGGCCCGCTCGCCGGCCTGGTCCAGGCAGTCGAAAGGAAACTCCATGCCCGTGAGATTCGTCAGCGCGATCCATGCGGCCTGGCGGACCATCCACTCTTCATCCTCGAGCGTCTTCAGAAGCGGCGGAACGGCTTTTCGGCCGCCGCACCATGCCAGGGCCATTGCCGCCTGGCGGCGGACCTCGGACGACTCGTCGCGCAGCCGCCCGATGAGCGGCTGCTCCGCCTCGCAGGCGCGCAGGAAACCGAGGGCCTCGGCCGCGCCGGAACGCGATTCCGCGGAGGCGGAAGCAAGTTTCTTGATTTGCTCACCGACCTGCCGCTCATACGGGTTTCCCGCCTCTTGGGCCGAAGCGATCGCATGAAGAAAGCGGATCGCAGCGCACAAGAAGACCACTCGCGTCGTGACTGGCATCATTCCACACCTCGGCGCCCGCAGAAAGGACATTCCGATAGAGTATCCCGCGGGCCCGCCCAGAGCAAGGACGTTCTCGGCAGCGGCGGCGCGTGGCTTTTCGCCTCGCAGCACGATGGCGAAGGTGGCGACCGGCTTCAGACGGGTTTCAGCGGCGTCATGGACTCGACGGTTCGGACGGTAGACTCCGATTCGTCGGGCCGCCGGCCGGCACGGACCACTTCGACCCAGTGTCTCGCCTTCACGCCGAGGAAGTCGTGGAGTTGATGCCGGCAACTGATGCCGCAGGCCACGACCGTCTTGCCTTCGCGGACCGCCTTGCGGACCGCCGGGAAGAGGCGGTCCTCGCCGATCTTTTCCGACAGTTCGTAGTGTTCGTAGCCGAAGGAACCGGCCATGCCGCAGCAACCGGAATCGACCTCCTCGCAGCGCGTGGCCGGCATGCCCGCGAAGAGCTTGCGGATCGCCGCCGTGCCGAACAGGGCTTTCTGATGGCAGTGGCCGTGGAGCAGGATCTCCCGTTCGGGCGACTCCAGGGGCGGGATCCTGCCGGCAGCCACCTCTTCGGCCAGGAAAACGTCGATCATCTTCACGCAGGAGGCCACGCGGCGGCCCAAAGCCTCGTCGTCGATCAGATCCGGCAGATCGTCGGCCAGGGCCGACGCGCAGGATGGCTCGAGGCAAAGGATGGGGAGCCCCTGGCGGGCGCAGACGTCGAGGTTCTGCATCGTCCGGGTGCCGTGGCGTTTGGCCGCCCGCACCAGTCCTTTGGAAAGCCGCGGCCGCTGGCAGCATCCGGCGCGGGCGAGAACTACCTCGTAGCCGCAGGATTCCAGCAGATCCACGGCCGAAAGACCGACCTGGGGCTCCATGTAGTTGGCGTAGGTGTCGTCGAAAAGCACGACCCGGCCGGCGGGCGCGGGAGGCTTGCGGCGACCGAGGGCCGCTTCGCGCTCGCGAAGCAGTCGCCGCAGCGGCTTTGCCGGAAACGGTGACATCGGCCGGCGGCGGTCGATCCCGGTCAGCTTTTCCATGAGCCGGCGATACCCGGGGAGCTTCTGGACCAGGTTGATCACAGGCCCCAGCGGGCCGGCCAGGCGCCGGGCGGCGTCGGGCATCGCTCCGATGATCCGGTATCCGAGCGGAACGCCGTGCTCGTCGTGGTGCATCTGCTGGACGTCGGCCTTGAGCCGGGCCATGTCGACGGCGTTGGGGCACTCGCTCTTGCACGCCTTGCACGACAGGCACAACCCCAGCACCTCCTGCATCCGGTCGGAGGAGAGCGCCTCCGGTCCCAACTGGCCCGACATGGCCAGCCGCAGCGCGTTGGCGCGGCCGCGCGTGGTCGCTTCCTCGTCGCGCGTGGCCATGTAGCTGGGACACATCGTGCCGCTTCCCAGCTTCCGGCACGCTCCCACGCCGTTGCACTGCTCCACGGCCAGGTGGAAGCCGCCCTGCTCGCGGTACTGGAATCGATGGGCAACGGGCCCGAGGCGGTATCCTTCGCCGTAGCGGAGATGGCTGAGCATCGACGGCGCGTCGACGATCTTGCCGGGGTTCATGAGGTTGTCGGGATCGAAGAGGCCCTTGATCTCGCGGAATGCCTGGTAGAGCCGGGGGCCGAAGTAGCGCGGGACGAACTCGCCGCGGACCATTCCGTCGCCGTGCTCTCCGGCAAAGACGCCCCCGTACGCGCAGACCATCTCGAAGGCCCGGTTGGCGATGGCCGCCATCGTCCGCCGGTCTTCCTCCTGGTGCAGATCAAGCATCGGCCGGAAGTGCAGCACGCCGACGCTGGCATGGGCGTAGACGCTGCTCGGGCAGCCGTGCTCCTGGCAGACTTTCCTGAGCCGCTCGACGTATTCCGGCAAGACCTCGACGGGCACGCAGGCGTCTTCGATGAACGCTTGTCCCTTGACCGGCCCCTTCGCGTTGCTGATCAGTCCCAGCCCCACCTTGCGGACTTCCCAGACTTCCGCCTGCTTCTTGGGATCGGTGCGGACTGGCCAGGCGTAGCCGATCCCTTTGGCGCGCAAGTCCTCCGCAATTTGATCGATTCTCGCCGACGCATCGGCCTGGTCTTCCCCGAAGACTTCCACGAGCAGCACGGCGTCGGGTTCGCCTTCGAGGAAAGTTGCCAGGTGGCGCGTGGAGGCGTTGACGACCGCCTCGCGGAGGACGACCTCGTCGAGCAGTTCCACGGCGCTCGGCCCGTGCCGGTTGATTTCGGCGGTAGCGCGCAATGACTCGATCAGATCACGGAAATGGACGATGGCAAGGGCCGTGGCTTTGGGCAGCGGTTCGAGCTTGATCTTGGCCTCGAGCACGAACGCGAGCGTTCCCTCGCTGCCGACGATGAGGTTGGAGAGGTTCCAGGTGCGGTGCCCGGAGTTGTTCCGGCCGCCGATCGGGCCGGTGTAGCCCGCGCCGTCGACGAACTCGTCGAGATTGTAGCCGGACACTCTCCGCATCACTTTCGGGTAGCGATGGAGGATTTCTTCCTGGCAGCGATTGACGATATTCTTCACGCCGCGGTAGATCTCCGCTTCGCGGGAACTGCCCTGGCCGCGGGCCTGCCACTGGTCGTCACCGACCGGCTGAAGCTCGATGACCGTGCCGTCGGTGAGCACCACCTTGCAGGAGAGCACGTGGTCGATGGTCTTGCCGTAGACGATCGAACGGGTCCCGGAGCTGTTGTTGCCGATCATGCCGCCGATGGTCGCCCGGTTCCCGGTCGCCGGGTCCGGTGCGAAGTGCAGGCCGTAGGGCCTGAACTGGGTATTGATCCGATCGCGAATCGCGCCGGGCTCGACGCGGGCCCATCGCTCCGGGGCGTTGATTTCCAGCACGCGGTCCATGTACTTGGAGACGTCTATCACCATGCCGGGCCCGAAGGTTTGGCCGGAAAGCGACGTCGCGCCGCCGCGGGGCGTGAGGGGCACCTGGAAGTGGCTGGCGATCTTCACCGCCTCGATCGCGTCGGCCTCGTCCAACGGCACGACGACGCACTGGGGCATGATCTGGTAATGGCTGGCGTCGGTGGCGTGCAGTCCGCGGGTCATCGGATCGAAGGAGATTTCGCCGCGGACCTCACGGCCCAGCGCGTTTTGGAGCTGATCGGGGTCGGGTCGAGGCATTGCTATTGGTTAGTGGGGAGCGGGAAAAGAGAGTACGAGAATTAGGGGCTATCGCTCCCGAGTTCCGGAGCGAGAAAAACAGGACCGCAAAGCGTTGGCCCGATCCAAGCCGCCAGCAGCCGCCGTCGCTTGTTCTTGCTTCGCCGCCATAAAGTTCTCGTTGGAGTCGAGCCTGGTCACCGGCTACGCCTCCTCGTTTTCGCGGATTTGCCGGTCGATCTCTTCACGGCGGGCGCGGACGTACGCCCAGGCGTTCGCCAGGTCCTCGGCCCGTAGTGTCGGGTAGCTCCGTAGCAGTTCAGCCTCGGAGAGACCCTGTCGCCGGGCTTGCTCCAAGACCCACACGGGGATGCGGGTGCGGACAATGCAGGGTTCCCCGCCGCAAACCCCCGGCGTGCTCTCGATCCCGGGAAACGAGTCACCGAGGTCGCGTGCCATCCATTGCAGAAGCTGGGCTTTTTCGCCGCGGGTGAACGACTCCAACTGCTTTTCCAGATCGTGAAGTGAACTCATGTCTTATCTGCGGCCCTGCCGCACATCGATAATCTTGCTTATCGGGGTATCCTTTCATAGTCTACCAATCGTTCTATGCCCTAGCAATCAGGCGGGGAGAACTGCGTCAAGTCGGGTGGGCGGGGGCTGAAAACGAGAATGGTCCGTGGTACACTCGGTTTGGATCGGGCCGCTTCTTCTTTGCGGTACGCGGACAGCACAAAGCCAAATTCCTGGACGGGAGCAACCACCATGCATGCTCGCGCGGTCAGCAGGGTCATCGGTTTGGGGTTTCTGGCGGTGGCGGGCGCTTTCGGCGCCGCCCGGGCGGACGAGACGTCGGAGTTGAGACTCGTTCCATTTCCCAAACAGGTCCGGATGCAGAGCGGGACATTTGCCTTGAACCGTCCGCTTGTGCTCGAAGCGCCCGCGGCCGCGGCGGAGCGGTTTGCCGGGCAACTCGCCAAGGATCTTGCGATCGGGGAAATGCGAGCGCCCCAGACGCGGGCCGCCGAAGGCCGCGGCCCGTGGTTTCGGCTCTCTCCCAAGGCGGGCGGCGCCGCGCCCGTGGCGGAATTCCGCAAAGAGGCCGGCGAGGAAGAGTATGTCCTGGAGGTCCGGCCCGACGAAATCATTTGCAGCGCCGCGGGCCAGCCGGGGTTGTATTACGGTCTCCAGACGCTTCGGCAGTTGATTCGGGCCAATCGCCGCGGCGATGGACTGCCGGTGCTCGAGATCCGCGACTGGCCTTCGCTCCGCTGGCGCTGCTACCAGGACGACATGACGCGCGGCCCGAGTTCGAAGCTCGACACGCTCAAGCTGGAGGTTTTGCTGGGCTCCGAGATGAAGATGAACCTCTTCACCTATTACATGGAGCACCAGTATGCGTTCAAGAAGCATCCGGCCATCGGCCCGGCAAACGGGTCGTTGACGCCGGAAGACCTCGCCGCGCTGGTCGAATACGCCCGGCCGCTGGGCGTCGATATCCTGGGAAACCAGCAGTCGTTCGGCCACTTCTACCACATCCTCAAGCACGACGAATACGCGGAGTTGCGGGAAAATGAGTCGATCTTGTGCCCGGTCAAGGAGGAGTCGTACCGGCTGCTCGACGATCTGTACAGCGAGGTCTGCCCGCTGTTGCCTTTCCCCTGGTTCAATGTCTGCTGCGATGAAACGTGGGGATTGGGGGAAGGGCCGTCGAAAGCGCTGGCCGAAAAGATCGGGGTCGGCGGGGTCTACGTCCAGCATATGCGGCGAGT
>JABWBD010000046.1 GCA_013360685.1 Pirellulales bacterium
ACCGCCCGGTGCGGGAAAGCCGCACGCCGGTAAATATGAGGAATTGACCTCATTGCGATAACGGGGAGGGAGTGGCCCCGCCACTCCCTTACCCGCTTAGAGGGTGGTGAATACTTCGGGCAGCTATCGCTTCTACGGAATCAGCAAGATCAGCCCGGCCACGGCTCCCGCTTCCGCCGCTCCCGCGGCGGGTCGGCAAGGCGGCAGGTGGACCCGATAGGGGGCCGCGCTGCCCGGCCGGTAATCGCCAAGCGTGTAGTTGCACTCCAGCGGCGGATCGGCGCAGACCTTGTAGGGCAAGAGGGGAAGCGTCAGAAAGAACTGCGCGCCGGACAGGGCCGGCTGCAACGCCGGCGCGTCGGGCCAACGATATCCATACCGCTCGAGGTTGACCTCCTCAAAGTAGAGCGGGTTTTGGCAGAGCACCGGCGCCTCCCAAAAATAACAGTGTCGCTGCCAACGGCGGTCAACCACCGCGTTGTCCGGTTGATCTCTCAAAGTAGACAGGGCGGCTTGGGCCAGATCCTGGGGCCGATCCCCGGGGCGGCATTGGATGTTCGTCGTTACGGACCGGATGGGACGGGTGTCCAGGTCGAACTGCGGCGACGGAGTCGTCACAACTTCAGGGACCGGAGACCCGCCGACCGGCTCTCCGCCCGGTGTCTCGGCCCGGGCGTTAACATCCGCAAGCCAAGTGATGCCAATCGCAGCAGTCATCGCCAAGAGCAAGCCGCGGACGACAGGCGATTCCCCTCGAGTAAGTGGGCAGCGATGCACACGGTGGCATCCGACATGCACGCCGCCACTCAAACCGTATCTTCCGATGACGTAGGGATTTGTGTCTTCCATGCATCCTCGCGCAGAACGATCGGTACGCCCAGCCTACCGCTGGCAGCAGAGCTTGTATGAGCCTTATGATTTATTCTTAACCACCCAAAAAACACGGGCAATCTCTCTTACAAGAGCGACCTGACAGCGGATGGCGCAAATTGGGAAAGCCTTGCTCGGCTCCACTGTGTCTGTCTTCGTCGGTGGTCGGGCACTGGCATGACCGCCACCCGGGCGGCCAAAAAATCCTTCCCATTTGACCCATTATTCATACCATTGCAGGCGTGCTATTTATCTCATTTTGACATTAAGCCGCTCAAATCAGGAAAAAATCCAAGCAAAACTGTTGACTTCCGTGCGGTTGTCAATGAACATACGAGAATACATTCCCTTCTTCAAGGCCGCATTTTTTGCTCTAAAGAGGGGTGTGAAGGCCGGGTTATGCGCTCAAGGGCGTTTCTTGCCGCCGGGTGCATCGATCAAAGGCTGACGAGAGGCGAGGCGTTTCCTTTTCATTGTGGCTGGCGTTTGGCAGCCTCCGCGACTGAGGCGGCTGACAAGAAAAGCAGCTATTCATGGTTTTCTCATTGGGGAGTGCGCGTCATGGCGAGTTCTTCAAGTCACAAATGTGGTCGCTACGGCTTCTTGGGGAGTTTGTTGCGGGGAGTGTTTTCCGCGGACGGACCAGGACGGGCCTATGCGAGGAAGAAAAGGGGCGGCCCGAGATCGCGACAGCTCGCGTTCGAGCACTGCGAACCGCGCCAATTGCTGGCTGTCACCGCCGCGTGGGATGAGGCCTCCGGCACTCTGAATCTCACCGGTGAAGATGTGGACGATTCGGTTGCGGTGATCGGTCAGAGTACGTACGTCGACATCTACGTCGGGGGACACTTCCAAGCCCGCATCACCAATGCCAACTCGGATACTGTCAACGAGATCAACTTCAGCGGCGGTTTGGGCAACGACTCGCTGAGCGTGCAGAACATTCAACCGTCGGGCAGCCTCACTATCGGGGGCACCGCCGCCGAGTTCACCGGGGTGGAGAGGCTTGCCGTCCTCAATAGCCGGGACGTTACCATCAACACGACCGGTGGATTCGGATTTGGGACTTCCACCATCACCGGCGACCTGACGGTGAACGCGGCCGGTGACCTGACGCAGACCGGGGCACTGGTCGTGGGCGGGACCACCACGCTGATTCTGACCACCGGCGACGTAATCTTGACCAACCCGAAGAATGACTTCTCCACGATCGACGTGGCCGCGGATAACGCTGGCCAGGATGTGTCGCTCGTCGACATGAATTCGCTTGTGCTTGCTGCCTCGGAGGTCAAGGGAAACTTGAGCGTGCAGGCCAGCATCAGTTCCACCAGTCGCGGCTCGTTGATTCAGACGGGAGTGCTCGATGTTGAGGGCAACACGACGCTTGCCGTCGGTCGGGCCAGCACCATCGACCTGAGCACCCAACCCAACTTGCTGGGCAACGGCGTCGGAACCGACACGGTGTCGATCACCTCCGCCGGCACCGTAATGCTCCGCAATGACGCGGCAGCGGGAACGAAGTTTGCCGCGACGGTCGTCACGGGGAATCTGACCCTGGATTCGGCCGGCGCGGTGACCCAGGTGGCGGGCGGCGTCATGGTTGTCGGACGAACGGCCAGCTTCAATTCCCCCGGCGCAGACATCACACTCGCCAACGCCACCAACAACTTTGGATCGATAGCCATTACGTCCGGCAAGGACGTGACGCTTCGCGACATCAACGGGATCGTTTTCAACGCCTCGACGGTGACGGAAGATCTGGTGGTTACCGCGGGAGGCCAGATCTCGCAGAGAGGGGCCCTGACAGTGGCCGGAGACACCACGCTGAACGCAACGGCCGCCAACAACATCGTCCTCAGCATGGCCGCCAACGATTTCGATTCGGACGACTCGGGCGATGAACTCATCGTCACGGGCCGCAACGTGACGATTCGCAACAGCGACGCCATTGACTTCGGCACGTCCACGGTCGCGGGAACGCTTTACGTAATCGCGGGCGGGGCTATCACCCAAGAGAGCGGCACTAGTCTGGATGTCACGGGCAACGCGACTTTCAATGCAACCGTAGCCGTGGCCGGCGATCCCAGCATTACTCTGGACGAAGCAGGCAACAAGTTCAGCCAGGTTGCCGTGACCACCAACGGCGACGTAACGCTGCGCGACAGCGCGTCGGGGCTTGCGCTGGGATCAGTCAGGATCACAGGTCCGACGAGCACCCTGGCGGTCACGTCCGCCGGTTCGATCAGTCAGACCGCTCCCGCGGTGGTCGGCGGCACTACGACCCTTGATTCCGGCGGCAACGACATCACCCTGACGAAGGCCACCAACAACTTCAGCACGGTGGTGGTGACTTCGGGCAACGACGTGGCGCTGGCGGACATCAACGCGCTGGAGCTAGGCGCGGTGACGGTCACCGGGAACCTGAGCGTGACGACCCGGGGCGGTTTGACGCAAAGCGGTGTGGTGGACGTCGACGGCAACACGACATTGACTGCGGGCGCCGCGAGCACGATCGATCTGAGCACGCAGAGCAACCTGCTGGGCAACGGCCCGACCGACACGGTCTCGATCCTCTCCGCCGGCACGGTCCTGCTCAAGAACATTGCCGTTGCGGGCACGAAGTTCGACACGACGAAGGTCACCGGCAATCTGACCGTCGATTCGACCGGCCCGATCAGCCAGGTGGCGGGCGGCGGGGCAATGGCTGTGGGACGGACCGCCACCTTTACTACGGCAGCCCCCGGCGCGAACATCACGCTCGACAATGCCGCCAACAACTTCTTCGTGGCAAGCTTCGAAGGCGCCGACGTCACGCTGAGCGACATGAACTCGGTGGCCCTTGGCGCATCGCTGGTCAGCGGCGCGCTGACGGTAACCGCGGGCAACGCGATCTCTCAGACGGGGCCGCTCGATGTGGGCGGCGTCGCGATTCTGACCGCCGGCCCCACGTCTACGGGCAGCGTGGTGCTGAACAACAGCACGAATGATTTCAAGGACTCCGTCAGCGTCACCGCCGGAGGAAGCGTCGTGCTGGCGGACATCGACGCCATCGAGTTGGGCGCCTCGACGATCGAGGGCGCGTTGAGCGTGACGGCGGTCGGCATCACGAACAGCGGCAACCTGGCCGTCGCGGGCACGACGACCCTGGCGGCCGACGCGGCCGACATTACGCTCATCGGCGCCAACGACTTCGTCGGCTCGGTCTCCGTGACCTCGGCGGACAATGTAACGCTCGACGACATCGACGGCCTGGTCTTGGGTTACTGCTCGATCACGACGAACCTCACCGTGACCGCGGGCGGCGACCTGACGCAGTCCGACTCGGTCCTGGTGGGCGGGGATGCCGATCTGGACGTGACCGGCTTCAACATCGACTTGACGTTGGACGGCAACGACTTCAATACGCTGAGGGTGGCCGGCGCCGATGTTGCGCTGAAGGACGTGAATGGCGTCGTTCTGGGCGGCGCTGTGGATTCCTCAATCACCGGGGACTTCAGCTTGACCACGAACGGAGACATCACGGACGGCGGCGTTGTCATGGTGGAGGGCAACGCGACCTTGTCGGCCGGCGCCGGGAACAACATCGATCTGGGACTGAGCAGCCACGACTTCTCCAAGGTCTCCGTGGAATCCGGCTACAACGTCGTCCTCAACGACACCGGCGCTCTCGGACTGATTCTGGGCACGTCGAGTATCTCGGGCGGCCTGACCGTCGTTGCCGAAGGCCCGATCTCGCAGGAAGGTCCGTTGGATGTGAACTTGACCCTGGACCTCACTACGACCGCCGGCGCGATTACGTTGGATGATCCAGACAACACCTACCGCGCCGTGGCCGTGAACGGTCCCGACGACGTGACGCTCTACAACAACGGCGACATCGTGTTGGGCGCGCCGGGAGGCGTCACCGACATCGCTGTGACGAGCGGTGGTTCCGGATACACCGCAGCCACGACAACGGTCACCATCACACCTGCTCCCGGCGATACGACCGGCTCCGGCGCCACCGCAACTGCAAGTGTTGTGAGCGGCGCGGTTACCGGAATCATCATTACCAATCCCGGCAGCGGCTATTCCGCGGCGCCGATCGTCACGATCAACAGCACCGGCGGCGGCGCGGGGGCTACCGCGGCGGCAAGCGTGGTGACCATGACCGTTGGCGGCAATCTCGTCGTTGACGTGGTCGGGCAGATCGCCGACGGCAATACCATTCGCGTACTGGGCGCCACAACCCTGACCGCACGAACCGCCAGCGGCGGCTACAACGATATTGTTCTGGCAAATCTCGCTTCGGAATACGGGACTTCCTTGTCGCTGACGGGGCACGACATCACCGTTGCAAACAGCAACGTCAGTGCCATGCCGACCTTTACCATCGGCAGCGCCACGGCGACCGGGGACCTGGCGATCACCTTGAGCGGGGCCGGGCAGGTGCTGACGAACAACCCCGGCAGCAATATGAGCATCGAGGGCAAGACGACGCTCAAGTCGCTTGGTGCGTCGGGCGAGATCGACCTCTATACCGCGGGCTGCCAGTTCAGGGATTGGGTCTTCGCCGATTGGGTGGCCGGCGACGAATCGGATCTCGATCTCGAGGCCGACTTCATCACGGTCCACCCGTGATGCGTACAAGGGCGCGGTACTGCTTGGAGTCGAAGGGTCAAGCCACCGGCTCGCGCCCGACGGCACTCCAAGCAGTACCCGACGGTCCCCCCGCAGTCGCCGATCGATCGGCATTTTGTTGGACATGCCCGCGGGCTCGTTCGATGAGGTAGAATTGATCTGGTTGATTTGGCGGGGCCGGTTCTACGCGTTGTTCGGAGTTTTCGGGGATCGTTCCTATGGCGGGTTGCGGGCGCAAACGGAGGTTTCGGACGCTCCTGGCCCGTGTTTTCGGCCAGCCCTGCCGCAAGCCGCACCGCGGCCCGTTACGGCCCACCCTCCAGGTGATCCAACTGGAAGACCGCCGCGTGCTGAGCGGGATCCCGGCCGCCCTGGTCGGCGCGGACCACGAACTGGTCCTGCACGCCGGTCCGCTGGCCGACGACGGAAACGCGGACACCTTCGTGCTATCTCGCGAAGCCGACCGGATTCGGGCCCTGATCGACGGACAGGAGGTCTATTCCGGCATCGCGGCCGACATCGCCAGGATCCGCGTGGAAGGCTCGGCCGATCCCGACACCCTGATCCTGGACTTCGCGGGCGGCAATCCGCTCCCCTCCGGAGTTGTTGAGTTCGACGGAGGCGGCGGCACGATCGGCGCGACCGACTCCCTCGTCTTGCTCAACAGCCCGGGCGGCGGACCGATCGACGCGACAGCTTACGATTTCCGCGGCTTCCAGGCGGGTGAGATCCATGTGTCGCTCGGCAATGGGGCCACCGGCATCTCCACCGCCAACCTCATCTTCTCAGGCCTTGAATCGGTCCGCGACGCCACGCGGCCCGATCGCCTCGTCTTCCGGTCCGCTTCCGGCGGCGAGACCCTTGTGCTTGGCGACGGCGGCGACGCCGAACCGGGCGTGTCGTTGCTTTCCGCGCGAGGCGTGCGGGTCGCGTTCGACCACCCGGACCTGTCGGTGGGAATCGAGACCGGCAGTCCGGCCGATTCCGAAGCGGACCGCGTGGACCTCCAGTCGTTCGACGCCGATCACCCCATCGACCTTTCGATCCACGGCGGCGCCGACGACTTGGTCGCTATCTCAGGAACCATCGACCTGGACGGAGGCAACCTGGCGATCCAAAGCGGCTCGATCCAGGTCGGGGGCTTCGTTTCGAACATCGCCGGTGCCGCCCTCGATGCCGGGCCCGGTGGAAACCTGGCCATCTCCGGCACGATCGATGCCTCCAATCTCGACCCGGGCCACATCGGCGGCACGGTCCACCTCTTCGGCGATCGGATCGAACTGACCGGCTCCGCGCGCATCGATGCCAGCGGCGCGGCCGGCGGCGGCACGATTCTGGTGGGCGGAAGTTTTCACGGGCGAGACCCAACCACCTTGAACGCGACCACGGTCTACGTTGGCCCCGATGTCGTCCTTCTCGCCGATGCCGTGGGCTCGGGCGACGGCGGGACCGTGATCGTTTGGGCCGACCGCCGCACGCACTTCTCGGGCACGATCCTTGCCCGGGGCGGGCCGGACGGCGGCAGCGGCCAGACGGCCGAAGTTTCCGGAAAAGAGGCTCTGGTGTTCGAGGGCCGGGTGGATCTTTCCGCGCCCGCGGGAGCCGCCGGCACACTGGTCTTGGATCCCGGCCTGGTCGAAATCGACGCCGTCCTGGCCGCCCTCATCGTGAGCCAGCTCAACTCCTCGGACGTGGTGATCGAAGCCGACGAGATCCGCGTCCTGGCCCCCGTTGAGGCCACCGATGGAAACTTCAACCTGAGCCTCGTGGCGCCGACCATCGTGTTCGAGGATGGCGCCAATCTCATCACGCGCGACGGAGACCTCGTCCTCGAAGGCGACGTGACGCTCGCGGAAGGCGCTGCCGTGGTGCTCTCCACCGGTCCGGACGCGGGCGGAGACATCCTCATCCAAGGCGCCGTCGACGGGACCTTCGGCCCGGCTGGCGAAGGCCTCACGCTGCTGGCGGGCGCGGGAAGCGTCTTGGTCAGCGGAGCCGTCGGCAGCCTCGATCCGCTGGCGCTGTCCGTCTTCGATTCGCAAGACGCGACATTCTTCGATTCCGTCAACTCGACCACGATCGTGCTGGCGGACCTCGGCGGCGAGGTCGCCTTCGAGGGGGACGTGACGGCGGTCGCAATGCTCACGGGCTCCGAAGACTACCGCCTGATCTTCCGGGGCGCCGCGAACGCGATCGAGAATGGAGCGATCTTCGTCAACACCGGTGGAGTAGTCCTGGGAGACGGCGGCGACTTGAGCTTCACCGCCGTCTCGGGAAACCTCCTCTTCGACGGCCCGGTCGCATTCCTGGGCAACACATCTCTCGCCGCACCGGGAGGAGAGATCCGGTTCAACGGCGCCGTGGAGTTCGCGGCCGACGTTGTGATCGAGGCGGGCGCGGGAAGCCTGGCGTTCGAAGGGCCCGTGGCGTTCGCCGGCGACGCTTCGCTTGCCGCTTTCGATGGGGAAATTCAGTTCAACGGCGGAGTCAACCTCGCGGGCGAGGTTGCCATCGAGGCCGCCGGGACGATCACGTTCCTGGGCACGCTAGGGTCCTCGCAGGGAGGCGAGCACGGCCTGACGCTGGCCTCGGGGGCCGACATCGAGTTCTATGACACGGTCGGCGGTGGTTCCGGCAATGCCCTTGGTGCGATCACCATCTTGACGGCCGAGAACGTGCGGGCCTACGCCACGATCCTGGCTGCCGGTCTGGTGCAACTCGAAGGCTTCGGAACCACCACGCTCGCCGGGCAAGTGACCACGACGGGCGAGGAAGGCGTGGACATCACCGCCGCCCAGATCGCACTCGATGCGACGACCATTGCCGCCTTCGGCGGTAGGGTGCGGTTGGACG
This sequence comes from Pirellulales bacterium, assembly GCA_013360685.1. Classification (GTDB taxonomy): domain Bacteria; phylum Planctomycetota; class Planctomycetia; order Pirellulales; family Thermoguttaceae; genus JABWBD01. The sequence goes on from JABWBD010000046.1 coordinate 8,344, forward strand.
GCCCGGTCGGCCTCAGCGGCGATGTCTCGATCGACGCCGCGGGCCCGATCGTCTTCGAGAGCACGCTCGGATCCTCCAGCGGGCCGGTCTCCGGCCTTACCTTGGTTTCGCGCGGCGAGATCCGATTCAACGATGCGGTGGGGCCCGGTCTGGACGATGCGCTGGGCGTCATCACGATTACCGATGCAGTCGACGTATTCGCCCACGGGACCCTCGCCGCGGCCGCCTTCGTCCAACGGGCCGGCTCCGGCATCACCGTGCTGGAAGACGATGTGACGGTCGGTTCCGGAGGGCTGGACATTACCTCCGGCCGGATCGTTCTCGACGGTTTGACCATCACCTCCGGCGGCGGCATCGTGCGTTTCGGCGGGCCCCTGGAGCTTACCGGCGAGGTGGCGATCGAAGCGGGGGATACGATCACGTTCGAAGACACCGTCGTGTCTGGCGGCGCCGGCCCTCAGCCGCTGACCCTGTCGTCCGAAGCGGACATCTTCTTCGAAGCGGCGGTGGGAGCGGAACCGGGCGGCTCGCTCGGTGCGATTACCGTCACCACGGCGGCGGACGTAACGGCCGCATCGACGATCCGGGCCGAGAGCCTGGTCCAGTGGGACGGCTCGGGAACCACGACGCTCGAAGAGGCCGTGAGCACCACGGCGCCCGGCGGTGTGGACATCACCAGCAGCCGGGTGGTGCTCGATGGCCTGATGATCACGGCCGCCGGCGGCGGCATCGTGCGTTTTGGCGGCCCGGTGGAACTTGCCGGCGAGGTGACCATCGCGGCCGACGGCGGCATTACGTTCGAGGACGCACTGACCTCGCCCGGCAATGCCCTCCAGCCGCTGACGCTGGCCACGCATGGCGACATCGCGTTCAGCGGCGAGGTGGGCCAAGGGCCGGGCAATGCGCTCGGCCCCATCTCGATCCTCGCGGCCGTGAACGTGACGGCCGCGGCGGCGATCCAGTCCGAACGCTTCGTCGAGCGGTACGGCTCCGGGACCACGACGTTCCAGGACAGCGTGACGACCACGGCTTTCGAGGGTCTGGACATCTCGGCCGGCCGGATCGTGCTGGGGGGGCCGACGATCACCGCCGCGGGCCTCGGAATCGTGCGGTTGGATGGTCCGGTGGAACTCGCCGCCGACGTGGCCATCGAGGCCGAGGACTCGATCTTCTTTGAGGATACGCTCGCCTCTCCCGACGGCGCGGCCTGGGCGCTGACCCTTGCGGCCGGCGGCGAGCTATGGTTTCGCGGCACGGTCGGCGCCGGCGAGGGCAATGCCCTGGGCGCGGTCACGATCGCCGGCGCCATCGACGTGATCGCGGCTGCCGCCTGGAATTCGGCGAGCTTCGTCCAACTGGACGGCCGCGGCACGACCGTGCTTCACGGCGACGTGGCCACCACGCAGGCCGAGGGCCTGGACATCACGGCCGGCGCGATTGTGCTCGACGGCCTTGCCATTACCGCGCTGGGCGGCGGAATCGTCCGATTCAATGGTCCGGTGGATCTCACCGGCAACGCGGCGATCGACGCGGAAGGCGCGATCCGCTTCGAGCAGCTTCTGGTTTCGTCCGACGGCCGCGCCCAAGGGCTGACACTGGCCTCGCAGGCCGAGATCGAGTTTTACGACATGGTCGGCGCGGTCGCGGACGGCCGCCTCGGCGCGGTCCGGATCACCACGGCGGCCGACGTCGCTGCCTACGCCGTTGTCCATGCGGCCAGCCTCGTGCAAGAGGACGGATTCGGGACGACCACGTTCTACGACGACGTGACGACCACGACGCCCGAAGGCCTCGACATCACCAGCGGCCTGATCGTGCTGGATGGGGTGAGGATCACAACCGACGGCGGCGGTGCGGTGCGGTTCGACGGCCTGGTCGACCTCACCGGCGACGCCGCCATTGCGGCCTCCGGAACGATCACGTTCGAGCAAGCGGTGACGTCCTCGGTCGGCGGCCAGGCGCTCCGCCTGAGTTCCGGCGCGCAGATCCACTTCCGCGACGCGGTGGGCATGGGCCCGGACGAGGCACTCGGCGCGATTACGATTGTTTCCGCAGTCGACGTGACGACCGGTTCGACAATGGATGCCGCCAGCCTGGTCCAACTGGCCGGTTTCGGAACGACCACGCTGGGAGACGACGTGACCACCACGGCCGTCCAAGGCGTGAATATCACCGCCAACCGGATTGCCTTGGACAGCCCCAGCTCGGCCGGCCTGAACATCGTAAACCTCGCGGGAGGACTGGTGCGGTTCAACGGTGCGATGGAACTGCGGTCGGACGTGACGATCGACACGACCGACGGAACCATACAGTTTGCCGCGCCCGCGACGATCGACAGCGAAATGCTGGAGTACAACAGCTTGACGCTGACGGCGGGTACGGGGAGCGTGCGGTTCAACGCCGACATCGGCAACTCGCAACCGATCGGCAATCTCACCGTGACCCAGGCAGACACCGGAGTGTTCTTCGGCGGCAATCTCGGGCCGGTCCGCAGCGTCCGCGCCCAGGGGGCGATCGACATCGGCAGCGTGGAAGCCATCCTGGGTGGGATCGTCCTCGACGCGCGCGACGGCAGCACGGTCTTCTTCACGACGGCCGATTTCGTGCGGTTCAATGGGCCGGTGACGCTCCGCAGCAGCGCCTGGATCGACACCAGCAACGCCGGCGCCGCCGACGGCGCGGAGATCCGATTCACGGCCGCATCCCCCATCGATAGCCAGGCCGAGGAAAACAACGCCCTCATCCTCACCGCGGGCCCCAGCGGCCTGGTGAGTTTCAACGCCGACATCGGCGCCGGCCGTCCGTTGAGCCAATTGATCGTCACCGAGGCATGGGGCGTCGCGCTGGGAAACGATTTCGGGGATGCAGACCTCGCGCCGATGAGCATGGTCGCGATCGAGGGCGATCCTCGTGATCCGGAAGGCTTCGCCATCGATATCGGCAGCATCAACCCGATCGGCGAAGGCGGCATTGTCTTGAACGCGGGCAACGGCAGCACGCTCTCTTTCGTCACTACGGCGGACAGCGTGCGGCTGAACGGGGCGGTGCTGCTGGAGAGCGATGCTTCGGTCGACATCAGCAACGGCGACTTCCACGTGCCGGTGGAGATCCGCTTCACCCTCCATGCCCCCATCGACAGCCAGGCCGGCGAGTACAATGATCTCGTGCTCACCGCGGCCGCCGGCATCGTGAGCTTCAATGCCGATATCGGCGCCGAGGGGCCCTTGGGGCAGTTGATCATTACCGACGCCTGGGGAGTGGCATTCGGGAACGACTACCTCGATGCCGTCCCGGACCATGGACCGATAACCACCGTCCGTGTCGCCGGAGACCCTTTGGACCCGGACGCCTGGGGCATCAACGTGGGCGAGCTGGCTCCGATCGGCGGCGCCGGGACCACGCTCGATGCGGGCGACGGAAACCAGATCGCCTTGATCACCCGCGGAGCTGCCGTGCGATTCGACGGGACGGTGATGCTCGACAGTGACGTCCTCCTCGATACCACGGGCGACGGGGCATCCGCTGGCGCGGAAATCCGCTTCACGCTCAACTCCCCCATCGACAGCCAGGACGGTGAGAACAACGACCTTGTCCTCACGGCGGGCACCGACGGCACGGTGAACTTCAACGCCAACATCGGCACGGACTGGCCCCTGGGCCAGTTGATCGTCACCGCCGCCGGCGGTGTGGTGTTCGGCGGCGATGCGGGCGCGGATCCCGATTTCGGTCCGATGGCCGAGGTGCGGGTGGACGGGGACCTCGATCCCATGAATGCGGAGGCATTCGACATCGACATCGGCAGCCTTGCGCCGATCGGGACCGGCGGGATCCTTTTCAACGGCGGCGCGGGGGACGCCATTTCCTTCTCGACCACGTCCGATGCCGTGCGATTTCACGGTGCGGTGCAACTCCAGGGTGATGCCATCATCGACACTACCGCCGCCGGTCTTGCGCCCGACGGCGCCGAGATCCTCTTCGACGGCACCATCGACGGGTCCGGCCGTGGGATCGATCCGAAACTCTCGCTCGTGTCCCATACGGGAACCATCACCGTCACGGGACCAGTCGGCGAGCTTGCCCCGTTGGGCACTCTCTCGCTTCAGGACGACCAGCCGGAATCGACCGGGCCCGCCGTGTTTCTCGACGCCGTTCACGTCAACTCCATCGAGACGGTGGGCCAACCTTATGCCGTGCAACTGCTGGGCGGAGGCACGATCGCCGAGGCCACCGAGTTTCTCAATACGGGCGGAGTAACGTTCGGCGACACGCCGGACGACGACCTCGCCTTCGGTCGCGGCGTCACCTCGACGGCGAGCCACACCTCGCTCGGCGGCACTACCCGGACGCTCGATGGCGACATCCAGGTGGCCGCCGCGACGGTCATTGCCGACACCCGCCTCATCACGGCCGGAGGCACGATCGGCTTCGACGGTCCGGTCGATGGTGAGTTGGGAGAGGACAGCCGACTGGAACTGACGGCCGGGTCCGGCGCGGTGGAGTTTCGGGCAGACGTAGGCGCCGACGTGGCGGTCGGCATTCTGGTGGTCCACACGGCAGACACCGTGGCGATCGGCAGCGACGCGTCGCCCGTCCAGACATTCAAGGCCCGCAACGGCATCGATCTGGGGAGCGACTTGCCCATCGGCATGATCCTCCTCAATGGCGGCGTGGACGGCTTGCTGGCAATGAGCACTGCCGGCGGCGCGATCCGGCTGAATGGGATGGTGGAACTCCAGAGCGATGTCTCGATCAACACGAGCGACGACGGCGAACCGCTCGGGGCGGAAATCCGTTTTACGGCCAATGCGCCTATCGACAGTAAGCCCAGCGAGAACAACGACCTGATCCTGACGGCGGGTACGGCCGGCGCCGTGAGCTTCAACGCCGATATCGGCACGCTTGGGGCCCTGGGGCGGTTGATCGTCACCGATGCGGCGGGGGTGGTGTTCGGTAATGAGCCCAGTGGCGTGGACCCGGACCTGGCGCCGATGGGCCAGGTGTGGGTGGAGGGCGCCTTTGAGCCGCTTGACCCCGACGGCTTTGCGGTGGACATCGGCAGCGAGCGTCCGATCGGTCCGAAAGGGATCGTGCTCAACGCCCCAGATGCGGAGACGATCTACTTCTTCACCACGGCCGATCGAGTGCGTTTCAACGGGGCGGTCACGCTGGAGAGCAACGCCTGGGTCGATACCACCGCTGAGGGCAAGAACGAAGCCGGAGCGGAAGTCCGCTTCACCCTGCACTCCCCCATCGATAGCCGGGCCGGCGAGAACAACGATCTGGTCCTTACCGCCGGCACCGCCGGCGCCGTGGGCTTCAACGCCGATATCGGCACTCGCGGGGCCTTGGGACAGTTGATCGTTACCGATGCCCGAGGAGTGACGTTCGGCGGCATCCACTGGCCGGACGAAGCCCCCATCACCACGGTGCGCGTGGACGGGGACCTCGATCCCCTGAACTTCGACGCCTTCGACATCAACCTCGGCAGTCGCACCCCGATCGGCCCCGACGGGATCGTGCTCAACGCCGGCAACACGCTCTCCGGCGATCCGCTTACCCTGACTTTCATCACGACCGCCGACGCGGTGCGGCTCAATGGAGCGGTCGAGTTGCAGAGCGACGTGGCGATCGACACCACCGACGCCCACCGCGACTCCGGCGCGGAGGTCCGTTTCACCCGGAATGCCCCCATCAATAGCGATACGGCCGAGAAGAATGACCTCCTCCTCACAACAGGCAGCAACGGAACCGTGAGCTTCAATGCCGATGTCGGGACAGCGCCGACCGGCGAATTGGGCCGGTTGATCGTGACCGATGCCCTCGGGATCCGGTTCGGCAACGATAGCGGCGGCGATCCCGACCTGCACCCGGTTTTCTCGGTCAACGTGGCGGGCGACGGCGACCCGGCGACCTGGGATATCGACCTCGGCAGCACAGGCCAGGGCCTCGGCGCCGCGGTGATCGGCCCGGTCGGGATTGTGCTCAACGGCGGCAGCGGGACCATCGAGATCAACACGGCGGGCGACGGCGTGCGGCTCAACGGCGCCGTGACACTGGCCAGCGCCGCCGTGCTCGACACTGCGGCCGGCGGCGATCCGGGCGCGGCAATCCTCTTCACCGTCAACGCCACGGTCGACAGCCAACCCGGCGAGCAGAATGCGTTGACGCTCGCCGCGGGAATCGCCGGCGCAGTCAGCTTCAACGCCGAGATCGGCCGCCTGCAGCCTATCGGTGCACTCACGGTGATCCGTGCCGACGGCGGCGTGATCTTCGGCGGGGATGACAACGCGTCCGACGCCGACGACCTGGGACCGGTAACCATCGTGGTTTCGGACGGTGCGATCGACATTGGTGCCGGAACCAACGTTGTTACGGGCGGAATCGCGCTGAACGGCGGCTTTGCGGCGCTGGCGATTACGGCGGTGCACGGCGCACGCTGGAATGGTCCGGTCACGCTCCAAAGCCACCTGGCCATCGACGCGCAATCCGGCCAGAGCCGCATCGAGTTCACCCGCGCCGCCACGATCGACAGCCAGAGTGGCGAGCAGAACCAGTTGGTTCTCAAAGCGGGTCCGCACGAAAGCCCCGGCGCAGGCGCCGGCGGCGTCTTCTTCTATGGCAACGTGGGGGCCGGAACCGCCGGAGACCAGCGCCTGGGGCAGTTGACGGTCGATACGGCGGGCCAGATCCTCTTGGACCCTGCCCAACAAAACGGCCTGGTCTATGTGGTCGGCGACCTCATTCTGGACGCCAGGGGCAATATCGAGTTGGTTTCCCATCAGGTCGCCCCGGACGCCTGCCAGGTCGTGGCGGACCGCATCACGGCGAACGCCGGCGAGGTGTTCGTGATCGGCAGCGGCGCCGTGCTAATAAGCCGGACCGGGGCGGTGTCCAACGCCGGACCGCGGCTGACGGTGGATCCGCAGGGCCCGCAAGACGTGGTCACGCCCGGCGATCCGACGCACACCGTTTCGGGCATGATCGGCGTGGACGGGTCGGGCAATTACCAGGCTGACAACCTGGAGCAGGGACGCAACTTCACCTTGATGATCCTCTGGAACGACACGGATGCCGACGGCAACCAAGTCATGACCGTGATCCGAGGACTGTCGGCAGGACAGCAGGTCACGGGAGTGATGGTCGACGAAAACGGCAACGTGAGCTACACCGGCAGCGGCGGCACGATCGGGCCGGATGGGAGCTTGGAGTTCCAGCCCTCGGCCGGTAGCGGCCCCATCCGGTTTGAGGTAACGCGCGTCTATGCCCTGACGTACTTGATGACCCTCAGGGGCGATGTCCGCGCCATCGTGGTGCTGGGCAACGATGCCTATGAGACGCAGATTACCGGCACGATCAACGGCATCGCGGACGTTGCCGGCTCGCCGGTCACGCCCGGACGTATTGTCCTGGACGACGGCCGCGTGGCGGTCGACGGGACCAGCCTCGACCTGAACCGCGTGATCGACGCCAACTACAAGCACCTGGCCGGGGAGCGGTTCCACTCCGCGGAGTTGCCGGCGGAGGCTGAAAGGCTCCCCTTGCCGCCCGCTCCCGCAGTGGCCCGATTGCCTCTTGAGGCGACCGCTCCTCCGGAAGCGGCCGACCGCGCGGAGTACATCGTCTTGCAGAGCGAGGGAGGACTGGAGAAAGAGAGGGTCCTGTTCATTGTGAAAGTCGGACCTGATGGCAAGGAAGGGGAACCGCACCTGCTGCCCGACAACGCTCTGTCGAACCTTTCCGGGCTGTTCGATCAGCTCAAACAGGAGAATCTGCCCAACGGACTGTACCGGATCTATCTCAAGGAGGCCGCCTTCCCGCGGCGCAAGCTGGTTGAGTTTTACAAGTCGGGCACGTCGATCGGCGATCCGGTCCGCGAACCGGGCACCGGCGCCAGCCCGATCGATCAGGAGGGCCCGGCCGCCGTGCCCGGGGAGCAACGGCACGAGCAGTCGCCCGAGGCGCTTCCCGGCAAGCCCCTGGAACAGTCTTCCCAGAACATCCCGGCGCACGGGGAGCCGGTATCCGGCGCGGGCGCAGGGACACTGCCCAGTCGCATGGCGCATCCGGTGGTCGGAGCCGCGGTTTCGGCGCTGGCCGGGCTGGGAACGTCGGGCGTCGGCGGCCGATGGATGAAACGGTCGGAAGAGGTCATGCGGGGTTCCGGCGAGAAGTCGTTCACCCGGGCGGCCCGACTGTCCAGGCGGCTTCGACGGGAGAGATGAATGAAGTGGAGTGTTGCAGCATCGCCTGATGAGTCTTGACATACAAGGCCGGTAATCCGTAGGACGGGCTTCCCAGCCCGTCACGAAACGACGGCCTGGGAAGGCCGTCCTACAGGGTGAACCGCGTGGCGGAGTGAGACTATGCCAAACTGCCCATCCTGCAAATCGGTACTCAGTCGAGCGGACCTCGAAACGGGGAAATGTTCGACGTGCGGCCGGCATTTGCCGGTGACCATGGTGCATGGCAGTGGCGGCACCGGCGGCGAACTGCCATCCTCGAGCGGCTCTGCGCCGCCGGCGGAAACCGAGAGAAGTACGGCGGACGAGCAACAGATCGCACGGACATTCGATTCGGCCTCCTCCCGGTCGGCGCCCAACGATCAAGGCGGAAAGGCCGAGTCGCATCCGCCGATCTACCAGACCTTGGATTCCGGGGCGTCTCCGTCGGCAGCTCCAGCCGACGAGCAGAAGGGGACGGGCGAGCACCGCAGCGTTGCCCAAACGGTGGCTTCCGATTCCTTTCCGCCGGTTCCGCCCGGCGGGCCGCCCGCGGGAGGCCCGCAAGACCCGCAGGAGGCCGGTCCGAGCGATTCTGCTGCGACGCTGGACTCCGGCAGCGTCCCTCCATCGTCCAAGGCACGACCCAAGCGGCCGGCCCGGACCGACGTATACGCCCAGACGTTTGATTCCGGCAGTGTCCCGGCCCCACGGGGGTCCGGGGACGAAGGGCAGCCGATCGCGGCCACCTACGACAGCGCCGGCTCCGACGCGGGATTGGCCCGCCGGGTCACGCAGACGTGGAGCGGCAGGTTGCCGCCGCAGACGAACCCGAGCACCTCGATCAAGGCGTCGGCCCCCTCGCTCGCCGAGGAACCCAATGTGGTCATCCAGCAGCGCATCCTCCGCGACGCGAAGGCCATTTCGGCCCGCGCGGCCGATTACGAGGTGCTCAGCCGGCTGGGGGAAGGCGGGATGGGCGTGGTGCTCGCCGCGCGGCAGGCATCGATCGATCGGACGGTCGCGTTGAAAATGCTCAAGCCGGGGGGAGCCAAGGACCTGGAAGCCCGTCGTAAGTTCCTGGCGGAAGCCGTGGTCACCGGTGAGTTGGAGCACCCCAACATCGTCCCCGTCTACGACATGGGCACGGACGAGGCGGGCGCCCTGTTCTACTCCATGAAGCGGGTCAAGGGAACGCCTTGGATCTCGGTGATCGCGGAGAAATCGTTCCAGGAAAACCTCGAGATCCTCATGAACGTGGCCGACGCCACGGCATTTGCCCATTCGCGCGGCGTGATCCATCGCGACTTGAAGCCCGAGAATGTGATGCTCGGCGATTTCGGCGAGGTGCTCCTGATGGACTGGGGCCTCGCGGTGACGCTGGGCGCACCGAGCCAGACGGTGGGAATGGCCGGGACGCCCGCGTACATGGCCCCGGAAATGGCCAGCGGCCAGGTCGATCGCATCGGTCCTGCCAGCGACGTCTACCTCTTAGGCGCCATCCTTTACGAAGTCATCACGGGCGGACCGCCGCACGTCGGAAAGAACGTGATGGACTGCCTGGTTGCAGCCGCGAGGAACGACATCCGGCCCACCGAAAAGTCCGGGGAATTGGTGTCCATCGCACTGAAGGCGATGGCCACCGAACCGGAAGACCGTTACCCCGGCGTGCGCGAGTTCCAGGATGCCATCCGCCAGTATCAGTCCCATTCGGAAAGCATCGTGCTGGCGGCGCGGGCCGAGGAGGAGTTGCAGGAAGCGCAACGGCGCAACGAGTACGAAGCCTTCGCCCGCGCACGGTTCGGGTTCCAGGAGGCCTATAGTCTCTGGGAGGGCAACGCGAGGGCGCAGCAAGGCGTTGTCGAGGCAAGCCTCGCCTATGCTCGCAGTGCCCTGGGCAAGGGCGACTATGACCTCGCCGGCTCGCTCCTCAACGCCGCCATCCCCGAACACGGCGAGTTGCTCCAACAGATCCGGGAAGCGCAGCGGGAACGCGACGCCCGGCAGCAGAGGCTTCAGGCGGCCAAGCGGATCGGCGTCATGCTGGTGGCCACCGTGCTCCTGGTCATTACGGTCGCCTTCTTCTGGATCCGAGCCGAAGCCGAACGGGCCCGCGCAGCGGAAGTGGTCGCCGAGGACCAGCGGCGTGAGGCCGTCACGGAAAAGGAGCGGGCCGACCGGAAAGCCGTGGAAGCGCAGCAACAGCGCGCGGAGGCGGTCAAACAGGCGGACATCGCCCGAGCGCAGACCGAACTGGCCAACCAGAAGACCGACGAGGCACGCCGCGAGCGGTCCGAGGCGGTGCGGCAAAAGAACCTCGCCGACGAGCAGCGAAATCTCGCCGACCAACAGCGAAACCTCGCCCAGACTGCCCAGAAGCTTGCCGAAACCGCGCAGAAGAAAGAGGAGTACGAGGCCTACATCGCGCGGATCGGCCTGGCTGCCGCCAAAATCGAGGAAAACGCCTTCGATCGCGCCATCGCGCTGTTGAACGAGTGCCCCGCGCATCTCCGCGGCTGGGAATGGGGGCGGTTGATGCACCTTTGCACGCGCGAGATCCGCAGCTTCGACGCTCGGCAGCCGATTGACGCCGTGGCCTTCGCGCCCGACGGCAAGCGGTTCGCCACGGGCGGCTGGGGAGGCACGGCCCGCATTGGGAGCGCCGAAACGGGCGAAGAGCTGCTTGCCATTCCCACCGGCGCGCAGTACGTCTTCTCGGTCGCCTTCTCGCCCGACGGACAACACCTCGCCACCGGCGCCAACGACCGGCCCGACTACATCAAAATCTGGGACGCCCGCACCGGCGCGCTGGTACGGACGCTTCGCGGGCACGGCGACGCCGTGTTGTCCGTCGTCTACTCGCGCGACGGAAAACGGCTGTTGACCAGCTCCTACGACAATACGGCCCGCCTCTGGGACTTAAAAACCGGCCAGTCCCGCGTATTCCACGGCCATGAGTGGTGGGTCTGGTCCGCGGCCTTTTCGCCCGATGAGAAACGGATCGTCACCACGTGCCAGGACGGGTCGGCCATTGTCTGGTCGGTGGAGTCGGGCAAGCCCGGCTCGCCGTTCTTGGGCCATTTCGGTCCCGTCTACGCCGCCGCGTTCTCGCCCGACGGAAAATATGTGGCGACCGGCGGGTACGACAAGCGGATCCTGCTCTGGCAGCCCGAAAAGGTCGAACCGTTCGACTTCGAGACGCTCTCGACCGGCCAGAAAAGCCCGCCGCCCGTTTACGACGCCCTCGAGGCGCACACGGCGGCAGTCCGCTCCGTCCGCTTCTCACCCAACGGAAGGCTCCTGCTCAGCGGAGGCAACGACAATACGTTGCGAATCTGGGACGCGGGCGACCGCAAGCTGATCAAGACCCTTCGCGGCCACGCGGGTCGCGTGGGGAGCTGCGTGTTCGCTCCCGACGGCCAGCGCCTCCTGTCCGGCAGCCACGATCACTTTGCCAAGATTTGGAACCTCAGCGGCTACGAGGAAGTCCGCGTCTTCCAAGGTCTGGTGATGGAAGGACACCGCGACGCGATACTCGGGGCGGCCTTCTCCCCCGGCGGAAGAGAAATCGCCAGCGCCAGCCGCGACCGCACGGCCAAGCTCTGGGACCTCGCCTCGGCCAAAGAAATCCGCCAGTTCCGGGAGGGCCACCAGTTCCTCGCCACCACCGCGATCTTCTTCCCCGACGGAAAAAGGGTCCTCACGGCCGCGGTCGACAATACCACGCGGATCTGGGACATCGCCACCGGCACGCAACTGCTGGCCCTGGAGGGAACCGGTCCCAGTGCGGCCGTGGCTTTGTCGCACGACGGCGCCCGCATCCTCACCGGCAGCGACGACCGATCGGCCAAGATCTGGGATGCCAATTCGGGCACTTTGCTGCGCAAGCTGGTCGGCCATCACTCCGAAGTCACGGCAGTCGCCATCTCGCCGGATGACCGGCGGTGCTTCACGGGCGATGCCCGAGGCCGCTGCCGGCTCTGGGATGCCGAGACCGGCCAGACCGTGTGGCAGTCGGAAAGCCATTCGCGGGGCGTCACCGCGGCCTTCTTCCTGCCCGCCGGCGACCGCTTGCTCACCTCGAGCATCGACAACACGGTGGCCCAATGGGATGTCCGGACGGGCCGCGAGTGGGAAGCTGCCATCCTCAAACACCCCGACGCCGTGACCTCGATGGCCCTCTCGGCCGACGGCCGTCGCGTGCTGACCACATGCGCGGACCGCCTCGCGCGACTGTGGAGCCTTGACGACGGGAAGGAGTTGGGTACGCTGCGGGCCGCCGATGAGGCAATCAACGCCGTGGCCTTTTCGCCGGACGGCCGCCGCGCGGTGACCACCAGTGCCGAAGGCGCCGTACGCCTCTGGGACCTGCGGACCTTGCGCGAGGTCGTCGCCGGCGACGGCCAGGGGTCGTTTTCGGATTTCCGAGTGGGCGGCGCCCAGGCGTGGTCCACGATCTTCTCGCCCGACGGCGCCCACCTGCTCACCGTCGGCGGCAATGATGCGCGGCTCTGGGACCTGAAAACCAGCCGCGAGACCGTCCGTTTCAGTCCGCACGGCTCGGTGGCCTCCGTCAAGTTCTCTCCGGACGGGAAAAGGGTCGTCACCGGCAGTTGGGACAATACCGCCAGGGTGTGGAACCTTCAGACCGGACTGGCGGAACTGAAATTGGAGGGCGGGCACACCCAGTTCGTCAACGACGCCGTATTCTCCCCGGACGGAACCATGATCCTCACGGCCGGCGACGACAAAACGGCCTGCCTGTGGGATGCCCGGACCGCCAAGGTGCTGCGGAAATTCGAGGGGCATGAGCAACGGGTCCGCACCGCGGCCTTCTCCTCGGATGGAAAGCGGGTGCTGACCGCCTCCAACGACAAGACGGCCCGAATCTGGGACGTCCGGACTGCCCAGGTGATCCACGTGCTTGAAGGCCATCGTCAGGCGGTGCTATGCGCCGCGTTTTCCGCCGACGGCGCCAGGGTGCTCACGGCCGGTGAAGACAACACGGCGAAGCTTTGGGATGCAACCACCGGCGAGGAACTGCCGTTCAGCCTCGAAGGCCACACCGCGGCCGTCACCTCGGTGGCCTTCTCGCCCGATGGCCGCCGTGCGATTACCGGAAGCCAGGACAACACCGCCAAGATCTGGGACGCGCTGACCGGCAAGGAAATCCTTACCCTCAAGGGGCACGTGCAGGAAGTGACGTCCGTCGCGTTCTCACCCGATGGGTTGGACGTGCTCACCGGCAGCCGCGACGGCACCCTGGTGCTCTGGCTCGCCGTGGACTGGCGGGCCGCCCCGCCCCAGCGCGCTCTGAGTCTCGTGAAGTAAGGTGGACTTCAGAAACAGCTCCCCTCGCCCGCTTCGGGAGAGGGGCAGGGGGTGAGGGCAGTCTGCAGCGTTCTCTCCTCGTGGCAACCAACGCGCACAACGCAACTCCCAGCTCCAAGACGCCGCTGCTGAAGTGAGTCATCGCTGCCGTCGTTTCGATTCTCGGTGAACAACACCCAACCGTCCTCTCTACATCGGCCTGCCGGCCTTGGACGGCCGGTCGTATGCCGAATCGGCCAATCCGTTGGCCTGGGCGCCGACCGATTTGATGAACGTGCCGGCGGAGGAGCGGGCCGCGGGTGAAAGCGGAGTCGCTGCGGCGCGCGGCTCACGGTCTTCTGGATTGAGCGGCGGCGCGCGGTCTTGGTAGTATGTGTGGAGAGCCTCACGGTACTGGACGAGCAGCAACGGCAGGCGTTCGAGAATCTGCTCGCCTCGAAAGCCTATCAAAGGGCCCAAGCCATGCAGAAAACCATTTACGACGAAGCGCGTGAATTGGGAGAGGCGGAAGGACAACGCAAGACCGAGTGTAACTGGCTGGTGATGCAGCTCGAGCACAAGTTCGGCACCGTCCCGCCGCGCACGCGGAAGAAAATCGAGCGCCTGACGAGCGACGAGCGGCAGCAAGTTGCCAAAGACCTGCTCGATGCCACGAGTCTCAAGGAGTTGGGGCTGTAAGCGGGCCGATGCCGGTGAGCGAGTTTGCGCTACATGATCCTGTGCGAGGATTGGGCAACCGATGCAAACAGGTCGAATCGCGTCAACACTTCCGCCGCCGCCGACCTTGCGTCGGTGGAGCGATGATTGTGCACTACGGCACGGCAAGGAAGCGGAGGACCGCTTGATCGGGCGCAGCTAGTGCAGAATCACGGGCTCCACCGAGCAAGCTCGGCGGTCGCCTAAGTCGTCTCGCAGTTACGGCACACAGAACCACCAAAGTGGCGCTGTCCAACTATGGAGGAACCAAGTAATCGGCGCGCGGGCATTTCCGAATCGGAATTGCCGTCGTTATCGACGGCCGAGCTTCTTCGACTGGTCCGACACCTCTCCGGCGAAATGCCGCCCTCTCAGTTGACGTTGATCAGTCCTCTTCAAGAATATCCCGCTCTCCGCCGGCCTCAGCCAATTCCAAGCGTATCTCGCCCTGAGCAACCAGACAGTCGGCGTGATGTTTGTTGAGGTCTTGCTTCCCTCACAGGTAGATCACGCGGGGATGACCACAACGATGTCAGGCGGGACGTTGACCAACGCGCCCAGCGGGATGTGCTCGTCGAACGTGGCCAGCCTGCCGCCTTGACGAGCGGCTAATCCGGCCAGATAGAGATCGGTGATCTGCTGGTGGCCGCGAAGCTGCGAAACGTCGAACAGATAGCTCGGCGGTCTCGTCTCGAAGTTCATTGACCAGTTCAAGCCCTGGAACCACGCCGCTGTTGCTCCGGGGAAACACAGGGACGCCGTTGCGCATCGCCCCTGGGAAATGGGCTGGACTCGTCGGGCCGCAAGCAGCTTCGAGAGGCTCGACGACGACCTCCAAACCGTCCGGCAATTCGACCCCCGGATCGAGCACGACCACCCCGTCACGCACCTTGCCACGGTAGTTCACTGCATATCTCCACCTGGAACTCGATCTTCTCCTACTGGTTAAGTATAGCGTTTTCCCGGTTGGCCGTCCATTTCCCAACCATCAGCGGCGCCACCGCCTTCGGCGAGACCCACGCCGCCGTGGTCAACGATCCAGACTTCATCGGGGTTGGCTCGCGGCATCCTCGGCCTCCAGGGTGTCGAGCATCAGGAAGGCTTCATCGGCCTTGCGTCGGATGTCCTCCACCGACTCAGCCTGCTGCTCGATTTCCAGGATCCGGTCCAGGATCCGTCGACGCTCTTGCCGCGAGAGCTTCGGAAGTTCCGCGAGTATCTCTGCCGTACTCATGAAAGACCTCGCATTATCGCCCCCCTTCCGCAATCCCTATAGTGCAGTATACCTTGGGCCATGCACTAACGAGAGCGGAGCGGATAGCAAGCAAGAATTTCCGCGCCCGATGGCTGGGCGGCCTGGCTGGCCGTCATGGCTGACGCGCCGACCCTTCAGCCTTCGTTGCCTCTGCAGCCGCGAGCCTGCGCGGTTTCGTCCCGCGAGCGTATCGGCATCTACGATTGCCTATACGTCTCTTTGGCCGAGGGAGAAGGCTGCCAGTTTCTCACGGCAGATGCCCGGCTCGCCCGCACGCTTCAGAAGCAATACCCGCTGATCGTCGAACTTTCATCACTCCCGTGAGTGCCTTCCGCTGCGGCGTTGCACGCTCGAATGAAATCGGCGCGGGGACGCGCCTGGTTTCTCACTCACTGCCAAAACTATTAGGTCCGTCCCCTCCCGCACACTCCCGGCCAAAATAGGACTGAGCCGAAGCAGTGATTTCCAAAATAAGCGCGTCTGTCCCGCTTTGCTCCGCCCCCGCGTTGCTCCGCTTGTAGACCGGAGTTGCCATTTCTGGCAGCCGCTTGAACTTCGATCCTGGCCCTGCTAGACTCTCCGGGGAGGCCGGAAAAACACTTCGCAACCGTTTCGCATCGTACTCCAACGCGCATCAGACAAAGGGTCCAGCAGCATGGGCTCTTCGCTCACTCCCTACGCTGTCGACTTGGGCAAGATCAAGGCGCTAGTCGGATCGAAGAACCAACGTCGTCTAAACCAACTCATCAAGCGATTTGGCAAGGGAGCCGAAGATAACGAAGGCTACGGCGCCACCTGGGCCGAACTTCTCCGCCACCTCGTCCTGGGCGGACCCTACGACGAACAGAGCGGCCCCAAGTACGGCTGCATACTCCAGTTCCTCTGTATGCAGTTTGGCCAAGAACTTTCGAACGACAATTTCTGTGATCTCCGTGGCGCTCACGGCTGGTTTGAGAGCCTCGACGAACAACTCGAACGCGCCGGCGTCTCTACGAAGTTGCTCTCAATATCCAAGCACCTCGCCGACCGCGGCTCGCCGATTCCCATCCCGGCCTACAACGACTTCCCCCGCATCGGCTACCTCACCGCCCAGGGAGTCGCGCGGGCCCTCGATGCGCTCCTCGGCGCCAAGCTCGACGACATCGGCGACGAGGAAGATGAAGATGAGGAGTTGTGGCTACCCGAAGAGTTCGAAGAGATCCGAAGCTGGCTCGAGACCTGCGTCGAGACCAAATGCGACCTGGTCTGTTTCTATTCGTGACCACACTTATCGGAGCATGGTATGCCGCTGACCGCCGCCCAAAAGACCCAAATCCGCGAGATCATCGCCCGCAACGCCAAGGTCGACGTCTCCGAGCTCGCGCCTGAAGCCGGTATCTTCACCGACCTCGGCATGGATCCGATGGACGCCGGCTTCATGCTGGCCGATCTCTCGATCAAGCTCGGTATCGACTTCCGCCCCATTCTCAACGAGGTCGACGAGGCATTCAAGGTCACCAAACGCGGCTCGCTCACCAAAACCTCGCGTGGAAAGATTGAGTACCTTCTGCCGGGCATTCCGATCCCCACTTCCAAAATGCAGTCGAGCGACGAGCTCTGGTCGGTTGCCATGCTCGAGACTCTCTTCGAGCAGCAACTCCTTCGTATCGAACAAGCGGTCGACTTCGAGCCGATCTCGAGCAAGAGCCAACAGGCGTGGAAGAATCAACTCCCTCAGGAACTCGGCGAACGGCGACTGCGCCTCCTCTTGGCCGCGGCAGTGCGCCATTCCTTTGCCGAGGAACACCGGATAACACCCACCGTCAACGAAGCCTTCGACCTGCTCCATCGCTACGCCGACACCGGCGAGTCGAAAAAGCAGCTCCGCGATTTCCGTCGTGCCTATCGCTCCGACTGGTACCAGGGCGGCGGATTCTTGCGTCGCACCTGGGAATACCGCGGCTTTCATCCCTACCGCTCCCTCTACGACGCCCTTGATCCCAACAAGCCGGAAGAGGCTGTCGAAAGCGTTGCCAATGCCTTCGAGTGCGTCTTCAAACTCAAAGGCGGAGAAGCGGTCAAACTGCTGCGCCGCTTCTACAACGACCTCGTTTCACCGCTCGGCGAGAAAGACAAGTTCGACAACGCCTGGCGCACGCCGGCGGTGATCCAACTGGCCACGGCTATGTACGAGTCTCGCGATTTCAGTAAGATGACGCAACTCGCCACCGCGCTCAAGAAGGCTGGATGCACGAACGAGGCCATTCTCGATCACTGCCGCGATACCCAGGTCTTCCACAACCGTGGCTGCTGGGTTGTCGACGCCATCCTCGACGGCAACTGGCCGGGCACCGAGAGACCGGAAGAGCCGATCGAGAAAACGCTCCTGGCGACCCTGCCCAAGAAGGTACGGCTGTCGATCGAAGAACTCTTGCAGAAGAAAGACGCCGGCCTGACGATTGAACAGCGTCTGGCCATGCTGTGGGACTTTTCAGAGAGTAGCAAACGAAGGGGCTGGACTCAAGAACAAGTCAATGCCGAGATCAAACGCTGGGGTGAGATGTGCCCCGCCTGGACGGAAAAGCAGGCCCGTACGGCAGTTACCCTCCACAACGTGTGTGATGGCAATTGGGCCGAATTGGGGATCGCCCGCCGTTTCGCGCTCGAGCAACCTTCTGAGCTCGCGATCGGATATGGCATCATGCTACGCTCGATGTGGATCAATAATGCCCTGATGAATGCGATCTACGGCGGATGCGGCGACACGATGTCGCCACGATTCATCTACAAGTCTCTTGCCGTCCGCGATGTGACCCTCGCCCAGCGCGTCGCGGAAATTACCCCCGAGATAGAGACGGTGCGTCGAGACGATCCCATCGCCGGCGTCTGCCTGGCAATGTTCCGTCGGGATTTCGATTTGCTTCGATCTCTCGCGCGCGGCCTCGGCCGCGCCCACCTGCGTAGCGACATCGAATGGATGGCTACCTGCGTCAAGGGAATTGCCAAGGAGTCCCCCAGACTCGTCGCCGAGCACCTTCAAGAGCGCATCGACGCCACTCGCAAGAGCCGATCATACGCCAGCAACGCAGTCGACCTCGACGCCCACGGCTTCTATCACCTTTGCCAATGGGCGGCCCCCGAGTTGGTTTCCGAATTCGACGTCAAACAAGCGCTCCCTTGGGACGCTCAACTCCACTCCTGGCTTCAAGACCACGAGGATCCCGTCTCGAACCTCGACCTGAAATCGATATCCCCAGAACTGCATCGCGCGATTGTTCTACTCGATCTGTCCACTGGTTGCCCGGCCACCCAATGAAGTCAGTCCAGCGGAACTCCCCGGCGGTGAGCGGTTTTGGCGGGGTGGCCCCGCTGGTGTTGCCCGCGCCCAGCGTATTCGGCAGCTTTCGGTGTGTGCTTGGCGTTGAACGTGCGAACCATATGCATGGAGCTTACCACAACGCCAAGCAGTGTTGCGGCCCGGACGACCGCTCCATCAGAACCGCTCTGCGTTGCGAACGCGCAAGGAGATCGCTTCGCACTGTTTCGCCTCCTCGTTGGTTTTCGCTGGTTCCGATGCTCGTGAGTTGCGCACGTGCTGCCGAGCCACTCGCTGCTTGGAATGGAAAGGCTACCTCATCAGAATCGCGATTCTGTCGCCCCGATCGAATCAACGTCATCGGGTATCAGGAAATCGAAAGAGAAACGCGAGATCCTGCTCCGCTCCATCACTGCTTGCGATTGTGGTGAGCGATTCTCGTATGGAAAATCGATTCAATCGCAAGCAGTGGCACACAAACCCGTCGTTCGTCCACGTCCGAGGCACGAGGCGCGCCGCCTACGGGAAGAGGCTACCAGGGCCTTTAGACATCTCTTTCGTCGTCCGGTTCGGCATCGTCCGCCTCAAATCCGGCCATTTTGGGTAAGGCATCGCCTAGTACTACAGCGCCTATTTTCTTTTTCTACAGCGCCGACGCAGTTCTTCACGACGTCGTGCTTTGTGACATTCCTTTGCGACGCGATTTCGC
>JABWBD010000445.1 GCA_013360685.1 Pirellulales bacterium
CCGACAGCCTGCGAAACCTGGCAAAACGAACGCTGCGACAACTGCTGAAAACACGCAACGACGCATGACATCCGAACAGGGAAACCTCCGATGAGCATTGCCGACACATGGTCCCACTCCCTGACTGCACGAACGGTAGGCTCACGGTACGAGCCGAGTGTCTGTCTGGCCGGCGCGGCCGATCGGCTCGCATCGCCCGGAGGCGGCGAGATCCAGATGCTTTCGACCGCGCGCGCGCTCCGGGGAGCCGGGGTCCGAGCACGGTTGTGGCAGGCGCCGGAGGATCCGCTTGTCGAGGCCGACTGCCTGCATCTTTTCGGGAGCCTTCCGGAGCACCGGCCTTTGGTCGAAGTGGCGTATCGCCAGGGCATCCCCGTCGTCTTGTCCACCATTGCCTGGTTCGATCTGGTCAGCTACTGGCGCGAGCCTCGGCCGCTGGTGGGGCGAGCGTTGGCCGCGGCAAAGTTCCTTGCCAGGGCGACCTGCCCGGCGCTGCCTTCCTGGCGGCGGCGACTCTACCACGAGGTCGATCTGCTCCTGCCGAATTCCAGCGCGGAGGCCCAGCAGCTCGTGCGGTATTTCGGCGTGCCGGCCTCGCGGATCCACGTGGTGCCCAACGGAGCAGAGGAACGGTTCTCCGCGGCCGATCCGACGCCCTTTTGCGAGCTCTTGGCCGTGGAGGACTACGTTCTCTACGCCGGCCGGATCGAGCCCCGCAAGAACCAGCTCGCCTTTCTCCGCGCGATGGAGGATGCCGACGTGCCCATCGTCGTGCTCGGCGACGCCGCCCCCGGCCACGAAGCCTATCTGGCCCAGTGCCTGCGGATTGCAGGACCGAACGTGCAGTTCGTCGGTCGCCTGGAGCACGACGATCCTCTCCTGGCTGCCGCGTATGCCGGCGCGGGGTGCTTGGCGCTGGCAAGTTGGTACGAAACGCCGGGGTTGGTGGCTCTGGAAGCGGCCATGTCGGGCACTCCCCTGGTCCTGCCGGCCATCGGCTGCGCCCGGGAGTATTTCGGCGACCACGCCCTCTATGTGAGGCCGGACGATCCGGCGGGGATCCGCGAAGCGGTCCTCACGGCGCTGGGCCGCGGCAGGAGCCAGTCGCTGGCCAACTATGTTCGCGAGAACTTCTCATGGACTGCGGCGGCCCGCGCGACCCGCGAGGCCTATGACAAGGTGCTGTGAATGCCGGACCCCTTCACATCCGCGGACTTTCGGCGGCACACGCTCGGGCGCTACCGGTACACGCGGCAGCGGTGGCGTGTGCTCTTTGCCTGCGTGGATGCCATGGGCGGCATGGTGTTCTTCTTGGCCAGGGTGTCAGGTCGGATCCTGTTGCCTTGGAAGCGGCGCAAGGACTGGCCAACGAACCAATGCCAGCAAATCGACCCTGTAGGGAACGCCCTCCGTGGCGTTCCGCCATCTGCCGCGACGATCCATCCTGACTCCTCGGAACGCCACGGAGGGCGTTCCCTGCAGGCGCCGGCGTCTCATAGCCGCGGCAGTTGCCTGTCCGCCGGTGCGAAGCCGGCGGCGCATACTCCCAAACGGATCCTACTAGTCCAGTTGGACCACCTCGGCGACGCGGTGATCACGACGGCAATGCTTCCGGCGTTGCGGCGGCGGTACCCGGAGGCGTCGATCGAGGTTCTGGGAAGTCCCTGGAATCGCGAGATCTTTGAAGCGTCGCCCGAGGTCGACCGTGTCTATGTATCCCGCAGAAACCGTTTTGGCCGGGCTGGAACGTTCGGATGGCCGATCGCCGCAATCGGATGGGGCCTGCGGTTGAGGCAACGGCGGTTCGAACTGGCGATCGACGTCCGCGGCGAGTTCCCCTTGGCTCTCATTCTCTGGCTCAGCGGGGCCAGGACTCGCCTGGGATGGAACTGCGGAGGGGGCGGATTTCTTCTGACCCACAGCCCGCCGTACGTGCTCGGCCGGCCCGAGGCCGATTCCCGGCTTGCCCTGCTGGCCGAGATTGGTATCCACCCCTCCGCGGATGAGGGGCCGTGGCGACCCCGTTTCCTCCCGAGTCCGTCGGCCCGTGAAACGGCGTCCCGAATGTGGGAGACTTTGCCGGGTCGCGCGGACATGCACCCGAGGCGAATTGTCTTGCACGTAGGCAGCGGCATGGCGGCCAAGCAGTGGCCTGTTGAGCACTGGCGAGAACTGCTCAAGCGGATCGTCGGCCGGGACGACGTGCAAGTCGTGTTGGTGGGCGCGGCAGGCGACCGTATAATCGCCCGCCGCATTCTCGGAAACCGTGTCCGGCCGGAGATCGCCGATTGGACCGGCGGGCTGACGATTGCGGAATTGGCGGCCGTCCTGGAGCAAGCCGATCTGCTGGTGGGGGCCGACTCGGGGCCGGCGCATCTGGCTGCGGCGGTCGGCACGGCGGTGGTCTCGCTGTTCAGCGGTACGAACTCCGTCGAACAGTGGCAACCAAACGGAGGTCGCGTTGCCGTCGTGCACAACCCGGTGCCCTGTTCGCCTTGCCATCGCAAGGAGTGCCCGGTCGCCGGTCATCCCTGCATGCGAGGGCTGACGGTGGCGAGGGTGCTCAAAGCCGTCGAGGGGATTCTCGCCGGCCCGACGCCCGAGTTAGGGTTGAGGGGATCTGTCCATCGAAATCTGACTCAGCGCCGTTCGGAAGGGAGTCCGACGTGATTGCACCGATTCGAGAATCGGAACCGGAGGCCGCCGAGAGGCGGCAACGTCTGCGGTTGGCCCACCAGGGCGTCTTCTCGACGCTCCTCGATCCGCGACCGGCTCCCAAGACCGACAGTCCGACCGTCCCGCGATGGCAAGCCTGGCTATTGGCCGGCTGGATGGTATCGGTGGTCGCCCTCTATTTCGCCAGTATGCTCGGATGGTGGTGACGTAAGATCATGCTGCAGCAAACGGTTTCGATCCTGTCGTTCGCGGCGATCGGCCTTTCCGCCTTTGGGTTGGGGCGTCCCGTACTGCGCGCTTTGCGCCTTGACGCCGACGATGCGCTCTCGATCTGCGTGTGGAGCCTGGGGATCGGCCTGGTGGTGTCCGCAACGCTGCTGGCAGGCATGGGATTGGTCGGGCTGCTCTACGCGCCGCTGATCGGTGTCTTGTCGGCCCTCGCGGGATTTTGGGGATTGGGAGAACTGCTCAACGACTATGTGAGCCGTTGCGAGCGGAACCTGGCTCCGGTGGTCCGCCGGCCATCCGCTCCCGAACCACCTTCGGCCCCCTTTGCACCGCCGCCGCGATGGCTGCTGGCGGCGCTTTACACGATGGCCGGACTTGCTTGCCTCGGTTCGCTTGTCGGCGCCCTGGCCCCCACGACCGATGGCGACGCCCTCTGCTATCACCTTGAACTCCCCAAGGCATTCCTCGCCTCCCATCGGCTGGAGTTCCTGCCGGATAGCGAAAACTCCACCTTTCCGCTCCTCGTCGAAATGTGGTATCTCTGGGCGCTGGCAATCGACGGAGGCGTGGCGGCCCAACTGATCCACTGGGGGATGGGAGTGCTCCTCGCCATGGCCGCCATCGTGCTGGCCACGCCGATCGTAGGGCGGCCTTGGGCGCGGGTCGCGGGCCCGGTTGTCCTGCTGGTCCCCGCGGTGAGCAACCAGATGACTGCTCCGCTGAATGACGTGGCCCTGGCGTTCTATTGCACCTTGACCCTGGCGGCCTGGTGGCGAAGCGGCGTGGACCTCGAGTCGCGGCGGTGGTTTATCCTCTCCGGCCTGTGCGCGGGCGGGGCCCTGGGAACCAAGTACCTGGCGATCCTGTTCTTCGCGGCCGTGTCCGTGGCTATTGCCTGGACCGCGTGGCGACACGGCGACCGGCGCCGCCTGCTCCTGACGGGAGCGGCCGCGGCGATGATCGTGGCGGTGAGCGTCAGCGGTCTTTGGTATGTCCGTGCCGCATGGCACCGCGGCAATCCGGTCTATCCGTTCTTTTCCGAGGCCCTCCACGGGCGCACCGCAGCCGTTCAGCAGAAGCCGACGTTCCGCGACTCGAAGCTGCCTCTGGGTCGGCGCCCGATTTCCGTGCTTACCGGGACGTGGAAGATCACCATGCACCCGGAACGTTACGGCGGTCGCGGGCACCAGTTGGGCCCGCTGTTCTTGGCCCTGGCGCCCGGGCTGCTCCTGGTCCGGCGGCTACGCGGCCTCGGCCTGCTGATGGCCATCGCCGGCGTGTACTGGGTGCTCTGGTTTCTGTTGCGTCAAAATGTCCGGTTCCTCCTGCCCCTGGTGCCGATGCTGAGTGTTGTCGCCCTTTGGATTTTGATTGAGATGCACCGTTTGCCCCTTGCGACCCGGCGGATCGCGGCGGCAGCCGTGGCCGTCGTCCTGCTGGCGTCGTGCGGGGCGGCCCTGGCCCGTTGCCGTGACTGCCTGGGCGTGGCATGCGGCCTGGAAAGCCGCAGTGAGTTCCTGACTCGCAAGGAGCCGACCTGGCTGGCGGCCAATGCCAGCAACCAGCTCAGTAGCGGGGACGATCACATCCTGAGCCAGGACCAACGCGCGTTCTATTTCAATTGCCGCGTTACGCGGGAAAACCTCTACCGGCTCCGCACCCGCTACCAGTGGGAAATCGGCGACCCGCTTGATTTCAGCCGGGAATTGCGCCGGGCAGGCTTCACGCACCTCCTGCTGGCAGAGAACCGCGGAACGTCGGGGGTGACCTACGACCCCACTCTGAGCCGTCTGGCCGAGGCGCAGTGGGCGGCCGGAGGCGGCGACTCACTCGTCAAGATCGCCGACTATGAGTTCACTGACGCCGACGGAGCGATTCGCCGCTACCGCCTCGTGATGCTACAATAATCCGAGCGGAACCGCGCTCCGCGCTCGGCGCGCGTCTCGCGCTCGGCGCGGGTCTCCGACCCCGCCGAAACCGCCGACCGAAGGTCTCCTGGGCCGGTGGCAATGCCCATTTTCCAACAACCCCACCGGTGAATCCCATTGGCGGAGTCGTTTCGTATTGCCCGCGAGAAACGCACCGTGCGAGCCATGCTCGACATCTACTGTCGTGCGCACCACGGCCGGCGCAAGGAGTTGTGCTCGCAATGCCAGGATGTCTTGAGTTATTCGTTATGCCGGCTGAATAACTGCCCCTTCGGCGCGGAGAAGCCGGCCTGTTCCGACTGCCCGATCCATTGCTACAAGCGTTCCATGCGAGAGCAGGTCCGGGAGGTGATGCGCTACTCGGGGCCGCGGATGCTATGGCGTCATCCTATTCTTGCCCTGCTACACCTCTGGGACGGCTGGTGGCACCGCGGCAAGTCGATCGTCTGACCTGGATGGTGATCGTGCGTCTCTTGAGCGTCCCGTCGGTGATGCCTCGTTCTCCTCCCCCTCTTTCTCCCCTCTACGTCCTCTGCGGTCCAAGAACATCTTCTTTCTGAAACGCCCCATCATCGATCTTCTGTCTCGCCACGCACCGTGCGATCTCGGCCCTTGCAGCTTGATCACCCGGAGATCCCAGTGCTGCATTCGCAGCGACGAAACCACTACACCGAATCGACCGGCAAGATAGGACCTTGTGGCGTCCACACATGAAAACACTCCCTGATCATGGACGCGAAGATTCGACGTGTTCTTAACCAGGTGCGACAGGCTGAAGGGGCAACGCGTCATGTACTGGACAAGTTGTTCAAATGATGGCATAATACCGGCCCTTTGTCGGCGATGTGCTGTTTAGAGTGGTATGTAGGAAAGGCCAGCGCATGCGCACCGCGACGCTCAATGGTACCCTCTGTGTTCTCTTGATGACCGTGGCTGTCGCAACGGCGCGGGCCGCACCCGATCCGGCGCTGGTCGGCTGGTGGAGACTCGACGCGGGCCAGGGGACGGCCATTCGCGACCTCAGCGGGAATGGCAATGACGGCACGGTTGTCGGCGCGCGGTGGCGCAAGGCGGCGCGCGGGTCGGAGCTATTCTTCGACGGGGCAGGCGACTACGTGGATTGCGGCCAATCGCCGGCGCTCGCGGGTCTGACCGACGACTTCAGCGTGCTGGCGTGGGTCAAGCTCGACGGCGGCGCGACCGAGGTCAGCAACTTCTACGTTGCGGAGAACGAAACTTACCATCAGAACGGCTTTATGATGCGCGTGGACGGAGCGCTGGGCAAGCTCACGATCCGCGGCAGCTCCAAGGGCCGGAACGGCGCGGGTTTCTCGCAGCGCATCGTGCCTCAGGACCGCTGGTGCATGGTCGGCATGTCGGTCCATGACAGGCAGGGCACGATGTACGTGGACGGCGAGCGCGACCTGACGCACGCGCTCGGCGAGA
>JABWBD010000446.1 GCA_013360685.1 Pirellulales bacterium
CTGCCCGGCCGCTGCCAGCGAAGCGAGGGCGTCTTCGCGTCGTTGCGCGGCGGATCGATCACGGCGATCTGCTCCCCCGCCGCCTCGACCACCACGGCAACGCCTTCCCCGGTGCGCAACCGCGCCGCGATGGGCATGGAGACGCCGATCGCCGTCGCACGGTTTTCACGGACTGCCGAGCGGGCGTTTCTCCCGGCCAGTTCGGCAGCCATGCCGGGCGCCAGCCGGGTCCGAACCATCGCGACGACCTGGCCTTGGTCGCCGCCCGGCTCGAGCGAGACGGGCTCCGTCTGCCTCGGAAATCCCGCCACTTCCCACAACGACTCCACCTTTGGGTCCGCACCGATTCGCATGGCGGACAAGGAGAGCTGCGGCGAGTCTGCCTCGGAAGTCGAGGCCACGAGGAATGCCGGAGGACCGTCGCCACTGAGCAGGACATGCCGCATTCCCTGCGACGCCGTAGTCGACCAGGTCGAACCCAATTGGTTCCAATCGGCACAGCACCAACCGGCATTCTCGCGCCACCAGAGCACGGCCGGCGCTGGGCCGGGCATCGCGACCAGTTCAATCCGTCCGCTTTTCTGCACGACGACTCCCTCGGTGCTCGCCAGGAAAACCTCTGCCCGGCGGTCGCCATTGGCGTCGGCGACGCCTTGCACGAAGCGGCGCGGGAAGTCGGCAATGGCGCGGCCGGTGGCCGCATCGAGCACAACGGCATGCCACTGGCCGTCGCCCGTGTCGTTGAAGAGATTGACGACGATCTCCAGGCGGCCGTCGCCGCTGACGTCGGCGACCGGGCAGGGGCCGATCTGCGGCCATTTCTCGCGGCGTTCGATGTTTTGCTCGATGTCTCTTCGCCAAAGGACACCGAGGCGCTGCGGCTCGGGCTGTTTGGGATCGAACTTGAGAACGTCGATGTGGCTCTGGAAGTCGCCCAAGGTGACCAGTTCCACCTGGCCGTCGGCGTCGACGTCGGCCAGTCCGAACCATCCGTAGGGGCGGCTGGAGTGGTAACGCAGTTCCGTCTCCTTCCGGCCCGTGGTCCCCTCGAAGATCATCACGCGGTAATGGGCGGCCACGCAGATCTCCTGCACTCCGTCGCCGTCGATATCGAAGACCACGTTGAGCGGCTGGAAGATCAGGCCTTCCGGAGGATCGGTCTCCCAGACGAGCCTCGGATGGTCAATACCCTTCTCGTACGCGAAGAGTTGCAAGCGGCAGACCTTCTGATCGGTCCAGGTATGATTCCAGGCGACGCGTTGCAGCCCGGGCACGCCCGGCAGGATCTTGACCCATCGCTCATGGAACGATTCCTGCGCCGGCCGCAGCGTGCCGGTGCCGTCCGGATCGAGTTGCCGCAGCCCGGCGGGCCCAATGGGACGCGAACCAGACTCAGCCGCGGCTTCCGCGGATAGACGGAGCGCGTGCTCGCCCGCAGATGGGGCCAATTCGACCAGCAGTTCGCGGCCGGCCAGCGGGAATGTCCAGGCGACTCGAGGGGCGCTGATCTTTCCAACCAACGGCGACCGGCCGGTCAGGGCGGCATCGTGGCCGTAGCGAGGCCAGTCGTCGGCCGAGCCAAGAGCATCAGCCAGTGCCGCCGCCAGGAATGCAAACAACGACAGAATGCGCTGGGGAGCATTCGTCATGGGGTCCCTCTCGATTCGTGGTTTTCCCAATGAGGCCCTAACAGAAATCCGGCTGCCCTCACCCCCCGCCCCATGAGCGAACCGGGAGAGGGAAGTTGAGTTTGGGCTTCTAGGGTTAGCACATCCGGCGGCCCAATTTCAACAGAATTCTTTGCGGATTTTTCGGGGGGGGAGGGAACCGCGCCTCGCTCTGCCGCAGATACTTCACGGCCCGGCGTTCCGACACGCAGACTGCCAACCGCTTAGGGCGAATCGCAAAGGAGGGCGTTGGCTCGCTGCAATCGATGGGCCGGCAACTTGCCCAGGAACCAGGCGGTGCAAGGGACAGAACGATGGTGGACATACGAATGCAGAGCGACGACTGGGATTTACATCGAGCAATTCAACCAGTGGTGCGCCGACCGGGGCATCGCCTGCGGATCGACGTGCTCACTGCCAGTGAAGTGGAAAGCATGCTGAACGAAATGGACGTGCAGCGCGCTTTACCCCACGTACCGGCACACCGCGTAAGCAAGGTTGAAGAACTGCGGCCTGTGGCAACCGTGAAGGCAGGAATGCGAGCAGAATACAGTTTGTGAGACGAACAGCCGCAAATCGGGGCGGCTTCCATTTCCTGAGCCCAACGGTTAGCGGGGCCTGATCCTTCAGCCATTCTCGACAAAAAGGCGGAGTTCGACATCGTCTCGCCGGCCGACGACGGGGAGTGGTATGGGGTTTGCTCTCCCGCCGGGCGGCAATCCGCTCGGCTGATTCACAGCCAATCCGAACAGCAAAGCGGTATGCAAAGTTCAGTTTTCGCGGGCCGGCGGGTCCTCTCTTTCGATGAGGGAGGTGGTCGATGGTCAAAAACGTGTTTGTCGCAGCCGTTTGTCTTGGCATCCTGTTGAGTGCCATGGGGACTGCTTGGGCTGGGAGCGGAACGGGCCAGCAGCAGACCCAAAGTCAGAGCCAGGAGCAATCGCAGCTCCAGACCCAGCAGTGCCAGCGCACCAGCGATCCCGACTGCGAGTACCATCATTGGTATTACTCCTTCGAGCAATTCCTCCAATGGATGTGGGGAGGAGAGCACGACGAGTAGGCGCTTCCTTGCAGACGAGCCGGGGAAGTACTTCCTCGGCTCGGGACTATTTTGTGTCCGGAACGAGTCGCGTGCTACGCCTCACCGATGCCCAACTCTTTCAGACGTCGATAGAGTGTTGCACGGCTGACTCCCAGGATTGCGGCTGCGCGCGTCCGATTGCCTCGCGAACGTACGAGCGCCGCTGTAATACGAGCGGCATCGTCCGAGCCGGCCTCGATCGGGCCGGACGTCGAGCCGGGCTCGAACAGTTCCGGCGGCAGGTCGTCGATCTCAACGACGGTTCCTCGCGAGCGAATGACCGCGAATTCCAGAGCGTTGCGGAGTTCGCGAACATTGCCGGGCCAATCGTAGTCCATGAGCACGGCCATTGCGTCGCCGGCGACCGCTTCGACCTGCTTGCCCGTAGCCGGTCAGTGATCGGCCAGAAATGCACGGACCAGCAAGGGGAGATCCTCACGTCCGGCACAGTTCAGGGCTACGAATGGTCCGTTCCGGCGGCGGCTGCACTGGTGGATGGCTCGGGCGACAAGTTCCTTGCCGGTACCCGTTTCTCCTTCGATCAGCACGGTAGAATCGACGGGGGCCACATCCTGGATCAATCGAAACACCTGCCGCATCGGTTTCGATTTGCCCAGGATGTTCTGGAAAGCATTCCGCTCGTCCATCAGACGCCTCAAATCGACCAGCGGTGTCATATCGTAGAGAAAGAGGATCCGGCCGCCGTCGCAGCGGGGATCATCGAGCACTTCGATCTCCAGGTGGCGCGGGGGCGAATCGCCCGCTTCCAACACGACCGGCAATTTGCCCCGGTCTTCGGCCGGCTGACGGCATGTTTCCTCCAGGGTAGCTTGCTGGCTGGCGGAGAAAGGCAACGGGTCGGCAAGACCTGCGCCGATGACTTCGGAGCCATCCGGGCGGGCGAAGTTGGCATGTTTTACTGACCTTCGCAACCAAACAGGCGCTGTTGTACTAAGTCTGACGCGGAGAGAACTCCGCGAACCGACGGTGTGATGAAAGGAGGTGACGAGGAAACCAAAGCCTAACTGAGCGGGTCCGCACCCGTTCAAGGATCTCTGCTCGAACCCCGGGACTACCAAGCGGGGGTATGTAGCCGTGCACGCCCTCACCGGGAGATCCGGAGAAGACGTCGCCGCGAAAGGGTCACGCCGGTCTTCGGCAGCGTGTAGTTACCGCTAATGTGTGGGTATTGCAACTGGTCTTAGGAGTTGGTTGAGGCCGATGTCTTGTTAAGTAAGGTTAATTAAGAGCTATAGGAAGAAAATTCTGGTCGTATCGATCGCAGAGAATCACAAAAGTTTATGGATTGCGCTGCCGATATCAGTTCTGCCGATTAGTCCGGCTTCAGGATTGCGCGCCGGTTCTCATTTTCGATCCGTGAGAAAACCGGCCCAAACCGTCCGGAACGCGTCGCCGGATTCGCCCGGCGCGGCAGATGACCGAGCAGATGCACCATCGCAAAGGAATGCTAGCCCCATGAGTCGGCAGTTCCCCCCCTCCGCCGTGGCTGTCGTGATGTCCCTGGCTCTCGCGATCGGCTGTCGTCCCCAGCAGCCGTTCTATTTCGGCGAGGACGGAGACCTGTCGCACTACATCGGGGTCGCGACGGAGATCGAGTATCCGAACGTGGACATGGACAGCCTTGGGGACGTGAACGGGGCGCTGCCGCCGCTGACGCTGGACAATCCGGAACCGAAAGAGATCTGGAACCTGCCGCTGCAGGAGGCCGTGCACATTGGATTGGCAAACGCCAAAGTGATTAAGAACCTCGGGGGCGTCGCCTTCGGTCCGACGGGAGCGCAAGGCGATCCTTCGACGTTGCTCGAGCAGCCGGCAGCCGTGCCCACCGTCTTCGACCCGGCGCGGGCCGAGTCGGACCCGCGATTCGGCGTCGAAGGGGTGCTGGCGGCCTTCGATACGCAGTTCACCACGAGCGTCTTCTGGGAAAAGAACGACACGCCGCAGAATACCTCCGGGTTTCTGGCGCAGTTCCGTCCGCCGGCGTTTGAGCAGGACCTGGGGACCTTCCAGGCGCAATTGTCGAAGACCAACGCCACCGGCGGCACCGTCGCCTTGCGCCACAACGCCCGCTACGAATGGAACAACATCCAGTTGCGCCAGTTCCCCAGCGACTGGACGACCAATCTCGAGGCGCAGGTCAACCAGCCGCTGTTGCAGGGTGGGGGCGTGCAGTTCAACCGGATCGCCGGTCCCGGCTCGATTCCCGGCTTCTACAACGGCGTGATGATCGCGCGGATACGGACCGACATCGCCCTGACGGAGTTCGAGGACGGGGTGCGAAACCTGGTCCGCGACGTGGAGAGGGCGTACTGGGAGCTGTACTACGGCTACCGCCGGCTCGACGCGGTGGTTGCCGGCCGCGACAGCGCCCTGCAGACCTGGCGGCAGGTCTATGCCAAGTACGTCGTCGGCGCCAAGGGGGGCGGGGCCCAGGACGAGGCCCAGGCGCGGCAGCAGTATTTCCTCTTCCGCAGCGCGGTCGAGGAAGCCTTGAGCAACCTGTACCGGACGGAGAACAACCTGCGATACATCATGGGGATCGCAGCCACGGACGGCCGACTCATCCGGCCGTCGGACGAACCGACGACCGCCGACGTCGACTTCGACTGGTGCGAGATCCACAACGAGGCGATGGTCCGCAGCGTCGAGTTGCGCCGGCAGAAGTGGACGGTCAAGCAACGGGAGCTCGAACTGATCGCCTCCAAGAACTTCCTGTTGCCTCGCTTGGATGCGGTGGCTCGATACCGCTGGCTCGGTCTGGGCGACATCCTCATCGATCCGGACGACGAGCGGTCGAACGCCTACGGTTCGATGACGGGCGGTGATTTCCAGGAATGGCAACTCGGCCTCGAAGGACGGATTCCGATCGGGTTCCGCCGCGAACTCGCGGGAGTCCGCAATGCGCAGTTGAACTTGAGCCGCGAGCGCGCCATTCTCCAAGAGCAGGAACTGGAGCTCTCGCACCAGTTGGCCGGCGCGATCCGAGAGCTCGAGGACAATTATTTGATCACGCAGACGAACTTCAATCGCCGCGTAGCGGCCCAGAAGGAAGTCCAGGCGGTGGCCGCGGCCTACGAGCAAGGGACGGTTACCCTCGATCTCTTGTTGCTGGCGCAGCAGCGTCTGGCGGAAGCGGAAAACGACTACTACCGCTCGCTGATCGACTACAACCAGGCGATCGCGGGGGTACACTACCGCAAAGGCTCGCTGCTGGAATACAACGGCGTTTGCCTGGCGGAAGGACCGTGGCCCGGCAAGGCGTACTTCGACGCTCGGCGGTTGGCTCGTGCTCGCGACGCCGGCATCTACTTAGACTACGGCTTCACACGGCCGAAGATCGTCAGCCGCGGCCCGATCGAACAGCACGCCAACGCGGAAGGGTTCCTCTACACCCCGGGGACGGCGCCGGAGGGGACGGTCCCGGAGCAAATTCCCACGCCGGCCCCCACGCCCGCGCCGACACCGGCCCCCACGCCCGCTCCCGTGCCGGCGCCGGCCGATGC
>JABWBD010000047.1 GCA_013360685.1 Pirellulales bacterium
CGGCGACGATCTGAGCCAGGCAATTGTCGGGAGAGCTGGCGGCGTCCGGATCGATCCTGGCGCGGCGCCATCTGAGCGAATCGAGGGACCAGTAGAGCCCGCGGCACGGATAGCTCCAGAACAGGATTCGATCGGACTCGGAAACGCGGAGCTGCGCGAATGGTGCCGGGTCGACTGCATCGGTAGAGGGCAGGACGGGTGCAATCGCCCCGCCCACGAGCAGCTCCCAGTCGTCTCCGCGATTGGCCGTGCGGAAGAGCCCGTTGCGACCGACGGCGTAGACGATAGCCGGGTCGAGCAGGTCGAACTCGAGATGCTGGATCGTGTAGTCGATGAGGCCGCGATTGGCGGGCTGCTCCCACGACAGGGAATCGAAGGGTCGGCGCCACACGCCGCCGCCAGGGCTCGCGACCAGGATCGTGCCGTCCGCGAGGACGACGATACCATCCAATCGCCCGCCGAGCTCGGGCCCGAGCTCTCGAACATCGAGCGCTGGCAGTGCCGCGAGCGCGGTGATCGAGCCGATCGAGGCACCCGGCCCGACCGGCAGGCACATTCCCGCAACGCAGCGTTCCTGAGGTTCGCATCGGCTGCCCGGAACGTCGCAGCCGCTCGCGACGACGAGCTCGGATTGTGCGCCCGTACCCTCGTGACCCGGCTCGTCGTCAGTGACGCACGAGCTGCCGAGCAACATCAAAGCCGTGGCAAGCGGGACCGAGAGTTGCTTGCTTGCTTGCTTGCTTGCTTGCTTGCTTGCTTGCTTCGCTGCTTCATCATGGACTCGGCGGCAGTCATCGATTCCTCCCCTTCGATGATCGACGAACGGTCAGCCCGGCAACGACCTCCGTCGCTGGGTCTCTTCTTTGGCTTTCGTCAGGGCGGATTGAATGTCCGACAATGCGCGATTGCCTTCGTCGGAGACGTGGACCTCGAGACGGGCGACGCGAATTGCCTTCATGTTGTAGGAGCCGATTGCGGCATTCAATCGCGTCAGCAGATCGGCGGACAATGCGTCGAGTCGATTCGCGGCGTCGCGGGGGGTGAGGCCGAGCGCTTGGAACGATTGCAGGGCGGTGGCGCCGATGCCGTTCTGGAGCCACTCGCGCGCGTCGGGCCAGACGCCTTCGACCTCGACCTCGCCGCTCAGGGTGACGTCGACGGACACGCCCACGGTGGGCTCGGCGAACGCATGGTGCGCCTTCCACGCGACGAGCTCGCTGGCCATGCTCCATGGTCCTCGATGCGCGGGCCGAACCGCAAGGACGGCTTGACCGTCGCGTGCAGTTCGTGCCCACAGCCTGCGCGGCCGGATCACGTGGACGCAGTCGTGGTATTTTCGCCTTCCGACCGGGGTGCTGAGGTTGTGGACCGTGGGAGGCTCGGAAGGCGAATTTCGCCTTCCGACCGGGGCGCTGAGGGTGTGGACCGTGGGAGGCTCGGAAGGCGAAATTGGGAGCCATGAAGGCGTTCGATCTGGACAGGATCGGTGGGCGGCGCGCGCTCTCGGCGCTCGTGGACGAGGTGTGTCGCGCCGGCGAAGAGGCGCTGTCCCTCTTCCGCGCCGGCGTGCTCATCGAGAAGAAGCCCGATCGCTCGCCGGTGACGAACGCCGACCAGCGCGTGGAAGCGCGATTGCGGGGATTTCTCGCGCGGACGTTCCCGGATCACGGGTTCCTCGGCGAAGAGAGCGGCGAGAGCGAAGGCAAAGCGGCGTTCCGCTGGATCGTCGATCCGATCGACGGGACGCGCGCGTTCATGCGCGGTCTGCCGTCGTGGTCGCTGCTGGTCGGGCTCGAGGCGGAAGGCGTCCCCGTGGTCGGGGTGTCCTTGTTGCCCGCGCTCGGAGCGCTCTTCGTGGGTGTGCGCGGCGACGGCGCCACGCGCGACGGAAGGCCGCTGCGGGTCTCTTCGATCGAGCGGCTCGAGGACGCGATGATCATGCACGGTGGTCTCGAGCAGTTCACCGAGCAGGGGCGCAGCCAGATGCTCATCGAGCTGGGCCGACGCGCGTACTCGGCGCGCGGGTTCGCCGACATGATGGGGCACGCGGCGGTGCTCGAAGGCAAAGCCGACGCCGTGGTCGATCCGCGCGTCAAGCCGTGGGACCTGTGCGCGGTGGCCGTTCTGCTGCGCGAAGCGGGCGGGCGGCTGACCGACTTCAACGGCAACGAGACCATCTACGGCGGCGACGCGCTCGCGACCAACGGACGGATCCACGACGAGCTGCTCGCGCTCGTGTCGTCCGACCGATGGAGCAAGATGCCCTGAGAGGGTCGAGCAGAACGCCGGTGCAGGTGAATCGGGACGCTGTGCCGCCGGCGCCCTGCATTTACTGACTCCGGCTTGTTTGCTACGCCGCGCGCATGGGCACGAACGAAGAGACGATCGGCGCGCTTCGCGGTCACCTGCTGCCGAACTACCAGCCGGCTCCGGTGGTGCTGACGCGCGGACGAGGTTGCCGCGTCGAGGACGTCGAGGGCCGGAGCTACCTCGACATGTGCGCGGGGATCGCGGTCGTGTCGCTCGGGCACTCGCACCCGAAGCTCGTCGCAGCGATCGCCGAGCAGGCCGGGCGGCTGATGCACACGTCCAATCTCTACTGGAACGACAAGCAGCTCGCGCTCGGGGAGGAGCTGACCCGCAGGACGTTCGGCACGCGGGCGTTCTTCTGCAACAGCGGCGCGGAGGCGAACGAGGCGTTGCTCAAGCTCGCGCGCAAGTGGCATCACCTGCACGGTCGAGTCGAGCGGCGCGAGATCGTCTGCATGGACGGCAGCTTCCATGGCCGCACGATGGGCGCCGTCTCCATGACGGGGCAGCCGAAGTACCACGTCGGGATGGAGCCCCTCGTGCCCGGGATCCGGCACGTGCCCTTCGGCGACCTCGAAGCGCTCCGCGCGGTCGTGGGACCGACGACGGCCGCGGTGCTCGTCGAGCCGGTGCAAGGGGAAGGCGGCGTGACGGTTCCGCCGCCTGGTTACCTCGCGGGCATCCGTGCGCTGTGCGACGAGCGCGGTGCGCTGCTGTTCCTCGACGAGGTGCAGACGGGGATCGGTCGCACCGGGACGTTCCTCGCGCACGAGCAGCTCGATGTGACGCCCGACGCCGTGTCGCTGGCGAAGGGCATCGCGGGCGGCTTCCCCATGGGCGCGATGGTGTGCAGCGAGAAACTCGCCGACGGGTTGCCCTTCGGCTCGCACGCGACGACGTTCGGCGGCAACCCGCTCGCCTGCGCCGCGGCGCTCGCGACGCTGCGGATCCTCGACGACGAGAAGATCCTCGAGAACGTGCGGACGGTCGGTGCCCATCTGGGCGCGCGGCTCGAGGAGCTCGCTTCGAAGCACGCGGACCTCTGCGAAGGCGCGCGTGGGCTCGGGCTGCTCCGTGGCGTGTCGCTCCGCGCACACGTGGACGCCCGCGCGATGTTGATGGCGGCTCAGGGCCAGGGCGTGCTGCTGTCGATCGCGGGAGGCCGAGTGCTGAGGTTCTCGCCGCCGCTCGTCGTCACGCGCGAAGAGATCGACGAAGGCGTGGCGCTCTTGGATCGGACGTTGTCGGCGCCGCCCGCGCACGCGATCAAGGACGCGGCGGAGTGAGCCGTCCGCGTCATTTCCTGACGCTCGAGGCGCTCGGCGCCGAAGGGATCGAACGGGTGCTCGCGCGTGCGGTGGAGCTCTCGCGCCTGCGTGGCAGCGCCGATCATCCGAAGCCGCTCGCGGGCAAGAGCGTCGCGCTCGTGATGGAGAAGGCGAGCACGCGAACACGCGTCTCGTTCGAGGTCGGCATCGTCGAGCTCGGCGGCCATCCGCTCGCGCTCGCGGGCAGAGACCTGCAGATCGGGCGCGGCGAGCCCATCGAGGACACGGCGCGGGTCTTGTCGCGCTACGTGCACGCCATCGTGCACCGGACGTTCGCGCACGCGACGCTCGAGAGGCTCGCGGCGTTCGCTGCGGTTCCCGTCGTCAACGCGCTGTCCGATTCGCACCACCCGTGTCAGCTGCTCGCGGATCTCGCGATCGTCAGGCGAGAGCACGGCTCGCTCGGCGGTGGCTTGCGGGTCGCGTGGATCGGCGACGGCAACAACGTGGCCCGCAGCCTGGCGATCGGATGCGGCAAGGTCGGCATGAGAATGGCGATGGGTACGCCGGAAGGATACCGTTTTGAGGACGAATTCCTCGACGACCTGCGTCGCATCGTTCCGGAGCTGGACCTGGCGGTGGCCGCCGATCCGGCCCAAGCGGTCCGCGGCGCCGTGGCCGTCTACACCGACGTATGGACGAGCATGGGCCAGGAAGCCGAATCCGAGCAGCGCCGCCGCGACTTCGCCGAGTACCAGGTGAACGCGAAGCTGATGTCTCGCGCTCCCAAAGATGCGATCTTCATGCATTGTCTTCCCGCCCACCGCGGCGAGGAAGTGACGGATGAGGTGATCGACGGCCCGCAGAGCGTCGTGGTCCGGCAGGCCGGCAACCGTATGCATGTCCAGAAGGGCATCCTGGCGTGGATGCTGGCTGCACAAGCCTGAAGTTCCAATCCATGCGAACCGATCACCGCGGTCCCGACGAGATCCGCCCCCTCGCGATCCAGCGGCATTTCACTGGCGCTTCGCCCGGCAGCGTGCTGATTCAGGCCGGGCGGACCACGGTCCTCTGCACGGCCAGCGTCGATCTTGCCGTTCCTCC
Source organism: Pirellulales bacterium (assembly GCA_013360685.1). Classification (GTDB taxonomy): domain Bacteria; phylum Planctomycetota; class Planctomycetia; order Pirellulales; family Thermoguttaceae; genus JABWBD01. Next base: position 4,683 of record JABWBD010000047.1, read on the forward strand.
CTGGATGACGGCTCAGAATCGGGGTTGGGTTACGGCCGAATACAGCATGCTCCCCGGCAGCACCCGGCCGCGCAAGCCCCGCGAACGCGCCGGAAAGGCGGACGGGCGGACCAGTGAGATCCAGCGATTGATCGGGCGAAGCCTCCGCGCGGTCACCGACCTGGCGGCACTGGGCCCTCGCACGATCACCCTGGACTGCGACGTGCTGGAGGCCGACGGCGGCACTCGAACGCTGAGCATTACCGGCGCGCTGGTGGCCCTGATCGATGCCCTCGCATCCATCCGATCCGAATTGCCGGGCTCGTCGAAGTACCCCATCCGCGACAGCGTCGCCGCGGTCAGCGTCGGCATGATCGACGAATTTCCGCTTCTCGACCTCAGCTACGAAGAGGACTCTGCTGCCAAAGTCGACATGAACGTGGTGATGACGGGCAACGGGCGGTTCGTGGAAATCCAGGGGACCGGCGAAGAGTCCACCTTCAGCGACGAGCAACTCCAGGCCATGCTCTCGCTGGCCCGCGGCGGCATCCGTCGATTGACGCAAGTCCAGCGAGACGCTTTGGGCACGGACTGGCCGTTCGCGGACTGATCGAATCTCCACTTCGATTGCTGCGACCGTAGTCATTCACGGGCCGCTGCTGGCCTACCGGGGATCTGGAGTGCACAGTCGCCTTTCGCTCCGCGAAAGTATCGCCACTTTCGCGGAGCGAAAGGCGACTGTGGCGGTCCGTGAACGGTTACCCGCGACCTCACCTTCTCCCTTCCCTCAATGGCCATCCCGGATCTATTTCGTCACTCTCACCAGTCTGCCGCCTCCGGGCGGGAGTTGGACTTCCAACCGCGGACCGGCGGGCGTCGACCACGTGCCCGCAGCCGGAGCGAAACTTGTCAGCGGTCCGGGGCCGACCACCGCCGTGGTCGCGGCTTGTTTGTAGTCGAGATTGACAACCAAGGCATGGGTCGGCTTATCGGACTCGCCGAACAACCCCAGCACGAATCCCTGGATCGGCGCCGGCGGATGGTACTCCACGGTCGTCACAGCGGGGTCGAGACCAAAGGCGGATTTTTCCGGCAGCGGTTCGCCGCCCGGCGGAATCATCCCCAGATGATACACCCCCAGCGACCGCAGCGGCTGGCACTCCGCCGCGATCCGCGCAAAGTCGCGGTTCGCTTCTTTGGCGGCGTGGTAGAGCGGCGTGGGCGTCCCGTCCGCGTTGGCCATGGCCCCTTCGTGGCCCGGGTGGCAATAGACGTAGTAGGAGATTCCCTGCGCGCCGTAGGCGAGCGACGTATAGACCAGGAACCGCAATTCGTCACCATTGGGGACCCGCATGCTCGTCGTCCAGGTGCATGCCTGAACGATGTTCAAGAATGGCACCCCTGCCTTCATGGCAGCCTCGCGGATCATCGCCAGGTTGAGGAAATATTGTGCGTTATCGCCCTGCTTGCTGAAATGGTAGTGGTCGTAGCTGATCAGGGCCGGCTTGACCGTCTCGACATACTGGCGAAGGTGTTCGGCATAGGCATTGACCGTATCCCCTTGCGTTCCCAGTTGAGCGTTGCTGGCGTACGTGGGAAACAGATTGATGTAGGGCAAACGCCCCGGATCGCGCTGGCGGAGGTAAGCGACCAGCTTGCCCCAATCCGCAAAGGCCGCCGCACTCGGCTCGTCGGTCAGAAAGTACGCATACAGCGCCGGGTGATTCCGCACCCGCTCAATCAGTGCGCCGAGCTTCGCCCCTGCCTCGTCGCTCTCCAGACTCTTCGGCGTAAGAAGCCCGTCCTGGAGCATGGCGCGGAGACCGTGACGATGGGCATTGTCCAATTCGTCTTCCTGGCACCAGACGAGGTTCCAGGCTCCTTCGGCCATCTGGGCGGCCGTGGCGTCGGTCATCGGCGGACCAGCCCAATACGTAACGATCGGCTTGCCGAACTGCCACCGCGATGCCTGCGGCGACTCGCCGCCGGACGATGGCCGCGCGCCCCGGCGGAAGCCCTCCGGCAACAGTTCTTTCACGCGTTCGACGATTCGATCTTCGATTGCCGGCTGCACCTGCTCCGGACGGCCATAGGAGATCGTCGCACTCAACGAGTTCCACGCCTCGTATCCGCCTTCTCCAATGATCCGTTTTGATGCGATATACGACGACACGTCGTTGCTGTAGGCGTTGATCCACAGGCGGCCGCCGTCCATCTCGCGCTTCAATCGCACGGCGTAGTCGACCACCACCTCGTCGGACAGGAAGATCATGGCCAGGTCGTTGCCGAAGGTCCACGTGGCAATCTCATAGGTCTCCGATGTCGGCGGTTTTTCGCCCTTCTCGATCAGCTTGAGCAATCGCTGGGCTGCGTAGGACTTGACCGCGTACTGCCTGAGTTCTTCGATCGGCGGCGGTTCGAGGAAGGGGACTTCCAGCGGCATGCGGCGGGCGGTGAGTTCCGGCTCGATCGGCTTGAAAGGCCCCGCCATGAGCCGCTTCACTTCGTCGGCCATCGCCCGGCCGTGCTGCCGGCAGAGTTCCACGGTGCCGTGCGGGCACGGATCGGAATCGGCGCCGCACCCAATCGTGATCATGGCAACCGTGCCCGGGTGATCGGCTTCGATCGACTCCTGGGCACAGGCGGCCCAGTCGCCGTGGATCTGTTTGAAATCGCCTCGCAGGGTCGTGTTGTGGCAGGCGTAGTTGACCACCAGGGCGATCGGGTTGCCTTGCGCGTCGGTGACCCGCAGGAGCGGCAGACTATGGTCCGCCGGCCCTTCCGGCACCGCCCCGAACTTGATCCACTTGCCGTCCTTGAGCACGCGCCGGTTGGCCGCGAAAGCGACCGTGCCCTGCGTCCAGGCCAGTTGCCCCGGCTGCCGCGACGCCAGCGCCTTGAGCACGACCTCTTCCAGCCGGTCGGTCAATTCCTTAGCGTATTGCGTGAGATGCTCGAGCTCTTGTCCTTCCAGCCCCTGCATCCCCTTGAGGTTCGGCCCGGAGTGGTTGTGGGAGTTCGCGAGCATGAACCGTTCCGGCTTGATCGGCGCTTTCGTCTGGGCCCGGCGGAGGACCTCGGCGCGGAGATCCGCAGGGACCGCCCCGCAATCGACCGAGAGAAGCACGGCCGGGCCTTCTCCCTCATCACCGCCGATGGCCAGGGCTGCGGCTTTCAACCGCCCCGCGATGCCTTCCGACTCGCTCTTGCGCGACGCGTAACCGTACATCCGCACGGGCATTTCGGGCGTGATGTCGACTTTGGCCACGCCGACGGGAATGGTCTCTGCGGCTGTGGTTCGCGAAGCTGGCATCAGAGCCAGAGCGGTGAAAAGGATTGCCAGGAACATCCCGGTCCGGTTCGCTCGCATCGTGATTCCCTCCTTTGTTGCCTGGGCATGCGGCCTTCACCTGACGAAGCGCCGCAGAGGTTAGTATGGTGACACAGGGTGGCGGCTGGTGCAAGATGCCGGCCGCCGATCCTCAGTGCCGATATCGCCGTGGTCTATCTTCCGCAGGGACCCTACGTGGTGGAAGTCGACGGGCAGCGGCAGGAATTGATAGGAAATTCGATTTCCCACACGCACTGATCGTAGTGGCGGTCGCCGATATCGACCAGCCGCGTCGTCTTTCTCTACATCGCAGGCGAATGATCGCCCGCTTGTTGACGTCTGGCCTCTGGCCAGTGGATACTCGGGACAAGCCCCGGCTTTACGGCAGTCGCCCACAAGCAACCCAGAAACTCGACGGAGGTCTTCCTATGGATCGCATAGTCGGAGTAGCAAAGCGAATCCCCTCTCATTTTCTGGGCTCATTGCGACACATGAGTGCTGCACTCCTACTCATCGCACCGCTCGTGGTTCTGTTCATAACCCCCGGACAATACGCCATCTCTGCTGAGTTTCCCAGTGCGCCAAACATCGTGCTAATCCTTGCCGATGATCTCGGCTGGCGGGACGTGGGCTGTTTCGGTAGCACATTCCACGAGACGCCGAACATCGACCGGCTCGCCGAGCGCGGCATGAGGCTCACCCAGGCGTACGCGGCCAGCCCGCTCTGCTCGCCCACGCGGTCCAGCATCCTTACGGGCCAATACCCGGCGAGGATCGGCATCACCTCGCCGGCATGCCACCTGCCGCAGGCGCAGCTTGAGAAGAAACTTGCGGCCGATCCTCCGCCGGCCGTCAAGGCGGTCAATGCCGACAGCCTCACGCGGCTGAAGCCTGAATACTTCACGCTCGCCGAGGCGCTTCGCGAAGCAGGCTACGCGACGGCTCATTTCGGCAAGTGGCACCTCGGCCACAGCGGACCCTATGAACCCATGGACCAAGGCTTCGATCTCGACTTCCCCCACACGCCCAGCGCACCCGGGCCCGGCGGCGGCTACTTGGCGCCGTGGAAGTTCATCAAGGAGCCGCCGCTGGCTGGCAAGGCCGGCGAGCATATCGAGGACCGCATGTCGCAGGAGGCCGCCCGCTTCATCCGCGCGCATAAGGACCGGCCGTTCTACGTCAACTACTGGGCCTACTCGGTGCACTCGCCCTGGAACGCGCGCCGCGATTACATCGACCACTTCAAGGCAAGAGTGGTCGAGAGCAACCCGCAGCACAATCCGCTCTACGCCGCGATGATCAAGAGCCTCGACGACGGCGTGGGCCGCCTGCTGGACGCCGTCGACGAAGCGGGCGTCGCCGATCGTACGTTCATCGTCTTCTTCTCCGATAACGGCGGCTATGCCTATCCGCCCAAAGCCACCGATCCGGAAGGCTACGAAGAGACGCCGGCCACGAGCAATCTCCCCTTGCGCAGCGGCAAGGCCTCGCTCTACGAAGGCGGCACTCGCGAGCCGTGCATCCTCGTCTGGCCGGGCACGATCCAGCCGGGCTCGGCCAGCGACGCACTGTTCCAGAGCACCGACTTCTATCCCACGCTGCTGGCGGCGTGCGGCATCCAGCCGCGCGGCGGCCTCAAGCTCGACGGCTTCAATCAGATGCCGCTCTTGCTGGGCCGGCAGTCGCCCCGCGATCTCGTGTTCTGCCACTTCCCGCACGGCGGCCCGCGCCAGGCGGCGACTATTCCCGGATTCCTGCCCGGCGCCTACGTGCGCCGCGGCGACTGGAAGCTCATCCGCTTCTTCGCCGACAACGATGACGGCAGCGACCGGTTCGAGTTGTTCAACCTCAAGGAGGACATCGGCGAATCCCGGAACCTGGCAGCGGAGAAGCCCGAACTCGTCGGCGAGTTGAACGAGTTGATCAGTGGATTGCTCCGCGACACCGAGGCCGTCGTTCCGGTTCGAAATCCCGTCTACGATCCCAACGCCGCGAAACCCGATCCGCTCCAGGGCTGGAAAGCGCGGAGTTGCGAGGCTGCTGTGAAGGGGGGCATCGTCACGGTGATCGGCAAAGGCGCCGCGCCTTTCTTGGGAGTGGCGCCGGGAAAGGTCCAGGGCCCGGCCGTTGTCCGGCTCCGCGCGCGCAGCGCCGGCGGCGGCGAGGGCAAGATCGAGTGGCTGCCGGCCGGAGCGGCCGGCAACCCTGCTGAAGCGAAATCAGTCCCTTTCAGGCTGCCGGGAGGTGACTGGCAAGAACTTCGGATCGCTGTCCCGGCGCGTGGTCCGCTCGGGATTGTGCGCGTCTATTTGCCCGCCCAAGAAGAGCCCGTCGAGATTGACTGGATCGAACTCACGGCCGATGGAAAACCTCGCAAGTGGGGTTTCGAGTAAGGGGACGCCCCCGCATTTTGGCAGCCGAATTCGTGAGAATTCGGGCACACCCAAGTGGCAGAGGCTTGCGCCGCCAACTCCCTCCGAGCGTCGGGAGCCTTCTGTAGGGAGAGCCTTGGAAGGACAACGCAAAGTAGCGACGATCGCAGAGAAGACAGCCGGTGCTTTCAGGCCGCTGCCAGGCAAGGCACCCCTTGAGCGCTGCCTATCGCGCGGAAAGCTCCCTGGCCAGCTTGTCGGCAGCCTCCTGCTTCTCGACTCCAAGCTCGATTTTGCGTGCGTCCTGCGAGCGCACTCCGTCGGCCTGCAACTGCCAGCCCTCCTCCCGGAGTTTCATGTATTCGACCAGCCGCGCGAGAAACGCGCGGTCGAAATTCGGCTTATCGAGCAGTCCTTCGATCGTTCGGCGCGTTTCGATCCAGGGTCGGATCACCCTTCGTTCCAGCGTCTCCGCAAACTCCTCCTCGCTGACTTGCCCTTGCTGCAACCGGGGCACGAGCGCTCTCGAAATCTTGACGGCCTCTCGTTCCAGGTCGCCAAAACGCCGCAACTCCTGCTCGATGTCCCGCGGCGCGTCGGGCAAAGCAACTGCCGCCGCCAGCAGTCCGGCGGTGCCGATGATCAAGAGTGCCGCATTCCTCAACCAACGCCGGGGGGCCTTCTCGGCCGACAAGGGCTGGCTGAGAACCAGCCCGCCGACAAAACCGGCCGCCAGCCCGCCGATGTGGGCGGCCGTATCGATTCCGGGCACCGCCGCGCCGAACAATACGTTGTAGACGATCAGGCCCAACACGCTGTGGCGAAGCTGCCGGAACACAGCATCCGGCATGCTGTCGCGGCGCAGGAGAATGAAGCCCAGCAACCCTCCTGTGACGCCGAAAATCGCCCCGGAGGCCCCCACGGACATGCGCTCCGGATGCCACGCCAGACTCGCGATGCTGCCGGCGATTCCGGACACAAAATAAAGTACGACGAAGCCGAAGTTCTCCACCAGCCGTTCGACGAGCCGCCCCACGTACCATAAGAACAGCATGTTGAGCGCAAGATGCACGATCCCGGCGTGGAGGAACATGCAGGTCCCCAGCCGCCACCACTGGCCGTTCATGGTCATCGGCCCAAAGTTGGCGCCCCAGTCGGCGAGGCTGCGGGGGACCGGGCGAAAAGCATCCACACCCGAGGCCACCATCACGACGAAGACCACCACGTTGGCGATCACGAGTGTTGGCGTCACGATCCGCCAGGGCGTGAGCGTCGAAAGAGTCCGTGCAAACGCGATGACAGCCTCGGACTCGTGGAACACCTGGTTGTCGGCCGCTTCGGAGGACGGATCTCGCATTGCCTCCGGTTGTCTTGGGGTATCGCTCATTGGCAGTCGGCTCGTCGGATCTTCAAGGGCCATCGACGGACTTCACTCGCAATCGCCGGGCGCGGGGCACGGCGTTCACACGGTAGCCGTTCACGCCCACGGCCGGGGGTGGTCCATTTTCGGCCGGTGGACGCATTTCGGCCGCAAAGACGCCGGCCGAGAACCTGGACCAGTCCCCTTCGTCCCCGCCCCATGAACGGTTGCTTCGCACGAGACCCGTCGAGCTCACTTGAGCAGGTGCTCTTTGAAGAACTCGATCATCCCGCCGGCAGGTTGGGGCGTCGGCGGGTCGCCGCCGCCGTTGATAAAGACGTTCTCGATCCCGAGTGCATCCATCTTCGCTTTGAGCTCGCGGCCGAAGTTGGGGTGATGGATGAACTGCCCCGGCTTGGCATCGGGAGGCGGGACAATGTCGGGCTCGTTATAAACCATGTACAACGGCGGATCGTCCTTGGTGAGGTGCGAGATGGCGGCGGCCTCATCGTAGAGCTTCTGGATCGCCGGCGTGGGATTCATCGCTTCGTCCATCGATTTCAGGCCGTAAACTTTCAGCAAGGACGGATGCTCGTGGGCGCGGCCGCCGATCAGTTGCTTGATCTTGACGGGATCGTAGGTCCCCTGTCCGCCCATGGTGCCGATCACTTGGATGCGCGTGGACTGGCGCTCGACGGGGTCGCTGCTGTCGGGCTGGGCCAGATCATCATGAAAGCCGATCCACATGGAGATTCCCGCCCCGGCCGAACCGCCAAAGCAGGCGAGGCGGTTGAGGTCGACGTTCCACTGGCCGGCTTTGCTGCGAATGAACTGCACGGCCCTCGCCCCATCGCGCTGGGGCGTCGGGAAGATAATCTTGTCGCCGTCCACAAAACGGTAGTTGATTGCGGCGAAGCTGATGCCCGCGTCGAGGGCGCCCTGGAGCATCGGCGGGCTGACACTGCTCTTATCACCGGCGACGAACCCGCCGCCGTGGATATAAACGATCACCGGCGTGGGCTTGTCGCTCTTCGCCCGGTAGAAGTCGATCACCTGCCGCTCGTGCGGGCCGTAGTGCACGTCGGCCTCCGTCGGCGCGATGGGCGCGACCTGTCGCTTGGCGCGATAGGCTTGGGCTTCCTCCGGGGTCAGTGTGCCGTCGCGATTTGCGTCGGCATCGGGGAAGCGCTGAAGCAACTGCTTGAGTTGTTCCTCGCGAGACGGCCTCGGGTTCTGTGCGAGGGCCGGGCCGACCAGAAAGGCGGCGACCAAGAACGCGGACACGAGCGGTCGGCAAGACATGGCGATCTCCTTCGACGGGCAATAGGCGGGTGCAAGGCGAGTCACGTACGATGGCGCTGGCTTTGACGTCGCATGCGCCATGTTACAGAATCCAGCGAAGAAGATCAAGTTGCGGCAGGACGGCCACGGCCACTGGGTGAATGGCACGACCGGACAAGACGATCGTACTTCCAGTCCTAGACCCCGTCCTAAAAGGGCCGACCAAAACCGCAGCCCCAGAACACACGCAATTCCAGGATCTCCTTGCTTCTGTTTTCCCAATCCTGAATTGCCTGCTTCAATTCCGACTCTCGCTCGTAGTCCTGCTTGTGGTCCTCGTTCCACTTCTGCTCGAACATGGAGTACTCATCGCGTGTCTGCTGGTTGAGTGTCTTCTTGAGTTCCGCATTGAGTTCGTCGCCGCGTTTCCTGGCCGGTGCGTACTCCTCGACGATCTGGTCTTGATGTCGACGTGCATTCGAGATGGTCTTCGGAGGGCCGAACTGCCGCCGTCGACGAAGCCGTCGCGAAACACGTCCCAATACCCCATGCCGGAGCCGTTCCCGCCTCGGGAAGCGGTCAGACACTCGATGAAATCGGCGCCGCCGCCGGTGGCGAGGTTTTTCACGCGGGCCTCGATCGGATTGAGGTTCAATTGCCCCCACCACTGATTGTGGAACGGCTCCTCGCCCCAGTGCGTCATCTCCGGCGGATGAAAATTCGCCCCGAACCGCGGTGGATTGGCGGAAACAACGTCGTCGCTGACGGCAAACACGGCGCGCTGGCCTCGCACCGAAGGCAATTCGGCCCGCAACCCAGCGGATAACGCGGCAAGCAGTGCAAGAGTGCAGCAATTCGATCGAACGAACCAGTGGCGCGTGGTGTTCATGGTTCTCGCTCCTAGGCATCGGAGGTTTGGGCGGCAGGCAACCGCTTGGGAGGCATTGTCTGGAGTTTTGCGCACGCGAAGTACGATAATCCAGGAGTGAGCCCTCGATCCCGGGCTTTTTCGACTGCCCGGACGATTCCCGGACGCAGTTTCCCACAACTCCATTGGTTGAAAGGATGCAGAATGGCGAAAGAAAAGTCGACCGAGAAACCGGCCAAAAGGTCTTGCTGCAGGACTGCCGGAAAGGCCGCAGTCGAAAAGCCGGCAAAGCCCGCCAAGCCCGCCGCAAAGAAGTCCGCCAAGTAAGCGGCAAAGCCGCGGCCTTCTCGAAGAGTTGCTTTCTCGCGACGCCGCGATTCAAAACGTGAAAAACCATTCCACCGGGGGCAATCCTTGCGGTACTTGGCATGGCATGAGGCTAGCCGAAAACCACCCATCTTGCCAATATCGAACCTGTCCCGTTTTCTGGAATCCGGACTTGCGCAATTCTCTGAAGTGACGGCAGCAGCCGGACTGCTGGTGGTCGAGATCACTCACCCCCGCGCGCTTTCTCCATTGTGGAGCCAGCGGTCGATGGCGCGGGCGGCGAGACGGCCCTCGTTGATCGCGTGGACGACGAGCGATGCGCCGCGGACCGTGTCGCCGGCGGCGAATATGCCGTCGCCGGTGGTCATCCAGTCGCGGACAACCACGTTGCCCCGTCCGTTGGTCTCGACGCCGAGCTGCTCGACGAGCCCCTTGTGGACGACGTGGAGAAAGCCCATCGCCAGCAGGACCAGGTCGGCCCTGAGCGTGAAGTCGCTCGCCGGACGCTCTTGCATCTGCCAACCCTTCTCGCCGCGGATCCAGTCGACCTCGCAGGCGTGCAAATGCGTGACGCAGCCGTCGGCGCCCGAAAGGGCCTTGGTCAGCACGCTCCAGCGGCGATGGCAGCCTTCCTCGTGCGAACTGGAGGTCCGCATGATGGCCGGCCACATCGGCCAGGGGGTCTGCGGGTTCTTGGTTTCGGGCGGCTTGGGAAGGATCTCCAACTGGGTCACCGAGCGGGCGCCCTGCCGGATCGAGGTGCCGACGCAGTCGCTGCCCGTGTCGCCGCCGCCCACCACAATCACGTGCTTGTCGGTGGCGAGGATCTCGGGCTGACTTAGAGAAGCGACGGAGTCGCCGGCGACCCGGCGGTTCTGCTGGGGAAGGAATTCCATCGCGTAGTGGACGCCCTTCAGGTCCGCGCCCGGCACGTCCAGCGGCCGGGGCTGGCCTGCACCCATGGCGAGGCAGACGGCATCGAAGATCTTACGGAGATAACGGCCGGAGACGTCGGCGCCGACGTTCACGCCGGGCTCGAACTTGGCCCCTTCGGCAACCATCTGTTCCAGGCGGCGGTCGAGGATCTGCTTCTGCATCTTGAAATCGGGGATGCCGTAGCGGAGCAGCCCGCCGAGGCGGTCGTCTTTCTCGAAGACGACCACTTCGTGCCCGGCACGCGTGAGCTGTTGCGCCGCGGCCAGGCCGGCGGGACCGGAGCCGACGACCGCCACGCGTTTTCCGGTCCGCCGCGCGGGCCGGACCGGTTTGATCCAGCCTTCCTTGAAGGCCCGCTGGGCGATCTGGAATTCGATGTGCTTGATGTTGACCGGATCGTCGTTAATGGCCAGGGTGCACGCGGCCTCACAGGGGGCGGGGCAGACGCGGCCGGTCACCTCGGGGAAATTGTTCGTGGAATGGAGGTTTTCAGCGGCCTCGCGCCAGCGGCCCCGGTAGACAAGGTCGTTGAACTCGGGGATGCGGTTCTTCACCGGGCAGCCCGCGCCGTGGCAGAACGGGATGCCGCAATCCATGCACCGCGCCGCCTGTTCGTTGAGGTTTTTTTCCACCAGCGGCCGGTCGATCTCGTACCAGTCCCTGATCCGTTCCTGGACGGGGCGATGGCCGACCTCGATGCGGGAGAACTGGAGAAAACCGGTGGGACTAGCCATGGAACACCTCCTCGGTCAGCGAGGGCTGCTCGCCGCGAGCCGCTTCCTGTTCTCGCATCCGCTCCAGGGCCTCCCGGTAGTCGAGCGGTATGACCTTGACGAACTTGCCGGCTGCCTCCTGCCAGTTGTCGAGGATGCGGGCCGCCTGCTGGCTCCCGGTCCAGCGGTAATGACGGCGGATGAGATCATAAAGCACCTTCGAGTCTTCCTCCTGCCAGATGGATTCCAGCTCGACCATGTCGAGATTGCAGAGGGTGTCGAAGAGTTGGTGTTCGTCGAGCACGTAGGCGATTCCGCCACTCATGCCGGCGGCGAAGTTTCGCCCGGTCCGGCCCAGCACGACGACGGTGCCGCCGGTCATGTACTCGCAACCGTGGTCGCCGACGCCTTCCACGACGGCCACGGCCCCGCTGTTGCGGACGGCGAACCGCTCGCCGACCAGTCCGTTGATGAATGCCTCGCCGCCGGTGGCACCGTAGAGGAGGGTGTTGCCGGCGATGACGTTGTCCATGGGCTCGAAGGCCGAGCCGGGTGGGGTCTGGAGGACGATCCGCCCGCCCGACAGCCCTTTTCCCAGGTAGTCGTTGGCCTCGCCGATCAGCCGCAGGGTGACGCCGGGGGCGAGGAAAGCCCCGAAGCTCTGGCCCGCGGCGCCGCGGAACGTGATCTCCAGCGTGCCGTCGGGAAGGCCCCTGGCCCCGCGGCGCTTGCAGATGCGATTGCTGAGCAGCGTGCCGACGGCGCGGTGGATGTTGCGGATCGGCATTTCGAGGCGGGTGGGTTTCTGGGTCTCGATGCATTGGCCGACGCGCTGGAGCATCTGCCAGTCGAGGTGGTCTTTGTGCGTGTCGGGCTGGGGGCGGGTCCGCCGCAAGGCGCAGCCGTTGCGGGGCTTCGGAGAGGCAAAGACGCGGGAAAAATCGAGTCCCTTGGCCTTCCAGTGGTCCATTGCCTTGCGTGCGGAAAGCCGGTCGACACGTCCGACCATCTCGTCGAACTTCCGGAAACCCAGCTCGGCCATGATCCGCCGGATGTCGTCGGCGATGAACATGAGGAACCGTACGACGAATTCCGCTTTGCCGTGGAATCGCTTCCGGAGCTCCTCTTTCTGCGTGGCAATGCCGACCGGGCAGGTGCCGAGATGGCACTTGCGCATCAAGATGCACCCGAGCGACACCAGGGCCGACGTGCCGAAGCCGAACCGCTCGGCGCCCAACAGCGCGCCGATGACCACGTCGCGGCCGGTTTTTAGCTGCCCATCGACCTGTACGAGGATGCGGTCACGGAGTCCGTTGAGCACGAGGGTTTGCTGGGTTTCGGCCAGACCGATTTCCCAGGGGGCGCCGGCGTGCTTGATCGACGACAGGGGGCTGGCGCCGGTGCCGCCGTCGTGGCCGCTGATGAGCACCTCGTCGGCATTGCCCTTGGCCACTCCGGCCGCCACCGTGCCCACGCCCACCTCGGAGACCAGCTTCACCGAGACCATGGCCTCGGGATTGGCGCACTTGAGGTCGTAGATCAACTGCGCCAGATCCTCGATCGAGTAGATGTCATGGTGCGGCGGGGGCGAGATGAGCGAGACGCCGGGAGTGGAGTGCCGCAATCGGGCAATCTCCTCGGTCACCTTGTTGCCGGGCAACTGTCCGCCCTCGCCCGGCTTGGCCCCCTGCGCCATCTTGATCTGGAGGATGCGGGCGTTGGAAAGGTATTCGATCGTTACCCCGAACCGGGCGCTGGCCACCTGCTTGATGCCGCAATTGGCCGAGTCGCCGTTGGGCAGGGGAATGTAGCGGGCCGGATCCTCGCCGCCCTCGCCCGTATTGGCCATACCTCCCAGGCGGTTCATGGCGATGGCCAGTGTTTCGTGGGCCTCTTTGCTGATCGAGCCGTGCGACATGGCGCCGGTGTAGAAACGCCTGACGATCTCACTGGCCGGTTCCACCTCGTCGATCGGAACGGGCGCGCCGGGCACGAACTCGAAAAGGCCGCGCAGCGTGCACAGTTCGCGGCTCTGGTCGTTCACGGCCTGGGCATACTCGGCGTAGGCGGCCGGGTCGTTGTTGATCACGGCGTGCTGCAGGCGGCTGACCGTGGTGGGATTCCAGAGGTGGTTCTCGCCGTCGATGCGGTAGTGGTACTCACCGCCGAACTCGAGCCCCAGCGAGCCGGGTTCGCGGGGCTGGAAGGCGGCCTTATGGCGGGCAAGGGCCTCGCGCGCGATGGTATCGAAACCCGCTCCCTCGATCTTCGACGCGGTGCCGGTGAAGAACCTCTCGACCACCTCGCGGTTGAGCCCCACGGCCTCGAACTGCTGGGCCGAATGGTAGCTCCGCAGGGTCGAGATGCCCATCTTGGACATCGTTTTCTGGATGCCTTTCTTGATGGCCGTGATGTACTGGTCGAAGAGCTGGTCCAGTTCGACGTCGCCGAATTCGCCGTCGCGGTGCAGTTTGTGGATGGCCTCGAAGGCCATGTAGGGATTGATTGCCTTGGCGCCGTAGCCGCAGAGGAGGCAGACGTGCATCACCTCGCGCGGCTCGCCGCTTTCCACCATGATGCCGGTCTCGCTGCGGATCCGCCGTTCCAGCAGTCCATGGTGCAGGGCCGCAGTGGCCAGAAGGCTGGGAATGGGGGCCTTGGCCGGCGAAACGTCGCGGTCGCTGATGATCAGGAGCGAGACGTCGTCTTCGAGGACGGCGCGGGCCGCCGCGTCGGCCAGGTCTTCCAAGGCGCGCTGAAGGGCCTTGCCCGGGTTCGGCGAAGCCGCGTCGAAGAGCATGGGCAGGGTGGCGACCTTGAAGTCCTTGTGCTTGACGGCGCGGAGCCGCTCGACGTCGTCATTGGTGAGGATCGGGTGGGGCAGCTTCAGTTGCCGGCAGTGGTCGGGGGCCTCCTCCAGGAGATTCCGTTGTTTGCCGGTAAAGGTCATCAGCGACATGACCAGCCCTTCGCGGAGCGGGTCGATGGGAGGATTGGTGACCTGGGCGAACAACTGCTTGAAGTACTGGAACAGCAGCTTGGGCTTGGAGGAGAGGATCGCCAACGGGGTGTCGGTGCCCATCGAGCCGACCGGTTCCTGGGCCGTGGAGGCCATGGGGGCGAGAATCATCTGGAGGTCTTCTCGCGTGTAGCCGAAGGCGCGGAGACGGCGGGCCAGTGTTTCCGGATCGGTCTCCACCGGTCGCGAGGGCTGGAAGAGCCCGCGGAGCTCGATGCGGTTCTCCTCCAACCATCGCCGGTACGGTTTCTGGCGGGCGATCTTGCCTTTGACTTCGTTGTCGACCACGATGCGGCCTTCGTGCGTGTCGACCAGGAACATGCGGCCGGGCTGAAGGCGGCCTTTCTGGCGGATCTTGTCCGGCGGGAATTCGACCACCCCCACCTCGCTGGCCAGGACCACGAGCCCATCGGTCGTGACGACATAGCGGCAGGGTCGGAGTCCGTTGCGGTCGAGAGTGCCACCGACGAGGCGGCCATCGGTGAAGACCATGGCGGCCGGGCCGTCCCAGGGCTCCAGGATGGCCGCGTGGTATTCGTAGAAAGCGCGTTTGTCGGTGCTGATGTGGTACCGCGGGCCAAACGCCTCGGGGACCATCATCATCATGGCATGTGGGGCGGACCGGCCGGCCTGGACGAGCAACTCCATGAGATTGTCGAAGGAAGCCGAATCGCTGCCGCCCGGGTCGAGAATCGGGAAGAGTTCCGAGATGTCGTCGGTAAGCGACGGGCACGACATCACCTTCTCGTAGCCCTGCAGGCGGTTGGTGTTGCCTCGCAAGGTGTTGATCTCGCCGTTGTGGGCGATCATGCGGAACGGCTGGGCGAGCTTCCAACTCGGGAATGTGTTGGTGCTGTAGCGCTGGTGGACGATTGCCAGCGCGGTGATGACGCGCGGGTCTGCCAGGTCCGGGTAGTAGTCGAACAACTGCGGAGCCAGGAACATGCCCTTGTAGACGATGGTCCGGCAGGACATCGACGGGATGTAGAAATCGTCGGCTTCATCGCCGAAACGCTGGCGGATCCGCCGTTCCGAGCGCTTCCTTGCCACGAAGAGCCGCCGCTCCAGATCGACCTCCTCCATTCCCTCAGCGCTGAGGAACAACTGGCGGATGACCGGCTCCGATTCTCGCGCGATATCGCCGAGGGTGCGGTTGTCGCTGGGCACGTCGCGCCATCCAAGGGCTTTCAGGCCCTCCTGTTGGATCGACGCGATGAGAACATCCTCGCAATCCCGGCGGAGATCGGCGTCGTGCGGGAGAAAAACCATAGCGACGCCGTACTGTTTCGGCTCGGGAAGGCGAATCCCGGCGCACCCGGCCTCGTCGGCGAGAAACTCATGAGGGATCTGAAGGAGCATGCCGGCGCCGTCGCCGGTCGATTCGTCCGCGCCCGAGGCCCCGCGGTGTTGAAGGTTGAGGAGGACCTGCTTGCCGTGCTGGACGATGGCGTGCTCGCGGCGACCGGAGATGTTCACGACCGCGCCAATTCCGCAAGCGTCGTGCTCCCAGAGGGGGTCGTACAAACCGTAAGCCTTTGGAGCTTTTTGTGCCATGAGTTGCCGTGTGCCCGTTTGTCCGCCGAGAATTGTCTTCCGACCAGGGATTGGTTCCGGTCCTGCCACAGGCCAGTTTTCCCCACTCCAGAGGAGAAATGGTTGCAAGGGTAATGCCATGAGCGACCTTGCCGATCGCCAAATGCGCAGGGACTTCGCGCCCCGAGGAGCCGATAAATCATCGTACCATTAGCTCATCTAATTTCAATAGATCTACAGAATTATTTCTTCTTCTGCGCCGCACTAGCGTTTTTTGTGACCATTCTGGGCGTGACGCCGCCAAGTCGGATTGCTAGAATCCCGACCCTATTCCGAACGCGGGCACATCGGGGGGGATTCGGACACTGCCGCTTCGGCCAAGGGATCGCCTGCAAGACAGTCTGAAAGCAGCGTGCGCGTGGCCGCAATCGCAATTGGCGGGACGACCCGTGCGGGATTCGGCACGCGCTGCCGGACAACCACGAAGACCCGAAGCATGCCTCCAAAAGAAAGGCTCGACGTTGGCCTCGCCGCTGCCGCATCGTGACAGGAACGTGCAAGCACCGGGACCATCCGGGGTGTGGAACCCGTCCGGCCCAGCTCCGCGTTGCTGGGTCGAGGGTTCGTCGGCGCTGAAAGTCGGGGCGTGGCCCCAGCGTGTGCCGGGCACCGTCCCGCCGGTCACGCGTTTTCCCGAAAGACTTGCGAGGCCCGAGCTGTACGCCGCGGCCTATCCCTGGATGGCCGTCTCGCGGCGTCTGGAAGAGCAACTGATCGAGCTATTTCAGAAGGGTCTTGCGAGGGGCACGGTAACGCTCAGTATCGGGAACGAGGCCACCACCGTGGGGATGGCGCTGCCGCTGCGTCCAAAACGCGACGTTGTCTCTCTGCTCCACCGCGATTTCGGCGCCCATCTCGTCCTGGGCACGTCGCCGTACGCAATGGTATGCCAGTACCTGGCGAACGCCGACAGCCCGACGCACGGACGCGAAGGCAATGTCCACCACGGCGACGCGAACAGCCGCCGTTTCCCGATGATGAGCCATCTGGGGAAGATGCTCAGTCTTGTGGTGGGCGGCACCTGGGCGGCCCGACGGCATGGTGAGGAGGTCTTCGGACTGGCAGTGATTGGCGACGGAGGCAGCAGTACGGGTGAATTCCATGAAGCTTTGAACCTGGCCGCGGTCCAGCGCGTGCCCGTGCTCTTCCTCGTCGAGAACAACCACTATTCTTTTTCGACTCCCACGCACGCGCAGTACCGCTGCCGGCGGCTCTCGGACCGGTCGAAAGGCTACGGGATTCCAGGCCGGACCATCGACGGCACGGACCCGTGGAAGGTCTATTCCGCGGTATGGGATTCGCTGGCCGCCATGGCCGAGTCGCCGGGGCCCGTTCTGTTGGAGTGCATGAGCATCCGGCTCCGCGGCCATGCGGCCTACGACAAGGCCGAGTACGTCAGCGGCCAGGAATTGGAGAAATGGCTGCGGCGGGATCCCTTGCCGTCCACACGGCGGCAGCTTCTGGAAATATCGGGCTTTTCGGAGGCCCGCGTCGCGGAGATCGAGGCAGACGTGGAGGAGCAGGTCCGTGCGGCCGTGGCCGACGCTTTGAGGGCGCCGCGGTGCCAGGCGACGTCGCAGGAGTGGCGGGTGTTTGCCGAGTCGTCGCCGGCGCCGGTCAAACCATTCCGGATGGCGAAGGCGAAGAACGGCGAAGCGGTGCAGCGGGCCCTGGCGTATCTCCTGGAGAACAGCCCCCGGGCACTGCTGGCCGGTCTGGACGTGGGCCGGTACGGTTCGGCGTTCAAGACCTGCAAGGGGCTGTTCGACCGTTTCGGCGCGGACCGAGTGATCGACATGCCGCTCTGCGAATCGGCGATCATGGGCTTCGCCCTGGGGGCATCCCAGGTGGGGGCCGAGCCGATCATTGAGTTTCAGTTTGCCGACTTTTCTACCGAGACCGTCTCGCAACTTGGCCTGAACGCCGGGACCTGGTACTTCCGCACGGGCCAGCCGGCGCCGATCCTGGTGCGGCTGCCTTGCGGCGGCGGGCTGACGATGGGGGCCTTCCACTCCGGTGAATACGAGGGGCTCTGGTCGCAGTTTCCCGGGCTGAAACTTCTTTATCCGGCCACGCCCCAGGAGACGTTCGAGGCCTTGGTCGCCGGGTTCTACGACCGCAATCCTTGCCTCGTCTTCGAGCACAAATTGCTCTATTGGAGCACCAGCGGGCCGATCGATTTCGACGGCGATCTGACCGCAGTCTGGCGTCCGCGGCGGTACGCCGAAGGTTCGGAGCTGACCCTGGTGGCGTTCGGGGCGATGGTGCCTTATGCTTTGACGGCCGCCGAGGGATGCGGGCGATCGGTGGAAGTGTGGAACCCCTTCGTCCTGGAGCCGATGGACCTGGGACCGATCTGCGAGTCGGTCGAGAAGACGGGCCGGTTGCTGGTCGTGCAGGAATGCGGACCGGGGCAGGGGTTGGGCAACCGCGTGATTGCCGAGATCAGCCGCTCGTGCGCGAAGCGACTTCGGGCGGCCCCCCGGCTGATCGCGGGAAAAGACATGCCCGTCCCTTTTGCGACGGAACTGGAGAGTTATTTCCGCCCCAATGCGGAACGGATTGCGGCAGGCATCGCCGAGTTGACTGCAGAGGACCGCACGTGAACCAAGAGACATTCCAACTTCTCCTTTGCCTTCCGGCGCAAGCCGCCTCGGAGACAGAAGCGACGATCATCCAGTGGCACGTTTCCGCGGGGGACCGTTTTGAGAAAGGGCAGCTCCTCGCGCAGGCCGAGAGCGCCAAGTCGGTCTTTGATTTCCAGGCCCCCTGTGCCGGCAAGGTTGTTCGGTTCCGTCACTTGGAAGGCGAGACCATCCCGCTGGACGAACCGGTGCTGTTGGTCGAGACCGCCGACCCGGCCATGAAGGACTGGCTCCCCACCTCGCCTGCCGCTACGGAACCGGCCGGGCAGTCCCTGCCGGCAGCGGCGAGGACCTTCGGCGGAGAGGAAGAATCCGGGGCCGTGGTGATCCGGGGCATCGGCGCCTACCTGCCCTCGCGCGTCGTCACCAACGCGGAGTTGGTGCGAGGCTTTCCGGAGATCACCGAGGACTACGTCCACCAGGTGACCGGGATTCGCGAGCGGCGCTGGGCGTTGGAGAGCGAAAAGCCGTCGAGCATGGCTCTGGCCGCTTCGCAGGAGGCGATCCGCAAGTCGGGCATTGCCGTCACGGAGATCGACGCGATCATCGTGGCGACGACGACGCCCGACATGGCGATGCCTTCGACCGCGTGCATCCTCCAGGACCGGCTCAATCTGACCGCGGCGGTCGCGTTCGACGTGAACGCGGCGTGCTCGGGCTGGCTGTACGCGGTGGCATTGGCCCGTTCGATGGTGCTGGCAGGGATGGCCCGCAATGTGCTCACCGTCGGCGTGGAGTTGCAGTCGCGGCTGTTGAACCAGTCGGACCGCAACGCTTACTTCCTCTTCGGCGACGGGGCGGGGGCGGCCGTGATCGCTGCGGGCAGCTCGGGACACCGCATCTGCCGTGCAGTCCTCAGCGCCGACCCTCGTGGGCTGCAGATGGCCCGGCGCGAGACGCCGGGATACCTCGTCGCCGGCAACGGCGAGAAGACCGACCCGTGGATTCGCTTGGAGGGGCACGCCCTGTTCCGCCTGGCCACGGAGAGCCTCAGCGACGTGATCTTCCGGGCAATTGCCGAAAGCGGATGGAATCCCCAGGACGCGCGCTGGATCATTCCTCACCAGGCCAACGGCCGGATCCTCAAAGCCGTTGCCAAGCGGAGCGGCCTGCCGTTTGAGCGTTTCTTTCTCAACGTTCAGCGCGTGGGGAACACGTCGAGCGCCAGCATTCCGTTGGCGCTCACCGAAGCCGAGGCCGGGTTCAGCATCGGCGACAAGTTGATCCTCTGCTCGGTGGGCGCGGGAATGACGACCGCAGCGGTATCGTTGGAGTGGTAACGGGGAAGGTCGAGGGTCGAAGTTGCCTTCGAGGCCCTTGGCGGCGTTGGCCTGGCTGCGCATAGCAGCCGTCGACCCCGTCTGCCGGCGGTCTGCCCCGTCAAGCTTTCGCCACCGTCTCGGCGATCTGCTCGGTCCGCTCCAGCGCTTCCTTGTACCGATCGGCGACGGCCGACCAGTTGAAGACGTTAAAGATTGCCTCGATGTAGTCGGCCCGGCGGTTCTGGTACTTCAGATAATAGGCGTGTTCCCAGATGTCGATACCGAGCACCGGAATGTTGCCGTGCATCAAGGGGCTGTTCTGGTTCGGCGTGTCCTCAACGACCAGTCGCTTCGACGAATCGACGCTCAGCCATGCCCAACCGCTGCCGAACCGCCCCAGCGCCGCCTTCGTGATCTGCTCCCGGAAACGGTCGAAACCGCCCAGTTCCTTGTCGATCGCTTTGGCCAGGTCGCCCTTGGGCTGCCCGCCCGCCTTCGGGCCGAGAATCGTCCAGAAAAGCGAGTGGTTCGCGTGGCCGCCTCCGTGGTTGCAGACCGCCGTGCGGATCTCCTCCGGCAGCGTATGGATCGCCGCGACCAGCTCCTCAACGCCCGGGCTTCCCAGGTCGCGCCCCTCAACAGCCTTGTTCAAGCTGGTGACGTACGTGTTGTGGTGTTTGCTGTGATGGATCTCCATCGTTCGCGCATCGATGTGCGGCTCCAGTGCGTCGTAGGCGTAGGGCAAGTTCGGAAGTGTGTAAGCCCTTTCAGTCCTCCTCATGCAAGACGATTCTGCTGCCAAGGCACGGTATCCAGCACCCTGAGCGGTCCCAGGCAACCCGCTCAGAACCAGGCGCTGCAGATTTTTGACAGCAACAATTGTCAAAATAATAGCGCCGCCCCGCCGCCAGGCAAGGCCGTATGGACAACTGTCCACAGAAGAGGGGGCAATCAGCGTCCCGCGCCGCTGGACCGTTGGTTGCACGGCGACTGGGCAGCCCGGACGGCCCAGACCACCCCACCGCCGACGGCCGATTCATCCGCGTCGGCGCCGGTTGCCAGGCCGCCCCGGTCCCCCGGTCACTCCGGCTTTTTCGGCAGCCAGGGAGTGAGCGCCCGTCCGAAACGCCGCAGGACTCCGTCTTCCCCAGCCGCCTCGTCCTGGGTGGCCATGAGGTAAGAACGGAAGCTGGTCAAGACCTCCCGCGCTCGCTCGTCGACATCGCCGCGCCGGCGGTCCCGGTTTTTCTTGGGCGTGATCGTCACCTGGATCCTGGTCCGCGACACGCTGCCCCCGGCGCCGCCCTGGCGCGCCGCCTGCTCCATCTGCTCTTCCTGCAACCGGACGTCCATGCTGAAGGCGACGGGCCGGTCCGATCGACGTCGGAAGCGCCCCGGTTGCTCGTCGCTCAATTCCAGTTGGATCCGCCCGCCGTCGATCTTGAGAATTCTCGCTTCGTGATCTGCGACGAACCCTCGCAGCTTCTCCACGGCCACTTTCAAGGGCACCGGCGTGTGCAAATCCTGCTTGACCACCACGGGCGTCATCGCCGGTTTTCGCGACCAGAAACCGGTCCATCCGCTCTCTTGCGACTCCTCACCGGAGCCTGTTCCCAATTGCACTACGCAGTTCCGCCCGCGCTGCTTCGCCGTCAACAGGCCGCGGTCGGCCCGCCGGAGCATGGTCTCCGGCGTGTCGCCCGGCTGGATTTCGGTAACTCCGAAACTGGCGGTGACCGGCCGGCCTTCGAGTTTCGGCTGCGGCAGTTGCGACAAGGCCGCGCGGATCTGTTCGGCGCGTCGTGCGGCGGTGGCGTTGTCGCAATCGGCAAAGAGCATGACAAACTCCTCGCCCCCGTACCGCGCCACCAGGTCGCCGGGCCGGCACGCGCTCTTCAAGAGCGACGCGAGGCTCTTGATCACCTCGTCGCCGGCCTGGTGTCCGTAGGTGTCGTTCACCTTCTTGAAGTGGTCCAGATCGCAGATCATCAGCGAGCAAGGAACGCGTTGCTGCTTGTTCGCGTTGGCAAACATCTCGTGGACGCGGTCGAACTCCGCCCGGTTGGCAACCTGGGTGAGAGGATCCTTGGTGGCCTTTTCGTGCAGGTTCTGGCAACGCTCCTCTAGCGACGTCTCCGAGGAAGCGTCGTGCAAGAGCAGGACCGCGCCGAGCGTGAGTCCGCTTTTGTTGACGACGGGGATCGCGTGGCTATCCACAAAGACCGGTTCGCCGGCCCGCCCGGCGATCGAGAGCCGGCGCAGCGATTGCACGCCGGAACGGATCGTGCACGCGACCGGGCAATCGTCGTCCGTGAGCACATCTCCCTTTTCGTTCCGCATCTTGAGCAGCCCCGGCAGCCAGGGGTGCCCCTGGATGCTCGATGCGGCGATGCCGGTGAGCCGCTCGGCGCCGTGGTTCCATTGGGAGATTTGAAGATTGGTGTCGACGAAAACCACCGCGTCGTGCATGTTGTCCAGCAGTCGCGCCTGGAAGAGACTTTCGTCGGCGAGGGCCGAGGATTCGCGTGTCGGCGGGGCCAGTTTCCAATACGCGTTGGACCTCTCAGGATCGAGCATCCGGAGCCATCGCGAAACCGCCTGTGCGCGGATCTCCGCCGCGTCGCTTGCCCCGAATTCGCCGAATTGATGGACGAGGTACGGGTCGAACTGAGAGCCGGCGTACTCGAACAACTCGTGCATCGCCCGCTCTTGCGGCATCGCGCGCCGGAAGACGTGGTCGCTGGTCATCGCGTCGAACGCCTCGACGATGGCGATCATCCTGGCGCCCAACGGGATCTGCTCGCCGCTGTGCCGGTATCCGGGTTTGGAACCGTCGTACCAGGCGGGCACGTTCTCCACGATCGCCAGCATGCTCGGATCGGCGCAGGCGTGCCGCAGGATCTCCAGTGCCAACTTCCGCGACACCTCCATGATGGAAAACTCCTCGCAGTCCAGGGACGCCGGCTTGAGCAACACCTGGTCGGGCACGCCGATGATGCCGATGTCGTGCAGCAACGCCGCAATTTCGATCACGTCCCGATCATGGTCGTTCAAACCCATGTGGAACGCCCACGCCGAGCTCTTCAGCGCCACGCGCAGACCGTGTTTGGCCGTCGGAGCGTGCTTGCACCGCAGGGCCGTGAAGAGACTGCTGGCGATGCCCAACCGGACTTGGACCAGCCGGTTGTCCACGAGCGGACCCGCGTCCGGACACTCCCGTGCCGACTCGGTCGCTTCGTCCAGTTCGGAGAGCAACACACCCAGTTCCGAGACCAGGCCCGTCGCCGAGAGCGCAAGATCGTCCGCTCCCAGCGGTGTCGCGGTTAGGTTATCTCGAGTTGGACTGTCCGTCATGAATGCTGCCTGCGCGTGGTGCCACTCGAGCCCTCCGATGCGCGCGCTCCGATGCGCGCGGTCCAATTGTCTTCCCAGAGTCGGTGTCGCATCGGCCTCGATACTGAAGGCTAGGTCACACCGGCACTTCGGTCAAATCGGCGCGACTGGTCGCCTCGCTGCACCGCGCGGGAATTCCGGCAACGGAACGATGCGTTTGGGCAACATTCGTCCGCCCGCGTTCCATGCGAACTCCGGCGTTTTGCTGGCACCGGACCGTCAGCCGAGCAGCGCAGAGGAGTGGGCCGGTTTTCGCATTCGCTGAATCGCCGGGACAGCCGACTCGCCGACAAGAAGCTCCGTCAACAGCGGTGCGACGTCGGTCAATCCGGCGGTTGGCTTCTCCCCCGGCTCGATTCCGGCCCCGTGCACCAGTAAAAGACCGTCGCCGCCTTGCGTGGCCGCCAGCGATGAGTCGAGCCGCAAGACATGGCGCTTGTGGTCCGGCCGGTGCCGGGTCTGAAAACCAGGCGCCGGCAGACCAATCACGTCCGGCCAGGCCCGTTCGAGAGGATCGCAGCCGTACCTGACGGTTGTGCTGAACACATCGACAAGAAGCGGTTCTCCGCTGACCGGGTGGCGCGCTTCCCGCAGCGCCGCCAGGACATCCTCCAGGGCCTGTTCGCGCGCCCGCTCCGTCGCAAGGACCCGGCTTCCGAAACGGTCCGGTGTGTTGAGATAGATCAAGGCTGCGTGGTCGCCGTGCAATGCCACCGCGCGGCTCCGCCGCCAGTCGACCGGCAGCAACGCCCGGACCGGATAGTAGATGCCCGGTGTCGTCCGTCGGCCGTCTCTCGCGATCCATGGGCGCACGGACCTCCAGATCGACCGCCGCGCGCGGTGTCCCATCCGCGCGAGTCCCGTGGCGACCTCGAACAGCTCACGCCGCCGCAGAAGTTCTGCCAGGGTGATCTTTTCACGCGACCGCACGAAACCGTACGGGCTGGTCAGCGCGAATGCCGCGCCCTGGCGGTCCGCGATCTCCGCCAGTTCGCCGAGCATGCGGTCCAGATCGCGGAACGCTTGTTGCGCGGTCGGCGTCCACGGGGAGGTTCCGCCGATCTCCGGATCGGCGCCGACGAGGTGCCAGATTCGGTGCTGAAGGGCCGCCGCCGTGCACATCCGTATCTCCAGCAGCCGCCAGGAAGAAGCCGCCGCCCGACGCACCTGTTCTACCATCCGGTCGAGGATTTCCCTGCTTTGTCGGATCCGATCGGCCAACTCCTCTTGGCTTGCCGGTTTTCGCGACCAGACGCGTGTGCCCGCGGCTCCATCGCTGAGCAGGACGCAGTGCGCCTCCGTGTCCTGTGCCAGAAGTAGTTCGGGAAGGAAAGGGCATGGGGCTGCCGCAGGGTCGACAGGGCGGACCCATCCCCGGCGATGGTCGAGATAGGAGTTGTCCCAAATGCCGTGGCACTCCGCGCCGCGGCCGGAGCGGAGCGTTGCCCACGCCGATGCCGGACTTCCCAGGCCAGTCCACCGCAATCTCATGCGGGCCGAACTTCGCAATAGCGCGTCCAGATTGGGCATCACGCCGCCGTCTGCCAACATGCTCAACGCTTCCAGCGTCGCCCCATCCCACTCCAGAAGCATCAGTTGCCGCGGCGCTGTCGTTCGCGGAAGAATAGCGGTCATCAGCGTCCCCTTTCTCATGCCTCCTCAAGGCCCTGACTCAACTCCCATCTCCCGCTTTGGGATCACGGCAAGGGTAAGGCCAGTCGGAGTTCTGTTTGGGCCCTTTGGCGGCCATTTCAGCCGCTAGCCTTCATGCGCGGTCCGCTCCGACTGTCCTGCAAGCAGTTTGCCAGCAACTGGTGCTGGAACCGCTCATCGGCAGGCATGTGGAGGATGAACTTCGCCTTGTACCAGTCTCTCTCCCGCTGCCGCCCGGCCTTGGTCCGCATCCAACCGAGCAAGACGCGCCTCAACCTGCCGGATCCCCGCGACCGCCTCGCCGCTTCGTCGAGTCTGGTTGGAAGCCGGTGGATCAGTCGCTGCATTCCCCCGGCGAGGCTGGCCGGCGCCGGGGCCTTGCATCCGACAGCGAAATACGTGTGGGGCGACTGGTCGGATCCCAGCCATCCGACCATGGAGGCTTCCACCGGGCTGAGCAGCTCTAGTAGGCGATGGGGCGTCGGCCGCCAGTGCAGGCCGGGCGAAGCGGATGCGTGCGCCGCAAGCGAGGTGGATACCAGCAGGAGCCCGCCGGGTCCCAGGACGCGCAGCATCTCATCCACCGCACGCTGCGGTTCGTGGACATGCTCGAGCACGTTGGTGCACGCGATGGTCCTGGCCGCACCGTTGGCGTACGGAAGACGGGCGACATCGTCCACCCAGTCCAACTCCGTACCTTCGGCGGCATCCTGGTCCAGGCTCCCGATCCCGACGCAGAAGTTGCCGGGCAAGGCCCCTTCGCGACTGCCTCGGCCCTGCACGCAGCAGAACTCGTAGACCGGCGCCTCGAGTTCCAATGCTTCCGCCGCGCTCTGAATGAATGCGTCTATGGAGTCGTGCATGTCCGCCTTTCGCCGTCAAAGGCCCTAACTCCCCTCTCCTGCTTCGGGAGAGGGACAAGGGGTGAGGGGAGTCGGAGTCCTGTCAGGGCCTGTTGTTACCTCGGCGCGAAAGAAGGCCGCGCGAACCGTCGGATGGATTGCCGATCCGTCGCACAAACCGCTTGTCACGCATGCGGATTTTTCGCGCGGAGGGAATACTTCGTTGCCGTGTTCTGAAAACCATCGCCTGAAACTGCCGGCATCCCACTGATAAACGGCGACCGCTTGCGACGGAGTCGCTTGTTCCGGAAACGTTGCGCTAGGTCTGGCCGCGGTAGCGATCAGCCATCGCAGCGTCCGGCTGCGGTCGCTATCGAAATTCAACTCGGCCGGCTCCAGGACCAGGTAGGTCAACCGCGGGTCGCAAATCGCGTTCTGCAATTGGTCCGCCGGATAGGTGAATCTGCCGGAGTACAGGCCGGTCCAGCCGTGCGTGTCGAATACGGCTCCAGGAATGGCCGCGTTCGTTGTGAGCCACTCTGCGGCCATGCGATGCCCCACTCGGCTCGCGTGCAACGGCTTGGCCGATTGCACCACGCAGGCGGCCAGACAGAACACGAGCACTGCCCCCATCGCCCATCGCGAGGACCATCGACTTCCGCCGACGGGGCCGAGAAGCCTTCCTATCATCCCTCCCAAGTCCAACAGTCCGTACCCCGCGCACCCAATGCCGATCATCACCCACACGGCCAAGTGACGCGCGCTCAGGTAGCCGTTGGTGGCGGTGTGGTGCAGCACGGCGGGAACAAACAAGGCGAGGAGCACATGACCGAACCGGTCTGCTCGTGACGGCTGTCGGCGGCGGAGCCTCCAGAGGCCGACGAGCGCCAAGGATCCGACCCAGAAGCCGAACAGCTCTGCCAGTTCCTCCAGAAACTGCACGGCGGCCTGGGCGTAGCCCCGCCGGCGAATGCTCACCGTCGGCTCCTTGGCGGCAAACGACATCCGGCTGCCGTCCGGCAATTTCCATTTCGGCCGTTCCGTGGTCTCTCGGGGCGCTCGTCGGTTCTCCCCGGGCGAATCAGCGGCGTTCGGAGGATGCAGCACGAATTCGCGGCCCTGCCGCGCGGCGATCAGGCACGGGCCGTAGACCAGGCACATCCCCAGGGCAAAACAGCCGAGATCCGCAACAAGCCGCCACCGTTGCTGCCGCCGTGACTCGTGGAACTGGAAGAGCCCCAAGGTCAACAGGAGTGCCGGCGGAAGCACCATTGCCTCGGGCCGAGTCAGGCAAGCTGCACCGGCCGCAATTCCAGCCGACAGCAAGATCGTCCTGCCGGACCACGGTCGTTGACGTACCTGAGCCGCGTCGAGCCGAGCCAAGTATTCCACGACCGCCCAGACGGCCAAGCCCAGCAGCAGCAGGTGGGTGCTATCGCTGATCCCGTCCGCTCCCAGGCGGCTGACCTCCGGGAGAACGCAGAAAATCAGCGCCGCAACCGTTGCGGCAGGCTCCCCGACGATCCGGCGCGCGATGAAGTAGACGGGCACGACCGCCAAGACCAAAGAAAAAGCAGCGGCCAGTTGCACGCTCAAGGCCCAACTAGCCGGCAGTGGGCCGGCAACCGCTCTTGCCACCTCGTGGACCGACCACGCCCAGAGCGGAAACAACGGCCTCTCTCGCTGGCCGGCAAGAAACACGCCCATGCCACGCTCTTCGATCTCTTGGGCGACTTGCGCGAACCAGACCGCATCCAACGAAGGCACGGTGGCCCGCGCAACCAAGACGGCTTGCACCAGCCCGGAGAAAAGGATGAGACCGACCGTGGTGACGATTTTCGCTCTTGCGACCATCCTTGGCCTGGAAAGAGTGCCTTGACCTGATCTGCCTTGATCCGACACCAAGGTACGTCTATCAGGGTGTTGGGTCAATCCGAAACTCGATTGCCATCTCCAAGTGTACGGCGGTTGTTCGGGAAGAGCGGGGTAAATGGGTTCTTCTGGCAGGATCGGTTGTCTGTGTCGCTCCTTCCGACCGTAGTGGACAAGTCTCGGATGAGTTGCCGAAGCGAGAACGTGGAAGGCAGGGATGCCGACCCAATGCAGCCGCACTGCGCTCCGCCAGTCTCGGTGTGGTT
>JABWBD010000447.1 GCA_013360685.1 Pirellulales bacterium
CAACAATGCTCTCGCGCGGCCGACGGCCTCTGGGCCCGTGGCGCCTGAAGCGATCGTCGGAACCAACACGTTCTCCAGCACGGAACACTGCGGCAGCAGATGGTGTTCCTGAAACACGAAACCGATGTTCCGGTTGCGGAACAGGGCCAGCGCCGGTTCGTCCAGTTCTGCCGGATCCCGGCCGGCCAGCACGACGCGCCCCGAGGAGGGCGGCTCCAGCGTGCCGATGATGTTCAAGAGCGTGCTCTTCCCCGAGCCGCTCGGTCCGACGACCGCCAGGCTCTCCCGGCGGTCCAGTTCCAGGGAGATGCCGCGGAGCACGACCAGCGGATCGCCGCGCGTGGGATACTCTTTGGTGACTGCGTCGACCTGAAGCTCTGCCATGATCGTACGTAGCCTATCCGAACGAGGCTCCATGGTTCAACTCTCGACAGCTTCCAGCAGGGCCAGGCTTCCCAGCCCATAGAAAGTGTACTCAACATCGGGGTCGTTGTCCCAGGCCCCGCCGCGAAAGCCGCCCGCGGGCATTTCGAGGGACGCGACATATCGGCGGACCGCGGCCCGGTCGATCAGAGCCAATTTTCCCAAATCGGCCAGGGCCACCAGGCCGGTGAACGTACTGAGCAAGTCGGCGATGGGGATTCGGGTGTTCGCGCGCAAGCCTCCTTCCGCATTCTGCATTCCGGCAAGAAAGGCGGCCGCCGAGCGGGCAGTCTCGCCGTCCAGCCCGTCCAAGAGACGCAGTGTGGCGACTGCGGCTGCGGTCGGGTTGGTCCCGCCCTGCTTCAGGGGCGCCGCTTCCACGAATCCGCCGTCCGCGCGCCTCCGCGACCGTACCAGACTGGCCATCGCGGCCGCGTCCTCGACCGAAAGCCCGAGCAGTTGCAGGCAGGAGGCGGCCAGGAATGTCGCGTACGTGCTGCTCTGGCGGCCGCCGGGGCCCTTGGCGTAGCCGCCGTCGTCGCGCCGCAGGTCTTGGAGAAAAGCCGATACCCAGCCAAGACGGTCGCGCGGGCCGGCGGCAAACACATCTTCGCCCGTGACGAGTTCCAGGAGGACGGCGCTGGGGACCAGCGCCAGGAAATCGATGGTTCCGACTTGCTGCTCGAGGCGGCGCTGGAGAAAGCCGGCCGCGGGCCGCGCCACGCAGTCGTCCAATCGCCCCAGCAGGGAGAGGCCGCGGAGAGCGAAGCTCGTGTAGTAGAGGTCGCTCGGCCCCTGGCGGCCGGAGAACCCGCCGTCGATGTTCTGGGCCGCAGCGAGATACGCAGCATGACGGCGGGCGAGCGACTCGGGCAATTGCAGGGCTCCGGCGGCGAGCCGCAGGGCTTGGGCAGCAAGGTAGGACATGCTATCCGCGCTCCGAGAGCGGCGCGGCCGGCAACGCGGGACTCCTCGCGCTTTTCGCGGCCACGCGCTCGTAGACCGCCGCAGTCCGCTCCGCCATTCGGCCGGCATGGTAGCGGTCCCGGACCGCCTCATAACCGTGGCGGCCAAGTTCGCTCGCGCGCTGCCGGTCGTGAATGAGACCTCGGAGACTCTCCGCCAAAGCGCCGGAGTCCTTGGCGCGGAAGAGCACTCCGCCGCCGCTGTCGCGGACCAGTTCGGGGAACGTTCCGTGGTCGGGCACCACCACCGGCACACCGCACGCCCAGGCTTCCAGGACCGGCAACCCCTTGGATTCCCGGTAGACGGTCGGCAGGCCCAGGACGTCGAGCGACTGCAGGAACGCGATCTTGCCGCGGCGATCCAATTCGCCGACGTACTCGAAGCGGTCGTCGAGCCCTTTGGCCCGCAGGCGGGCTTGGATCTGGGACAGGTACGAGCGGTCCGCCTTTCCCAGGTATCCCGCCGCGCGGAGCCGCACCGGCGGAGTGGTCCGGTCTTCGACGAGTCTGGCGAATGCTTCCGCTAGAACGTGGAGCCCTTTGTCCGGGCAGATCCTCGCGAGAAAGCCGATCGTAAACTCGCCCGGGTTCTCGGCAGAGACCCTCGGACCAAAGCCGTCGAGGCTCAGCCCCGCCGGCACCACTTCAAACCGCTCGCGGCCGATCCTCAAATAACCCGCCATGTAATCGGCATAGTAATGGTTCATCGCCACCAGGGCGGCCATTTCGCCGCAGCGCTCGGCGAGCAGGTCGCGGGCCTGGGAATAGTGCGGCTCGGGCAGTTGTTCCACGAAGCTGTCCTCGCCGGTCAGCGTGGCGACCACGGGGATCTCTAGATCGCGAAGAATCTGCCGGGCCATGCCGGCCAGAAGCGAGGTGGACAAGTGGACCACGTCGGGCTTGACGTCGCGGCCAAGCCAATCCACCAGCTTGTCGAGTTCCTTGCGCTGCCGGCCATCGTGGCCGCGGAGCATCGAGACCGTGAGCGGACCGAGGCGGCGAGGATCGGTGGCGGAGGCGATCCGCCCGACGCAGCGGAGGAGCCAGGGGCGGTCCAACAGCCAGTCGAGGCCCCAGGGGGTCCTCCGGAACAGGGCCGAGGCCTGCTGGAGATAGACATTGATGCCGCCGAACACCACGCGATCGACGCTGAGGGTTTCGTCCTCGACGCGAAGCGGCGTGTAGACCGGCACCAGGACGACGTCGTGGCCGGCGGCCGTCAAGGCGGAGGCGAGGGTGTTGGCATAGAGGCACGTGCCGCAGTACATCCCCCCGGCGCCGGCCGCCAGTTGCACGATTCTCATACGCGGATCATCGTATCGGCGAAGTAATGGAGCAGACGGCGGAGCTCGCCATGGTCGATCTGATCGGCGATTTCCCTGGCGCGCCGGTCGTGTTTGGCGACCAGCGCGGATGCCTTTTCATGGACGCCCGCCCGGTCGTACAACTCGCGGACCCGTCCCAGCACGGTCCGGTCCGACGTTCCCTGCTCGGCCAGCGATTCCAGTTCGGCCCGTTCGGCCGCACCGAGGGCCTCGGTCGCTAGGGCCCAGAGGACAGTAGGGCGGCCGCCTACCAGATCCGTTCCGCGGACCCGCTTGTTGGGCTGATTCGAGCTCCAGTCGTCCAGATCATTGAGAATCTGGAAGGCAATGCCGAGGTGGCGCGAGAAACGCGCGGCTGCCTCGCGGTAGGGCTCGGCGGAACCCGCCAACCGTAAACCGGCGTAGAGGGCCGTCTCAAAGGCGGGAGCAGTCTTCAGCGCGTAGATTTTCAGGGCATCCAGCGGCGCCAGACGTTTCTGCCTGGCATCGCGCCAAGCCAACTCGGCGCCCTGCCCTTCGCACAGCCGGGTATGGGCGTCGCTAAGCCGGGCGAGGATGTCGGCGACGGCCTCGGCCCCTACCGAATCCCGCTGGGCCGCCACCAGGCGGTAACCGAGTCCGATCAGGTAATCGCCGACGTTGACGGCCGTGGAGAGGCCGTACTTGCGGTGCAGCGTGGGGAGTCCGTAGCGATAGGAATCGTCGTCCTCGATGTCGTCATGGACGAGCGACGCTTTGTGAAACACCTCGATGGCCAGGGCGATCCGTTTCACCGCGTCGGACAGACTCGCGGCATGGTCGCGGCCCTCCGGCGCCGAGGCGTGTCCGCCGGTCATGGCGTCGTAAGCAGCCAGGGTGATGAACGGTCGGAGATGCTTCCCACCGCGGAGGAGAAAATCCCTTGCAATCGCTTCCGTGGCCGCGATCGGTTCGAGCCCGGCCAGCCCTTGGCCGTTGCTCTCGGCCAACGACGGGCCGCTGCGGGTCCGCGGCACGAGCCGGTCGAGCTCGGCGGCGTCGAACATCCCCGCCGCACACCGCAGCAGATGCAGGTATGTCCGGGTCGTCGGCGGGCCGGCCAGGTAGGGCGTCGCGATCATCTCCCGGATCCAGTCTTCGTCGGACGCGCTGTCGCTGCAGGTGCCGGTCAAGAGGGGAACCGCCATGGAAGGCAGGCCGACGAGCAGGATCTTGTCGAGGGCCTTTTCGAGCGAGTTCAGGCAGGCCACGCCCAGAACAGCGTCCACCTGGCCGGCCAGCAGTATCTGCATGACGATCGGAGACCCTTCGGCGACCAGGACGCGATAGCCTTGCCGCTGGGCCAGTTCGCGCAGAGTGCCCAGCGAACAGTTCCCGCAGTTGCGGCATCGCAGGCCATACTGATCGTAGTCGGCCGGGCAGAGACCCAAGTTGCGCATGCAGTGGGGCAGCAGGAGCAAGCGGCGGCCCGGCGGAATCGCCGTCACCTGGCCGTGCCAGAATGCGGTGTTCAGGGCGACCATCGTCCAGCCGAGGTACGCGTCGGAAAGTTCCAATACGCCGAGTATGCAGCGAGCATGCTCTTCCAGTTGGTGCTTGGCCGGCGGGCGCGACTTGTCCAACTCCCCGGCCAGCGAGATCGCCCGCGTCCGGATCCGCTCACGAATGCGGCGGTCCTCCGGCACCTGCTTCAAGCGGCCGGTGCCGCGAGCTTCAGCCACGGTCGATGCGGCCGGCGGCGATGAGACGGGGGGCGTGTTGATCCGGGGGGAAAGGGAGGACAACGTGGAAGCCTCTCATGCGGTGTCGTAGTCGGGGTGGGATACTTCGAGAGGCAGCCCGGGCAGCATCCGTCGCACCGCCCGGCCCAGGGCCGCTACCGTGAAAATCAATGGGTACAACCTCTCATAATACCAAAGCTTGGCAAAGTAGAAACCGATGGGGGCCGTTTCCCGGTGTCGTCCGGATCGCACCGCGGCGATCAACCAGCTAAGTCCTTGACCAATGGCAGGTTGCATTGCCGGATCCGGCCAGACCGACACCAGGGCCTCCAATGCAACCGCGGTCTCCTCGACACTGGACATGTGCCCGGGAACCTCCCCGAATGGCGTTGCGGCACTGCCCCAACCACCATCAGGCTGCTGGTTCCTCAGCAGCCAGAAGTACCCGCGCCGCGCCGGACCGCATCCCCACAGGCCGAGATCCGCGTAGGCCAGGAGCACCCGCGCCGTCCCGTATACGGGGTTCTCTTCGTTCACACAGTCCTGGTTGCCAAACCAGAGCGGCACCCAACTGCCGTCGGGCCGCTGCTGACGGTCGAGGTACTCCCGTCCCCTGCGGATCGCGCGGGCGATGTCCTCTCGGCGGGCGGCCAGGCGATTTCGCCATGCGTGCAGGGCGCGGAGGACGTGGGCGGTCAGATCCACGCCGCTGCGGTCGAATGGCAGCGCGCCCCAGCCGCGACAGAACGTAGGCCAGCCGCCGTCGGCGTTCTGGAGATTGAGCAGCCAGCCGACCGCGAAAGCGGCCGCCGAGTCGATCTGGGCGGCATCGTTAGCGGGAGCGGCGCTGCGAATCGCACCGAGCGCCAGCAACGCCCCCGGCGTGTCGTCCGCATCGGGTACGCCGCCGCTCAGGTCTGTCCAGGCCCAGCCGCCCGGCGCGGCATTGGTGTAGGGATGCACTCTGCGATGCTGGCAGGCCAAGAGCCATTCCAGCGATTCGGTCGGCACGGCCTCACCGGAGGCGGCCAAGGCATTGGTTGCCAACGTGGTAACCCAGGTCGCCAGATTCGTGTCGATCGGCCACGATCCGTCCTCGCGAGCCGAGGCGACGAGAAAATCGACGCCGCGGCGGACTACCGGATGGTCCCAGCGGCCTGTTCCCGCGAGGCTCATCACCACGAAACTCGTCAATGGCGTGGCCTCGAGGAAACCGCCGCTTTCCGGCTGCATCCTCCGGAGGACTTCCAGGCTTTTCGGGATGGATCGTCCTCGAATGAAGCGGGTGATGGGATTCAGCGGCTTCCGGTGCAGATAGCGGGCCTGTCCGATGGCCACGAGCGCGGGAATGGCGTAGCTGACCACCGGAAGCCGGATTGCGCCAAGTACCGCATGCGGCAGGCAAGCCAGTTCGAACGGCAACGGCGCGACCTCGCGCCATGGCGCCAGACCCGCCAGGGCGCAGTTGGTCAGGATGGGCACCGCAAAGGTCTTGTCTTTTCCGTAGCGGCGACGGAGGCCGTCCAGTCCGCCCTGGGTGTCGATGTAGGCCGTGGCCCGGCGGATTCGCTCGGAAGCTTGCTCCTGCGGGAGCCCCAACCGAAAGGCTGCTCGGACGAGCATGGTGGTGGCGATGTTGGAGCGACTCTTGTCGGTGTCGCCCCAGCCGCCGTCCGGGTTCTGTCGGCCGATCAGGTATTCCAAACCCCGGCGCACCAGTTCCCGGAACCGGCTCGAATTCATTTCCCGATCCACGATCGCCAAAGCACTGACCGCGGTCGCCGTCGAGAGCGAGGAACTGGAGAGCTCGCCGACCCGGTGGCCCGCGGGCGTGCGAGCTTCCAGAAGATCGC
>JABWBD010000048.1 GCA_013360685.1 Pirellulales bacterium
TCGACGCGGGCGATGTCGCGCTGGACCGTTTCGACTTCCGCTTTTCGCGAGGCTTGTAGATGAAAGGCAGACTTGCCACACGAAACTTCACCCAGCGCATCGCCTTTGCAGGACGAGCATTGCGCCTCGATGCCGTCCTGCGCGCCGGGCCCACGGCCAGGGTGCCCGAACCGCGCAAGCGTGTTGGAGAAGCCAATCGCATCCATCCGCGGCGACTCCTCCGCGTACATGGTCCGCACGCGATGAATTGGAACCCACCGCGAGATGGAAACTTCCCCGACTTCCCGGCACGGCGCGATCCGTCTGCTGCGCGACGCGATTGCCACGAGTCCTTGAAAGCGACCCGCGTCCACGCTAAGATGCGGGCGTCCGCCGAGCACCACAATTCCGCCGGTCGGAAAATCGGCCAAGGGGCCGTACCCGGTGCAACCATTCTCATCTTGTCACAAGGAGCGGAGGAAATGACCACTGTCCGAGATTTGC
Organism: Pirellulales bacterium; assembly: GCA_013360685.1. Lineage (GTDB taxonomy): Bacteria > Planctomycetota > Planctomycetia > Pirellulales > Thermoguttaceae > JABWBD01. The sequence continues at coordinate 484 of JABWBD010000048.1, forward strand.
TGGAAGCCAAAGAGATCGTAAAGTCGTTTTCCGTTGCATCCACGGATACGGTCCTGAAGGCCATCAAGATGATGGCCGACTCGCACATCGGCGCTCTCTTGGTGACCGAAGGCGGAAAGGTCGTTGGCATCTACACTGAGCGCGATTACCTCTGCAAAGGCGAGAATGAAGGGCGCACGGCGAAAGATACCAAGATCAAGGATGTGATGGTGTCCAAAATGATCACCGTCACATCGGAGACCACGGTCGAACAGTGCATGGGCCTCATGAAGCAATATGGCGTCCGCCACCTGCCGGTTGTGGAAAACGACCGGCTGGTCGGCCTGGTTTCCATGCGCGACGTGGTGTTTGCCGCGATCGAGAACAAGGAGGGGGAAATCCGCGGATTGGAGAACTACATCTTGAGCTCTGAATTCCAGTCGTAACCCCAAGCGGCCGTCGGGCTGCCGAAGATGGCCCGTATCGGCCAACGCGGTAGAGCATTCCGGTAGCCGAATTCGTGAGGATTCGGGTGTTGTGCGCGGACTCCGAAGTCCCGCGACTTCGGCTACGGTCTTTTTCCTGCTACATTCCACGCAGAAAAATGCTTCGCGGCGTTGGCTTGCGGCGGCCGCAATACGCAAGATCTTCGCGCCGCGGCGCTGTCGGTCTACCGTGATTCAATGGCGCCGGACCGGTAGAGCGGCAGGTAGCGGTAGTAGACTTCGAGCGTCAGCACGGCCATTGCCGTACAGTAGAGCCTTCCACCGGCCTTGGAGTGGCTGCCGGGAAAGTGCCAACTGCCCGCTTCGTGCCCGTCGCCGCTCTGCGTGGAAATCAGGCTGTCGCGCATCTTGGCGTTCCAGCGTTCCCACTCGGAGCCGCCGAGGTGGTGAAGGACCTGGGTGGCATAGTAGTTGAAATACATGCCGTCGGCTTCCTTGGAGGGTCCCAGCTTGCTCAAGTAGGCGGCTCCCTGTGCAATCGCCGGATGGCTGCGGCCCCAGCCGTTGTACATGCGGCAGAGCAGGCCCACGGCCGTCGTGCTGGGCCGTGGCTCCGGAGTCCTGTAGCCATACAGGGCGCCCTCCTGGCTCTGGACTTGGTTCAGGAACCGGTCGGCGGCGAAGACGGTCGGCGAGGGAACACTCAGCCGCGCCATCTGGCCGCTTTTCAACGCCATGAGTTGCCACCCGGTCACCGTCGTGTCGCCCGGCGCGCCCGGGGCGTAGCGCCAGCCGCCTCCGTCGCGGTCCTGAGCGAAGACGATGAAGTCGATGGCTCGCTGCGCGAGATCCTTCAACCCCGGATCTTTGGTCAGCCCATAGGCCTCGCAGAGTGCCATCGTGGCAAGGCCCTGGGCGTACATCGTGCCCTCCTGGAGATCGGCGCCGTTGGAGGTGACGGCCGCACGGCCGCCCAGGTAGTAGAGACCGTCGCGCACGGAGCTGATGTAGTCGCCGCCGACGTGCGTGTGGCCCGCGCCGAGGAAAGCCAACAGGGCCATGGCAGTGGCCCCGGTCGTGCTGGAGGAGTCGCCCGGATGGCGGCAAAGACCCTGGCAGGGACCTTGGTTGTGGTTGAAGTTCCAGCTTCCATCGCGGCACTGGTGCACAGCCAGCCAGCGAAGGCCTCGCTCCACCGCCTCCTCGCTGGCCTGGTTCCCGCCGCCCTCCTGAACGAGCCTCGCCCGTGCTCCCGGCCGCCGTCCCTCCAGGCCGCCGCCCGTCACGGCCGCGGCCCTCGTCCAATCGGCCGGATGCTCCGACTGGAACCCGACTCCGGGATTCGACGCGACCTGCTCTCCCCGGACCTCCTGCTCCGGCAACGCCACCTGCGGCGTTTCGTTCTGGTGGCGAGACTCGGTCGCTTCGCGCGCGATGCGGGTCCACTCGATCCGAGTGCTCGGCGTCTCGGATGGATCCACCAACATGTCGAGCGGTTCCTGTTCGCCGAACGATGCCGTGAGGCTCGGGCCGGGCCGGCCGGGCTGGGATCCGAAAACGACCAGCCCCAGGGTGACCAGCAGGACGATGTGAACGAGGAAGCTGGCCATGCAGCTTTGCGATTCGCGCCGCCTCAGCCAACCCCACCGGCCCCGCGGCGGATCGGCCGTCTTGAGGACGGGAGGGATGGCTCGTAACGGATCCAGCGGTCGTGGCGGTGGCAGTGGCAACGCAGCCGCCGGAATTTGGGCCGCCCTCGGTACCGCGGGAGGCCCGTTCCGTGGTTCCTCGCCGCTGGAATACGCGGTTCCTCCCGCCGCGTTGACCAGGTCGCCGACGGCTTTTGGCGTATCGGGCGTCAGGGAGGAAGGTTCAGGCACAACGCGAAGCCCCGCGGAAGAGCGAGAATTGCAGTAATCTCTGAAAGAGGAGTCTCCGGCACCAAGTCTAGTATAGACCGCGGGAAACCCGGGTGAACCGAGCGAAGGCATGGACGATGGGGCTGCCGGTTTCCGGCAAGAAGCTTCCGTTTGGCCGCCCTCGCCCGCTGCCACGTTTGCCAGCGAAGGAATCGAGCGAAACAAGCGGATAATTTTCTTTCTTCTCCCACGGTGGGGTGATATGCTGGAAAGAAGCGGCTTCCGGTCGATCGGGCCGGCAGGCCGTTGCTTCGCAGGCGGCTGCACCTTGAGGTACCACCATGAAGACGATTCTCCCCTTCTGGGGCTTTGTGCTGTTCGGGGCGGCGTTTTTCTTGCCGCCGGACAGCCGGCTGGGCGCTGCCGAAAAGGTCGCGTTCAAGCGCACGCAGATCGACCCGGTGTTCCGCAGCGAAGGCGTGGCCGTGGCGGATTTCAACGGCGACGGCAAGAAAGATATTGCGGCCGGGAGCGTCTACTATGCCGGCCCGGATTGGGCGATGCACGCGGTTCTCGAACAGCCCAATGCCTTTTCGCCGGACCAGTACAGCGACGTTTTCGCCTGCTTCGTCGCCGACGTGAACGGCGATGGCCGGACCGATCTGATCACGGTCGGCGTGCCGGGCGGGGAGACCTTTTGGTTTGAGAATCCCGGCAGCTCCGGCGGGCCCTGGAAGCGGCGCGTCGCCGCTGCCGTGACGAACAACGAGAGCCCCATCTGGACGGACCTGACCGGCGACGGCCGGGCCGAACTGGTCTTCGGATACTCGCCCGACCCGGAAAACCCCGACTGTCCCCAGCGCCGCATGGCGTATGCCGGGCCGGGCAAGACCTGGTCGGGAGCCTGGCCGATCCGCGCGTTTTCCGAGCCCGAGGCGCCCGGTTCCAAGAAGTACGCGCACGGGTTGGGCGTGGGCGACCTCAACGGCGACGGCCGCAACGACGTGGTCACGACCGAAGGCTGGTGGGAGCGGCCGGCGGACGGCAACGGGGAGACATGGCCGTTCCACGCCGCCCGCCTTGGCGACGAATCCGCGCACATGGCCATTGAAGACTTCGACGGCGACGGCGACCGCGACGTGCTCAGCTCCAGCGCCCACGGGTTCGGCATCTGGTGGCACGAGCAGACGGCCGATGGCTGGGCCGCGCACACGATCGACGACACGGTTTCCCAGACCCACGCCCTCTGCCTGGCCGACATCAACGGCGACGGCCTCATGGATTTCGTCACCGGCAAGCGATGGCGGGCCCACATGACCGGGGATCCGGGCGGCGACATGCCGGCCGTGGTCGTGTGGTACGAGCTGGGCCGCAAGGAAGGCAGGCCTACCTGGACGCGCCACGCCGTGGACCACGACAGCGGCGTGGGCACGCAATTCGAAGTCGCCGATGTCAACGGCGACGGCCTGCTCGACATCGTCACGTCGAACAAGAAGGGGGTCTTCTACTTCGAGCAGGTCCGGCAACAATAGATCGCAGGTGAAGGTCCTTCCGAGCGCCGTTGCGGACGGCACGGCGGAGCGTGCCTGCTACAGTGGATCCTGCGGCATCTGGCGCGGGTGCGGCGGGACGCCGGTGGGCGGCAGCGGCTGGCGGTAGGCTTCCGCCCATGCCTGGCGTTCCTCTTCGCTCGCATAATACCGCAGCCAGACCTCCGGATCCCCGCTGGCGCCGGCGCAGTCCCAGTGCAGGTAGTTCGTGCCGCAGTCGATCTTCTTTTCTCGCGACGGCAAGATGTCGCGATAGATGAGCGTGTAGAGCTCACGGTCGGAGAGATGGTCGCCAAAGTCCAGCACGATCCGTTTCTCGTAGAGCCGGCGGATCACGTCCCAGAGGATCTCGTGAAGGTCGTCGTCTTTGAGCATATCGGGCCGGGGCGGCCGCATCTCGGGTTCGAACCACTTGTAGATGGGCAGCACCGGCGCCGTTTCCCAGGCCAGCATCGAGGCCAGGTACTCGTTCTCGACGGCCAGAGGGAGATGCTGCACTTCCACCCGGCTGATCGACTCGTCGTAATAGGGTTCCAACTCGTCGCGAAGTTCCGCGTTGCGGAGGATTTCTTCCACCTCACCACGCCGAGGATGACGAGGACTTACCATTGGAATACGCCCTGCACTAAGAACCCGAGCCACGCCGGCCGGCCAAATGCCCGCCCCACTCTGCCAATGTACCAAAGCGCGGAAAACCTTCAAGAAAGAATCCGCTTCGGACGACGGCATTTTGCGCGAGCGATATGCCAGAACCGCTATCTTCCGGAGAGTCTTTCAGCGGGGCCGCTAAAATCGCTACAGGCGATAAAGTTTGAAACGGTGTTTACAACAACCGGCCTGCCGGGTAACAATGCGTAGAACGTCGCTCCGGACTACCTGGCCGGCCCACGTTCCTGCAGCCGAATTCGTGAGAATTCGGAACTACCGCGGCAATCTGCCCAAATTCCCGAAATCCTGCCGACTTCGGCTGCCACTTGGCTGAACCGATGCCGCTTTTTGTCAGTCGCGTATCGCCTCATGAGGAACCGGGATGAACGAGCAATCCGATCCACAGGCTTCGCAACCGAAACCGCGGTGGCAGCCGCTTTCAGCCATCGACCGGCGTGTGGCTGGCGTTCTGGTCGAGAAGGCGAAAACCACACCCAGCGCCTACCCGATGTCGCTGAACGCCGTGGTCACGGCCGCAAACCAGAAGAGCAACCGCGACCCGGTCATGCAGATCGAACCCGAAGACGCCGAAGAGTCCCTCCAGCGCCTCCGCCATCTGGGTGCCGTCGGCTTGGTCGAGGGCTACGGCAGGGTGGTTAAGTATCGCCACTATCTTTACGAGTGGCTCGGGGTCGAGAAGGTGGAGCTCGCCGTCATGGCGGAACTGCTGTTGCGCGGGCCGCAGACGGAAGGCGAACTTCGCGGCCGGGCCTCTCGGATGGAGCCGATCGCCGATCTGCCCGCGCTGCGGCCCGTCCTCGAATCGCTCAAGTCGAAGGGGTTGGTGCTCCCGCTGACGCCGGAGGGACGTGGCCACATGATCACCCACGCGCTCTACTCCGCCGGCGAGTTGGACCGCATCAGGTCGCAGATGGCGGCCGTCCGGCCGGTCCCAACCGCCACTGGCGAGTCGGCCGACAAGGCGGAGAATCTGGGTGGCGGCAGAATGGCCGCACCGGGCACTGGACTCGTAGAGTCCTTACGGGGGGAGATCGAACAACTACGGACCGATTTGTCCGAGATTCGCTCCGAACTGGCCGATCTGACCGCGGCCATGGAGCGGACCGACACCGCAGTCCGCCGGCTGAAAGAGGACTTGGGAGTGTGAGGATCTACGATTCGCGGTCTTGGATTCCGGGCCGTGAGCCTGGGTTGTGCCGAAGAAGAAAGTAGGTTGGGGGATCCGAAAGAGGATCATGACTCATCAGCGAGCTGCCGCATGTGAGGGGTGACCGGTGCTCAAGCTCATTAGCGCATTGAACAGCTTCCTGGGGCTGCTATTGGCCCTGGTCGTTGCTGCCGGCCTGGGGATCGCCGGTTGGTTCGGCTACCAGAACTACTACGCGGAAAAATGGGCCGCTCAGGCCAGGCTCGCGGAGAAAGAAGCTGAGCTGCACGCGAAGCAGCAGGAGGTCCATCGGCTGTCGGCCGATGTCCAGGAAAAGGCGGCCCGGATTGTGGTGCTGAATGAAGATCTCAAGGTCAAGCAGAAAGAGATCGATCGCCTCCAGATCGCCTTGAAGCTGCTGAAAGTCGATCACCGGGTGGCTCAGATCTCGGTTCTTTCGCAGCAAGGCTCCGCCGCGACGGACGACCTGACGACGAAATTCAGCTTCGTTGAGCTCAACGAGAACGGCCAGCCGTTGGACAATCCGCGGGTCTTCACCGTGGAGGGGGACCTGATCTATCTGGATGCTTGGGTGGTGAAGTTCAGCGATCAGTACGTGGAACTGGGGGACTCTTTGCGGTCCACTTCCGTCTGCCTGTTCCGCCGGGTGTTTGGCGAGACCCAGCAACCCAGCCAGGGCTTTGCGCTCGACCAGCCGAAATCACAGCCCGTTGCTTACCGAAACGGCGGCAAACCGACGCAGTTCGAACAGGAACTGTGGGACCGCTTCTGGGACTATGCGAACAACCCTGCGATGGCCAAGAGCGCGGGCGTTCGCGCCGCCCATGGCGAGGCGCCCTCCATCAAATTGGTTCCAGGAAAACGGTATCGCGTGGAACTCCGCTCCTCGGGCGGACTTTCGGTGGTTCCCGAAGAAGAGCCCGCCGGCTCGCCTCCTCCAAAGCTTTAGCCTGGCTCAGCTCCCTGGACGCTCGGGCGTAAACGGATTCCATTTCAGGCCCCAGAGGCCGAGCAATCTCTTGTCATTCATGCCGCACCTTCTTCCTCGTGCTGCTTTGATGGGCGCTTTGTGGCGGAAGCGTTCCTCGCCTACGCCGATGGACTCGGCAGCCGCCGGCCGGTATAAGAACAGCAGTTGATTTTCCTGGCGCAACTCCCCTCTCACGCATTGATCATCGGGGTAGGGGGTGAGGGCTGTTGCCGTTCCGTTTGGCCTCTCATGGAAACAACCACGGCAGCATGATCTCGGATTGCAGCACCATGACGAACCCGCTAACCCGAATGCTTCACACCAGCGCGCTACTCCTCATACCGAGTCTGTTATTTCTGCCGGTTGTGCCGCTGTTCGCAGGCACTCTGCCGGCCGAGACAGCCCATCGCGGAATTGTGAGCTGGGCCGACGCCGTGGTCACGTGCGGACCGGGGACCGATCCCGCCATGGACTCGCCGCAGGCTGTGGCCAACATGGTCCGGCGCTGGAAGGGGCGGGGCTTGGGGGGAGTCTATTTCCGTGTGGATGAGAGCATGTTGCCCGAACGGTTCACCGTCCGCTGGCCAGCGGAAAAGGTCCACCCGGTCTCGAACTATCTGCTGGTGGTTCCCGACCGGGTACACCGCAGCTTTGACTTGCTCGGGGCGTTGCGGCACACGGCGGACGAGATCGGGTTTCAAATCTGGGGCTACTACCCGACCGTCTACAGCAATGGGGCGCCGCCGGAAGGGCCGGGTTTCACGCACCGCTGGCTGTACGAAAACCGCTACGCTCACGAACATCCCGAGATTCTATCCATCGACTGGCAGGGTCGAAAGCACTACATGGTCTGGGAGTATGCCTATCCCGGGGCCCGGGCGGCCAAGGTGGCGGAGTATGAGTACTTCGCGCGTCACCACGGCCTGCGGAGGTTTCTGGCGTGTCTCCGTACCGAGGCGGCCCAGATGCAGCCGCCGCCGCGCCACGCCGACCAGTTCGGCTTCAACGCGCCCGTCGTCGAGGAAATGAAACGCCGCTACAGTGTCGACATCCTCACGGATCCGCGGTTCGATTTCACGAATCCCGCCTACGACTTGAAGGACCCGATGGTCGAGAACTGGCGGACGCTCCGCGGCCAGTACCTCACGCAGTTCTACCGCGAACTCCGCGAGGCGATGAACAAGATCGACTCCAAGATCGAGATCGCCGTCCAGATCCCGGGCGACCGCGCCGGCTCATGTTTAGGAAACTGGCATCTCGACTGGCGGACGTGGATCGACGAAGGGCTCGTCAACGAGCTGGTCGTCCCCGTTGGGCTGGACGATGGTGTCTTCCGTGGCACCGATCACGATCCCGCGAAGCTCGGCTATCTCGATGCCAGCGTGCCTTTCGACGTCTATCGCGAGTTCATTCGCAACAGCCGCCAGCCCACGGCGAGGCTGATTCAAGCGGGCGGGCCCTATCTATCCTTCAACCCGCCCCCGCCGGGCGCCGACGGCTGGCGGATCGACCAGTGGTTCGACATGTACTGCCTGGCCTGGTTTCAGCGGTGGGAACAGTGGAAGCGCGACCTCGCGGACTTCGGCCACATCAAGTTCGTCGAGCAGGATTTCAACGCGTTTGCCGAGAATTCCGCCGGCTACGGCGGCGGCTTCGGCGACTGCGCCTATCGACCCGATCTGCGATCCTGCCCCGGCTACTGGTATACGCTCGGCGACGGCAGCGATGCCAGACCCGCGGCCCAGAGCCAGGTCCGGCGCGGCTCCTCGGGAACCGCGCTGAAGCTGACCCGCGACGAAAAGGGAACCGGCGCGCTGGTCGCTCGCCACACCAGTTGCCACGACCGCGGCGGCTGGGCGTTCCTCGTCGACACGGCAATCGTCGGCGGAAAATGTGCCTGGGACTACTGGGTCTTCCGTCCCGACGAGCGGTCGTCGCTGGTCGCCTATTTGCAGTACGACGGCGATCCGGCGAATCGCTACGAAGTGGGCCTGCTCATCGGAAGGGGCCCCGACGGCGTCGTCCGGTATAGTCAGAACGGAAAGTTGACGGCATCCGACGCGAAGGTTACGCCGGGCGCGTGGCACCGCTTGTCCCTGGAAGTGGATCTGGAGCGGGGCACGTATTCCGCGTCGTTGGGGACCGACCCGCTCGTGCCGATCTGCCGTGACGTGAAGTACGCTTCAAAGCACAACGCCTTCAATTGGATGGAGTTTTCGCCGCAAGGCGAAACTGCCAGCGTGATCTATCTGGACGACGTTTCGCTCCGGTGGCTTCCCAGCATGGTTGCGGCCCAACCGGGACCGCACGTCGTCCTCCGTGAAGGTTTCGAGTCGCAGCGGGCCGTTTCCACGATCCACGGGACCGGCCCGGAAAACGGGGCGGCGTGGTCAGTCCGCGACGGAATTGCCGGCGACGTTACCGTGGACCGCGACGTGTCGTTCGGCAACGAGCTCCAGTCGATGCGGTTTCGAGGCATGGGCGGCACGGCGGTGATCTCTCCGCAAGGACTCGCACTGGCGCGCGAAGACACGATCACGCTGGACCTCGACCTCCTGCCGCGGAGCGACCGGCCGCACCTTCACTTCGCGCCGGGCCAGGAACTTGCCACGAACGACCGCACCGCCTGCGGCCTCTACGACTCCCGCACCGGCGAGCCCGTGGCAGCAATCATGGCGATGAACGGAACCTGGCATTGCTGGAGCGGCGACCGCTTCGTCGACACCTCAATGCCCGTGGCGCTGGATGCTTGGAGCCACCTGCAGTTGGTCGTCGACACGTCACAAGGGTCTTGCCGTGCAACGATCCAGGTCGTCGGCGAGCCTCCTCGCGCGCTGTGGCGGGGGCCCTGCGGCAAAGCGCCGTCGCCGGGTTCGCCTCTGTCCGTGCAGTGCGGCTGCCGTCGCGAGCGATCCCGAGCGGACGGGCCTGCGGTAGACAACATCGTCGTAACGCGCGCGGTCAAGCCGAGCGAGTAAGTGAAACATGGACCAAATGGCATGGAGTAAAGAGGCTATATGACCAAGAACGCAGAAGAAAACCGATATGTCATCTGTGTCAATAACAGCGCGTATCCCGCCTCGCTGGAACTGCGCAAGGTGTATCGGGTGATCCCGGACGATGTTGCCGGCACGCGCGGATTCATTCGTGTGGTGGACGAATCCGGCGAGGACTACCTTTATCCTCAGAACTCTTTTGTTCCCATCGAGGTCCCGCAGTCCGCACAGGGGGTGTTTGCCGACGCTTCCTAACTCCCTCGCGAGTGTTCTTCGGCGCATTGAAGATGGAGTACCACAATTCGTGGACTCTGATTCACAGTCCGACGATGCTGTACCCGCAGTCGACGTGGAGCACCTCGCCGGTCACGCCGTTGGAGAAATCGCTCAGGAAGTAGAGTCCGGCCTTGCCCAGCTCTTCGGGATCCACGTTGCGGCCCAGGCAGGACTTGCGGACGGCGTGCTCCCGCATCTCGTCGAAGCCGGAGACGCCCGCGGAACTGAGCGTCCGCATGGGGCCGGCGCTGATGGCGTTCACCCGGATTCCTTTGCGCCCGAGATCCCAGGCCAGGTAGCGCATGCTGTGCTCCAGCGCGGCTTTGCAGACGCCCATCATGTTGTAGCCGGGCATCACCTTCTCGCCGCCGAAGTAGCTGATGGTGACGATGGCGCTCCCCTCGGGCATCAGAGGGGCGGCTGCCCGGCTCACCGCCACCAGGCTATAGGCGCTGATATCCATGGCCAGGTGCCAGCCCTCGCGGCTGCACTCAATGTACGGCTTGCGAAGCTCCTGCGGCGGGGCGAAGGCGATCGAGTGCACCAGGAAATCGAGCCTGCCGTAGGCGTCCTGGACCGCCTTGAAGACCTTTGCGATGTCCTCGTCTTTCTGCACGTCGCAGGGCAGAAGCACCTTCGGCCCGAGCGGGTCGACGAGCTGGCGGACGCGGCGCTCGCTGGAAGGGCTGGGTAGATGCGTGAAGGCCAGCTCCGCCCCTTCGCGAACGAGCGACTCGGTCATCGCCCAGGCGATGCTGCGGTCGTTCGCAATGCCCATGACCAGGCCGATCTTGCCGGTGAACATGCCCATCGTGCTTGCCCCCTGTTGCTGCAATCAGTCGTTGGACGGCACCGGCCCGGCCAACAGTTCGTATTCCTCCAGCGGTGACGTGTCGCCGGCGTGGATCTGTTCGCAGTTCATCCGCAACACGGCCAGTTGGCTCTCGATGTAGCGGCGGGCCACCCGCGCCTTGCGCTCGCTCGCGCGCGCCTGGCCGAGAAACAGATGGCCGACGATTACCGTGATCGCGGAATCGACGAGGCGCCGGCCCGACAGATCGAGATAGCTCGTCGGCTTCGACTTGACGAACTGGACGGCCTCGAGGATCCGTTTGCGCGCCTCGACGAGCTTCTGCTTCAACTCGTCCAGGAGCGGGTCTTCGTACTGGGCTCGCTCGTGTTCGGCCACGTAGTTCTCAAATGCGCCGGAAGTGACGCCGCGGACCGCCGCCACCACCTGCAATTGGCTGGTCCCCTCGTAGATCGTCGTGATCCTCGAGTCGCGGAGGTAGCGCTCGGCGGCATAATCCTTCATGTAGCCCGAGCCGCCCAGGACCTGGATCGCCGTGTTGGCCACCCAGCAGGCCATCTCGGAGGCATAGTATTTGCTCATCGGCGTCATCATGCCGTTGATCCGCTTGTACACGCGCGATTGTTGCTTCCGCTGCTTCTCCTCGTCCTTGTCGAGACTCTTGCTCCATTCGAGGATCCGCAGGTTATTGTTCTCGTGGTCGCAGATGCGGCTGGTCTCGTAGGTCAACGCCCGCGCCGCCTCGATCGCCACCTGCATGTCGGTCACCATCTCCGCCACCGCCGGCAACCGTTCGATCGGCACGCCGAACTGCTGGCGCGTGTGGGCGTAGATCCGCGCCAGGCGGTACGCTGCTTCCGCGATCCCCAGCGACTGCGCCGCGATGCCGACCCGGGCGCCGTTCATCAGCGCCAGCACGTAGGTGATCAGCCCGCGCTGCCGTTCGCCGATCAGCCGCGCCGGCGTGTCCTCGAACACCAGTTCGCAGGTCGGTGATCCGTGGATCCCCAGCTTGTGTTCGAGGTGGCGCACGCGGACCTTTTCCGACCGCTCGGAGATGAAGAGGCTCAGGCCGCGGCCGTCGCTGATCTCGGGTTCGCTCCGGGCCAGCGTGAGCAGGATCTCGCCGCAGCCGTTGGTGATGAACCGCTTTACGCCGTTGAGATACCAGTTGCCTTTTTCATCCTGGTAGGCGCGGAGCCGGACGGCCTGGAGATCGCTTCCCGCGTCGGGCTCGGTGAGCACCATGGCGCCGGTCACTTCGCCGTGGGCAAAGCGCGGCAGCACCTCGTCCTTGATCTCCTGGCTGGCAAAAGCATTGACCGTTTCCGCGATCCCCTGCAGGCCGAACATGTTCATGAACGAGCCGTCGGCGCGGCTGACGATCTCGGTGGCCATCGTGTAGATGAGGTTCGGGCAGTTCAGTCCGCCGTATTTCCGCGGCAGCGTGAAGCCCATCAGATCGGCCTGGGTCATCCGGTCGAGGTTCTGCTGGACCAGAGGATGGAGCGTGACGGTGCCGTTGTCGTTGAGCTGGTTGCCTTCCTCGTCCACCTGCTCGGCGTTGGGAGCGATCGTCTCGCCCGCCACCTGGCCGGCGATCTCCAACACGCGGCGGTAGTTGTCCACCGTGTCCTCGTCATCGATCGGTACGTAGTCGGCGTCGCCGTTCTCGGCATCCAATTCCTGGATGCGCGCCAACGCCTTCAGGTCCATAGTGTTGAAGAGGAACTGGATGTCCTGGTTGTCGAGAAAGAAGTTACCCACAGGCGAACTCCACGGGAAGTATGTTGTCGGTCGGCCGCGAGGCATGAGGGCAATGCCGCAACCGGCTCGCTTGGATGTCGAAAATGCTCCGGACTACCGGCGTTCTTTGACCGCCTTGATCATCATGGGGATCACCTTCTTCAGGTCGCCGACGATGCCATAATGGGCGACCGAGAAAATGGGGGCATCGCGATCCGTGTTGATGGCAATGATCTTGGCCGACTCTTCCATCCCGGCACGGTGCTGCACCGCGCCGCTGATGCCTGCCGCGATGTAGAGCGCGGGCCGCACGGTGGTGCCCGTCTGGCCGATCTGGTGTTCTTTGCCGATGTAGCCGCCGTCGACCGCCGCGCGGCTGGCGCCGACGGCGCCGCCGATGGCCGCCGCCAGGTCGTAGATCAAACGGAAGTTGTCCTTGCTGCCCACTCCGCCGCCGCCCGCGACAATCACGCGGGCACCCTTAAGATTCACCTTGCGGGGCTCGATGTGCCGCTGGATCAGCTTCAAAGCCAGCAGCGTCTCGTCCAACTCCACCTTCTCCTCGACGACGTTCCCGCGGCGGGACTCGTCGGCCGGTTTCAGCGGCATCACGCCCTCGCGAACCGTGGCCATCTGCGGCCACCAGTCGTAGTTGACGATCGTGGCGATGATGTTGCCTCCGAAGGCCGGGCGGATCTGCAACAGCAGGTTCTTGTGGAGCGTCTTCGTCTTGGGATCGGTGACGTCGCTGATCTCCAAGTCGGTGCAGTCGGCCGTCATCCCGGCACGCATCTCGGAAGCCACGCGCGGGGCCAGGTCGCGTCCCATGGCCGTCGCCCCGTAGAGCACGATCTGCGGCTTGTGGCGCTGGATGAGCGTGGTCATCACGCGGGCGTAGGGGAGCGTCTGGAAGTGGCTGAGTTTGGGGTTGTCGACAAGATAAACGTTGTCGACGCCCTGGGCGATCAGCCGCTTGGCCAGCGGGCGGACCTGGTTGCCGGGCAGCACGGCGGCCGCCTTCACGCCCAGCGTGTCGGCCAATTCGCGCGCCTTGCCGCAGAGTTCCAGCACGACGTCGTGCAACGAGCCGTCTTCTTGTTCGGCGAAGACCCAGACTTCGCCCTGGCGGTTCGGATCGATCATGGTCTCATTTGTCCCGGATCTATGTTATTCCCGGCCGTCCAGCCGCGCGGGCGGACTGGCAATCCGTCCCGCGGTGCCTCAGCCGAGCGTTCGGTCAATCACCAATTCGTGGATCATTTGGCGGACACCGTCCTCAGTTGCCACCACTTCCGTGTAGCCTTCCTTCGTGAGCACGATCGACTGCACGCGGAAAACCTTGGTCGGCGAGCCGGCCAGGCCGCACCGTTCGAGGTCCGCGCCGATGTCGTCGAGGTTCCACTGCTCGATCAGGAGACCTTTTTCCTTGACTGCCGCCGCACGGCGCTGGGCCTCCGCCTGGACTTCGTCGTCCGGCGCGCCCGGTTTGTCCGCCTTCGCCTCGGCGGCAAGCTCCGCCATCACCTTCGCTCGCTTGAACCGCATCACGCGGCGGGCCGCCGGAGGCCGCGGCTTGTTGGCCGAGCCGATCACGGTGACCAGCACCGGCAGTCTTCCTTCCACCACCTCCCAGCCGTGCCCGATGTTTCGGCGGATCCGCACCATCGGCCCGTCGAGGCTGACAAGTTGCTCCAGATACGTGATCTGCGGAATGCCGAGTTTCTCGGCGCACTGCGGCCCGACCTGCGCCGTGTCGCCGTCGATCGCCTGGCGGCCGCAGAAGACGATGTCAAAACGGCCGACCGTCTTCACCGCCTGGCTGAGGATGTAGCTGGTCGCGAGGGTGTCGCTGGCAGCCGCACGGCGATCGGTCAGGAGGATTCCCCGATCCGCTCCGCGGAAAAGGCACGCCCGAAGCACGTCCGCCGCCTTGGGGGGGCCCATAGTGACGGCCGTGACCGTCCCGCCGTAGGCATCGCGGACCTCCAGTGCCGTCTCCAAAGCGTTGAGATCCTCTGGATTGAAAATCGTTGGAAGCGCAGCCCGATTGACCGTCCCGTCTTCCTTCATGGCCTCGGCGGTAATATTCGCCGTGTCGGGGACCTGCTTGACTAGCACGATACTGTCGTAAGGCACTGGGAACGCTCCGCAAACAGCAAACTGGTAAAGCCCCGAAGATTATCAGGCGTGCAGCGGCAGGTCAACCCCGCTCGGCACCAAAAAGGAGAATCTGGGGAAAATGGCGCATGTTGGCAGGGTCTTCGGGAAACCCCTATGCCATGAGGAAGATGGAGTGGTATTCGAGACCACCCACGTCCATTGTGAGGCTGGAAAACCGCGAATTCAGTCGCCGGTCCCAAAGAGGCTCGCGGCATTGCCGTAGAAAATCGACTCCTTGAGCGACTCGGCTTCGGCGGCGGAAAGACCCATCGTTTCGACTGCGTCCTTGATTGCCTTGACGACGTGGTACGTATTGTAGGTGAGTTGTGTGGGATCCACGGCGTCGGAGGTCAGCGTGGGATCGCTCCAGGAGTAAATGTCGCGAGTGACGAAGATCGCCCCGTGCGTGTCGGACCAGGCTTCGACGCCCGTGATCAGGCCGAACGGCAGGTCGGTGCCGAACACCAGACGCCGGTGCACGCCGTGGTGCTCCAGCGCGCGGCGGTAGACTTCCACCAGCGTCGCCGAAGAAGTCTCCAGGTAGCGGCCCATGTGGGCCAGGACGATCCGCAGGTCCGGGTAGCGGTCGAGCACGCGTCGCAGATACTCTTGGGTCGCCGCTTCCCCAACGCCGCGGCCGGAAGTATGGAGCATCAGGACCAGCCGCTGGCGGTTCATGAATTCCAGCAGGCCCTCGGGAATGAATTCCGGCATGGTCGACTCGAAGACTCCCTTGCCCAGCAGGTCGAAGTACGGCTTGACGCCCGAGAACCGCACGCCCTCCCGGACCGCCGCGTCGAAGGCGGCGAGGCTTCGCCCCACGTCGGTCGGATGGGCCAGGAGGAAACCGTGAAAGCCGGGCACGGTCTTCATGAGCCGGATGATGTACCGGTTGGCGGCGTCCTGGTCGACCTCCCGGAGCGGGAAGGGAAATCCGATCAGCCCGGCCACCCGCTTGCCCAGGAAAAGCTGCGCGTGCCACGCTTGCAGTTCCTCCCAGGTGAGGCTCGTAAAGGTGGACAGCGCCAGCTTCTTGCGTTCGTCGCCGAGTCGCCCCATAACCTCGGGGGGGCCGACGTGGACGTGAGCATCGAAGATCATGTCGGGAAGCCACTCCCGGAGTTCTTTTGCCCAAAGCCCCACATGATCGACGTATGGATGCATGACGGCACCTTTCAGGTTTTCTCCAGGGATCGTTGGCAAAGACACCAAGGGGTTGTGCACGAATCACTTCAACGACCCGCCAGATTCTCAAGTAGGTTCCGCTTGCCGAGCGGAACCCGGAGGATCCCATCCCGCAGACGGGATCTACCGCGCGCGTCCCTGACAAGTCGTTGATTCACTTAGGTAGGCGTTTCAGGAGTGGAGTCAGGACTTAGAATACCGAAGCGGCAGCAATTATCGGGCGACCGACCCTCCCATTCTAGCTCCTACCTCCTAACTCCTAGCTTTCAGCGCGAAATCCCATACTAAACATCCCGCGCTGCTTCGGCTATACTGGCCGGCATGACGGCGGTTTCGGACAAGCCAGGAGCATTGCCATGTCCCCCTCCGAGTGGACCGAAGCGGAAAAGGCGCGGTTTCGCCAGGACGCCCTCGACCTGGTCATTCCCCACTTCGCTAGCAACGAGAACTTGGGTCGCGGGCCCAAGATCTTCGTCCGCGGCGAAGGTTGCTACGTCTACGACCTGGACGGCAAGAAGTATTTCGACTCGTTTGCCACGCTGCTGACGACCGTCTGCGGCCACTGCCGTCCCGAAGTGACCGAAGCCGTCCGGAAGCAGATGGAGTTGCTGGAGTTCTTTCCGAACTACGAAGACGCGTTCACGGTGCCGCTGGTGGAACTGGCCCGTAAGCTGGCCCAGATCATGCCGGGCGACTTGTCCGTCAGCTTCTTCGTCAACAGCGGCTCCGAGGCCAACGAAACGGCCCTGAAGATGGCCCGGCAGTTCCATGTCGCGCAGGGCCGGCCGCACCGTTTCAAAACGATCGCCCGCCGCGGCTCCTACCACGCGACAACCCTGGGTGGGATCTCCGTCACCGGCCTGCCCTGGTTCCGCGAGTATTTTGAGCCGCTCTTGCCCGGCTGCATCTTCGCCCCGGCGGTCCGCGACCATGAGCGGCCAGAGGGCATGAGTTCGGAGGAGTATGCCCAGCGGTGTCTGCGGGAGCTGGAGGATCTGATCCTCTTCGAGAAGCCGGAGACGATCGGGGCCATGATTCTGGATCCTCTACCCGGCTCCAACAGCGGCTACCCCCTTCCGCCGCGAGGCTACCTGCCCGGCGTCCGGGCGCTCTGCGACAAGTACGGCATCGTGTTGATCTTCGACGAGGTCCAGACCGGCTTCGGCAAGACGGGCAAGTGGTTCTTCTGCGAGCATGAAGGGGTCGTGCCCGACATCATGACTATCGGCAAGGGTTTCACCGGCGGGTTCATCCCGCTCGGCGCCGCCGTCACGACGCCGCGGATCGCCGAGGTCTTCCGCCGCGGGCCGGGTTCCGAACTCCGCAGCGGAAGCACCTACGGCGGCCACACGGTCGCCTGCGCCGCCACGCTCGCGAATCTCGCGATCATCGAGCAGGAAAACCTGCTGGACCATGCCGCCGAGCTGGGCGAATACCTCAGCGGCCGGCTCGGCGAACTCCGTGAGAAATACCCGGTCATTGGCGACATCCGCGGCATCGGCCTGCTCTGGGCCGTAGTGCTCATGGCGGACCGCCGGACCCGGCGACCCCTTGACCCGAAGCTCGGCGTGGGCAGCTTCATCCGCGAGTGGTGTTACCGCAGCGGCATGATCCTCCGCAACAACGGCGACATCCTGGTTTTGGCCCCTTCGCTGATCATCACTCGCGACGAAACCGACATGGTCATCGACAAAATCGACCAGGCGATCGCCGCGGCGGTCGAGAATTTCCATCTGGGTTAGAAGCTCAACCCAGACTCCCCTCTCCCGCTTCGCCCATAGCGGCAGGGGGTGAGGGCAGTCGGGGTCCTGTTTGGGCCTCTTAGCCTAAAACTCGCCGACCGCCTGCCCGTCGCTCTTCGCGCAGAGCCGCTCCAGCACGCTGTCCACCCACTTGCCGTTGGTCAGGCGGCTGCTGGGAATCGTGATCGCGTTGTAGTCGATCGTCTGGCTGATGAACCGCACGGAGCCGTCGCACAACGCGAACTGCGCCCCGCCGGAATGCGTGCTGTGGAAGATTGCAGCGTCAGCACGCGACAGGGTATACTTGCTGGGAACGGGCATCGGCGGCAGACCTTGGACCGGGGCAAAGGAGCGGGCCATGTCAACTTCAATACTCCAGCAGATTGAAGGCGAAATCGACCAACTCTCCCTGGATGAGCAGCTTTTGCTGATGGAACGCCTCGCGCGCCGTATTCGCGGCCGTCAGGCTTTGACCCTCGATGAGAGCGATCTTGTCCGCAAGCGGACAGTTTACTCCTCGAATTCCGTCGGCTGGCTGCCGCGTTCAAGTTGTAGGCCGTCGACCCAGATCACCCCCGGCTCCGAGAGCCGGATTTCGAACAGGGTGTCGCCGTCGTCGCGGAGTTTGGCCGGCAGGACGCCCGTGATCGAATACCGCTGCCAGGAAGTGGCGATCGGAACGAACTTGTTCTCGCCGTACGGCTTCTCGGGATTGAGTCGCGTGGCGCGGATCCACGCTCGCAAGCCCGGGCGGTCGCCCTTGATGTAGGCGGAGAAGGTGTGCGCAAGAGGAGTGCCGTTCTGGGGTGTGCACCGCATGGTCATCGCTTCGTGGCGTCTCGGCCCCGTGTTTTCCAGCCGCAGGCATTTGCGTCCGTAAAGCGCGCCCGAGGATTGGAGCGTTGCGCCCGGTGTAATCGTGCAATAATCGGGCCACGTCGCCGTATGCTCCTCCTCCAGGCTCGGATTGGGAAGCATGTTCTTGTGGTCCTTGCGGCAGGCCGCCGGCAGGCTCGTCTCCGGGTTCACCAGGTCGGAGGAGCGGATCGTCTGATAGACGGTCCATGCCTGCTGGGCGGTTTCCGAGCGGATGATCCGGTAGGCACGGGTGGCGTAGGGCTCCAATGTGTCGGTGAAGGTCCGGCCGGCCAACTCCGGCTTGCCGCGGTCCAATTGAGCGGACGCCGAGGCGAGGCCCGAAATCTCGAACCGGCAGGCAACCGGGTAGTGCCGGCTATTGGCGGCCAAGAGCACCTCGCGGCCGGCGCCGTCGGCGAGGATCGCCGCCTGAACCGCCGGATATTGCTCCTGGAGCGGATCGAACCGCTCTTCGACGAATTGCGGCTCGTCGCCGTTGCCGTCCACCATCGCCTTGAGATAACGGGGCTCCAACGCGACTTCCGGGCCTGTCGCCAAGGGCGCGAGCTCTTTGAGCTCGGCGCCGAGTTGCCGGAACGTCGCCCAGTTCGGCGGGCGGACGCTGCTGTAGGCGAAGAAGAAAATACCGGTTGCCCGGTGCACCATCGCCAGGTAGGTCTGGCAGCGCAGTTCAGCGTCGTTGAGCGGGCGCTTCCGGCAGCCGCTCCAGAGCGGACCGGCCAGGATCTGCCATACCGGCTGGCGGTGGGCCATCGCGCGCCGGTTGGTCATCCAGCAGACTTTGGAGACGTGGTTCGGAGTGGTCCGCGTGTTGTCGGCGGCGGGCGGCGACCAGTAGGGGTCGGTCGCCAGAATATCGCACCAATCGACGTACTGGTCTCCGTCGGGAATGAAGCTCGAATAGTTGACCATCACCGGATGATAGCCGTCGGACCGGTGAATGCGGGCGTAATAGTCCTGGCCGAACTTGTACTCGTCGAAGTACTCCGCCGGCATCGGCTCGTCCATGATGAAAAAGCCGGCCAGATCCGCAGACGACCTGACCGCCGCCACGCCTTCCAGGAATCGCCCGATGTTCTTCTGGTAGAATTCGCCGTAAATGGCATTGCGGGCCGCGATCGGGATCGGCAGGGTGAGCACGGCCTTGAGGTGATTCAGACTCTGTCCCTGAGTCACGCGCCGGACTTGCTCGAGCAGCTCGCCTTCATAGCGAGCGTGGCAATCCCACTCGATTTCCTTGCCGCACTCGTCGGGATGCGACACCACCAGCAAGCCATGCTCCGCGGCCATCCGCTGGAAATCGGCCAACCCTTGCGGCGTCGTCCGGTTCCACACGACGAACGTGTTGAAGTTGTTCTCCGCCAGGTCGCGGAACGCCTGGCGGTCCTCCGGTTTCACTCCCGACATGATCATGCCGTAGGGAAAGAACGGCCGCCCGTTGTCGAGCACCACGCGCCGCGCGCGATCGATCTTCCACTCCAGCCCCGGCCGGGGCTCGCGTTTCACCAGGGTCAGAGCGATTTTGAACACCTCGCTGCCGCGATGCTCCCGAAGTGCGAGCTCGATCCGATTGGCCCCCAAGGGCAGCGTGTCGATCGGGATGCTCAGCCGCGGGTTGGCTCCGGGATCCACGACCCGGTCGATCACCTCCCCGCCCGGCCCCCGGGCTTCCAAGGTCATCGTGGCCCGCAGAGCAGACGCCAGCGCAATCTGGCAGACGGCCACTGCGTTCTCTTCCGTGGTATAGTAGTTGCGGTCGAGATAGGCTTTCATCACGTTCAAGGCCGAAAGTTCGCCGAGCACGAACGTGTCGAGGATCTCGGTTCGGCCCGGCGCCCGCAGGTGAAGCAGGGCCTCGCGCCCGTAGAGCGAATGGACGGGCATCTCGACCGACAGACGCTGGACGGCCTTGCCGGAGACCGGCACGGTCTGTACCTGCTCGCGCGGTTCGCCCGATGCCGGTCGATCGACGACCAGCAACTCCAGGTTGCCCTGCGTGTCGTTGTAGCCCCGGATTTCGACCTCCAAGGCATAGCCGCCCTGCCCGTCGCGCAAGAAATACGGCAACGCCCGCGCGTCGGTGATCCGGGCCAGCAGCGGCACCTGGAGCCGCCCGGGATCCAAGCCGGCCAGGGGCGCCAGGCGGTCGGGCTCATGGTAGCCGTAGATGCGTTTCATGCCCGGCGTCCAGACGCTGCTTTCCAGGACCTCGTCGACCACGGCGTGCTGTGCGTCGATACGCGGCACGCGGCGGTTTCGAACGACATTCAACCCGAGCGCACCGATCGAACCCGAGGGAGCCAGGACGCAGATCGGGATCGCTGCCTCGGCCGTCCAACCGTCCTCGCGGATCTGGGTGGCCGACCGCCAGGGGACGTGCAGGTAGTCGTCGTGGCCATCGCCGCTGCACGTCCGCTGGTCGCGGGCGTTGGCAAAGTGGAGCAGGAAATGATAGAAGATCTTAGCGCCCGTCTCCGGCTTGAGAAACACCTCGACCGATTCGTCCTGGAACGGGTTCTTCTGCTTCCAGATGTGCCGGCGCACGATCGGCTGGAGGTCCTTCATGTCGGGATTGCGGCAGTCGAACGCCAGATAGAGCCATGCGTCGTCGTAGGCCGCCCGGAACGAGGTGTCGTCGACCTGGCGCGGCGATCTCGCGCCGGCCGTCGTGAAACCGCCGTGGACCGGCGCGGATTGCCAGACCGGATCGTGCAAACGGCCATCGATGACCGGCGGGTCGGCGGCCCGGGCGGCGCTGCAGACCGGCGAGGAAGCCAAGCCCGTGCGGGCCATCGCAACCGTCAACATGCCGGTGATGCCGGCTCGCAGGATGCGGCAAGAGTTGATCGACATAACGGCATTAGCCTTTGTTTTCCTGGGTTTTACGAATGATCTCGATGGAGCAACGGACCCATCGCAGCTCCACCATCCCTCGATCCTGCCGGATATTACCCATGATCCAGCGGCCACGGCGACCACAACAGTAAACCTCGTGTGCGCCGTCGGATTCCGGCGAGACGATTGTCTCACGGCCACGGCGGCTCATGCAAGCCGCGCTGAAACTAGGGAGCGGCAACGGCTGATCAGAACAACCGTCTCGTTCAGCCCGCCGCGACACGGAAATGACCTGGCAGCCAACTTGCCTGGGACGCCTCGCTCGTGTTCCCGATCCTGTTGCCGCAACCGGCGGCGGGATAGAATTGCGCCCGACCAGCCGCGAACCGGCTGCCGTGCGCAAAGCATCGAGCCGTTGGGCAGATATCCAACTGCCGACGGGCTTCGCGCTGACCATGGCCGGCGAAGAGGGACTCGTCTCGAAAAGGGCCCACGTTAGGAGGTTCGATCATGTGGCAGGCTATGCGATGGCTATCTGCAATCGGGACGCCCCTGGCTGTGGCGGCCATGCTCGCGGCGGCGGAGCCCGCGCCGAAGGCGCTCACTCCTCAGCAGCAGGCTGAAGCACGCCTGGCGATGGCCGAGACGTGCTTGGCCGAGAAGGATTACGCGGCCGCGCGAGAAGCTTGTGCCCAAGTGCAGACGGCGTCCTGCGATGCCCGATGGATCGCCCAGGCCCAAATGGTGCTTGCGCGGTCCTATCTGCAGCAGCGCAACTACCCGATCGCGCGGCAGGAATTGCGCAAGCTGCTTGCCATGGAGGGCCTTGAGCGGCAACTGCGGTGGGAGGCCGAGGCCCTGCTGGACGCCACTGCTCTGGTGGTGCGCGTGCGCACCGATCACCCGCGACTGTTCTTCAACGCCGAGACCTGGCCGGCAATCAAAGCCCGAGCGCTGACCGTTGAGAGAGTTTCATTCGACCGGATGAAGGCGCAGGTGGACCGCATCCCGCTGGAGGAAATCCGGCCGGGCGACTGGGCCATGTCCGAAGGCGTGGGGGTGATGGAAGCGGCGTTCGTCTATCGAGTCACCGGCGATCCGGCCGTGCTGGAGAAGGTGCGGCGGATGTTGCGGGAAACGGCCGAGGATGTTTTTCCCAAGGGCCGGGAACATGGCGAGCGTTCGCGCCCCAACATTGCCTGGCTGGCGGCCCTCGACTGGGTTTGGAATGACCTGGTTCCGCCCGAGCGAGAGGCCCTGGCCGATGCCATGCTCCGCTACGCCTCCGAGCGGCTTGCCGAAAGCAGGGTGCAAAAAGGCGGCCTGGAGACATGGCCACACTACTACGTCGGAAACATGTACGGGTTTGCCGGCCTTGCCCTGCTCGATCCCTCGGCGGACGATGTTGCCTACGCCCGGGCCTTGTCGCTTCTCGGGATCGGGTGGAAGCACTATCAAGAGAGATTTGCGGCGTTGCTGGGGACGGCCGGCGAGGACGGCGTCTGGCAGACCAATGTCGAGTACGATCTCGTCGAGGTCCCTGTTCCGGTCTTCGCTTTTCTCTACGCCTGGCAGCCCGCCACCGGATCCGAATTGCCGAGCCGGTGGGCAACGGTCGGCATATCACCCCATTTCGCGCTGCGGATGGCAATCGGCATGGGGAAGAACCATTTCAGACATTTCAACTATGCCGGGCATTCCAACGGCGCATGGGGATTTGGCCAGGTATACTCCAGCGCGCTTTACGACCACCTCGGGCATTTCATGCACTTTTTCGGCCGGTCCCATGCGCAGGAGGCGGCGATCGCCCACTACTTGCGTCGCCGGATGGTCGAGACCGGCGCAGGTCCCGCCGACGGCCAGTATCCCGTATTCCGGTTCCTGATGACCGACTTCGAGAAGGCGCCTCCGCCGGTATTGCCCGCGCGACTTCCCTTGGCCCGCTATTTTGCCAGCGTGGGGTTGGTTCTCATGTCGTCGGGCTTCGGCCCTGATGACACCTATGCCCTGTTCTCGCAGGGGGGCGGAGTCGCCGGCAGAAGACATGATTTCGACGCCACTCATTTCTCCCTTTACAAGAAGGGGTATCTGGCCCTGGACACCGGAGCGAGGTTTGCCCTGCCGCACTCGCCCAACTACCGGCACCAGACGGTGGCTCACAATTGCGTCTTGATCCACATGCCCGGGGAGCGTTTTCCAGCAAGCGCGACCGGACCGGTCATGGCCAACACCGCCGGCCAGAACCGCTGGCCGCAAGACGCCCGGCCACTGGCTTTTGAAACCGGCCCGCATTATGCCTACACGGCGGTCGACGCCACGCCGGTGTACCATGCCGACAAGTGCAGCCAGATGGTGCGCCAGTTCATCTACCTGCCGCCCGATCACTTCGTGGTATTCGACCGGGTGACCTCCCAGCACGCTGAGTATGCGAAAACCTGGCTGCTGCACACGGCCAACGAGCCGGTCATCGTGGGTAAGGAATTCCGCGCCGACCAGGACCAGGGGCGGATCTTCTGCCGCACGCTCTACCCCTTGGATGCCGTGCCGGAGAAGATCGGCGGACCGGGCAAAGAGTTCTGGGCCGATGGGCGCAATTGGGCCATCATCGATCGGTTCCAATCGCCGGGCTCCGGCGACTGGTGGAAGCACTATGGGCACGGATACACCGAGCCGCCCGAGGCAATGGGCCGCTGGCGCGTCGAGGTCAAGCCGGCAATGGCGCGGGCCGACGACGTATTCTTGCACCTCATCCAGGTGTCCGGCCTTACGGACGAGAAGATGGTCGCGAGCCAGGTGCGCGAACAGAGCGGTCGGATCGAATTGACGTTCACCTTTCAGGCGCGCACCTCGACCATCGCGCTGAATACGACCGGCGACATCGGCGGACACATCCGAATCGCCGAGGGCAACACGCTGGTGACGGACCGCGACTTGAGCCGCGAAATCATGCCGCAGTCAGGGCTGGCGTTGATGAGCGACACGATTGGCCTGCCGGCAACGGCGGCCGGTTGCGAGGACCATCGGGATGCCGCGACAGGCTGCAACGATGTCGAGGCCCTGTTGCAGCAGTTGACGGCCGAGACCCGGAGCACGTTGGATGAGGATGCCCGGTCGGTCGCAGCCATTGAGTTGGTGGGGATCGGCAAACCGGCAACCGAGCAGTTGATCGCCGCGCTGGCAAACCCTGCGCCCGAGGTGCGCCGCCGCGCGGCATGGGCACTGGGCGAAATCCGGGATCCGGCCGCGGCGGCTGCCCTGGTCAAAACGCTTCATGACCAGGACGGCTTTACGCGCACCGCCGCTTGCGATGCCTTAAGCAAAATGGGTCAACCCGCGGTGGACGGGCTGATCGCCGCCTTGGATAGCCGGGAGGCCGGCATGCGGCTCGTAGCAGCCCGCGGCCTGGCCAGGATCGGCGACGCGCGTGCCGCCGAGCGATTGGCGGTGGCCGTCGGCGACGTGGATCCGGCGGTTTGCCGTGAGGCGATCCGGGCCTTGGGCACGATCAAGGACCGCGTTGGCGTGCCGGTG
Source organism: Pirellulales bacterium (assembly GCA_013360685.1). Lineage (GTDB taxonomy): Bacteria > Planctomycetota > Planctomycetia > Pirellulales > Thermoguttaceae > JABWBD01. The sequence continues at coordinate 25,286 of JABWBD010000048.1, forward strand.
CTCATCGATGCTCTGGGGAACGACGACCCGCGCACCCGGGCGATGGCCGCGTGGGCCCTCGGCGCGACAGGCCAGCCGGCGATCGGGCCGCTGATCGCCGCGCTGGCCGACGAAAATGCCCAGACCGGCGATTTGGCCGTCCAATCGCTCAAGATGATCGGCAAACCGGCGGCTGCGCCGCTGATGGCCGCGCTGAAGGATCCTCGTCGATTGGTCCGGGCCAATGCGGCTCAGGTCCTGGGCATGATCGATCCGCCTGATGCGGCCCCAGCGTTGCTGCCGCTGCTGAAAGATGCAGACTCTCAGGTTCGCAGCCGCGCCGCCGGAGCGCTGGGGAAACTGGCTGACGCTCGAGCGCAGGAACCGTTGCTGGCCGCGCTCAAGGATGCCGACGGCGAGGTACGGTGCAGCGCGGCGGAGGGTTTAGGCCGAATGAAAGACTTGTTCGCGGTGGAGCCGCTGATTTCCACCCTGCGGGATGAAAGTCCTCTGGTCCGGCGTGCGGCGGTCGATGCGCTGGGCGAACTTGGCGACCATCGCGCCGTTGTGCCGGTGATCGCCGCTTTGAACGATGCCGACCGTCTTGTCCGTCTTGCGGCGGCAAGGACTCTGGGGCGGATCAAGGATCCGCGAGCCATCGAGCCCTTGATCGAGGCGGTGGGCGATGACTACAACGCCGTGGGCTACGAGGCTAACCGCTCGCTCTACGCGATGACGGGCCACAAGCTGGATATTCCGATGGGATGGAACTCCCGCACGCTCCGCACCTATCGCTTGCCGTTGTGGCGGAAGTGGTGGGAGTCCGAAACCGTGGGGAATCAGCCTCCCGCTTTACGCGAACGATGAGATCGAGGTTGTCTGGATGTTCGACCTCGCGGAGCCGGACCAGTTCTCGCGTGGTTGTTCAGTATTCCCCAACCACGTCTCCGGCGCCGCGCGTGCAAAGGGCCATGTAAGTACCCGGGTCGATCGTCTCGCCGATCATCCGCACGTGCCCGTCGCATAACAGGAAGTTGGTTCCCGCCGGATGGAAGCTGCTGAAGTTGTGGGTCCGCTGCTCCACGTTCGCCTCCGAGTTGGGGGGGAACTGGCTGGAAGCCACGGCCACCACGCGAGCATGCGCGTGCCATCCGCCCGGCACGACTCCCGTCCAGGTCGACTGGATCCACTTCGACCAGCGCTCGCCCACCATGAACGTGTTGCTCAGCCCGTCGCTGATGTCGCGAAACGCCACGCCACGATTGAGGTAAAACAACCCATTTCCCCGGCAGCCGTTGTACCCCGGGCTGCCCGCTTCACAGAGGTCGTGAATGTCTTGCGTGCCGAACACGCCCGGATAGTTGCTCTTGGCGAGCGTCGTGATCACGGTCGTACCCTCCGTGTCGTCGTTGATGGCGTCCTTCAACGGAAAGACGTTGTTGCCCACGTCCGACGGGCAGAGAAAGGCCGGCAAAACCGTCATCCGCACTGGATCGTGCACCGCTGCGACGACGGGTGCGTTCATATTGACTCTCTCATACAGCGGCTGCTGCTCCAGAAACGGCAGGATGCGCGTGCTCCACGCCCAGCCCGGATCTCCTTCCGCGTCCGGTGTTCCGCTGCTGTCGAATCCCAGCCAGCCAATCGGCAGCGTCCGATGCGTGTCGTGGTAGTTGTGCAGTGCCAGGCCGATCTGCTTGAGGTTGTTCGTGCAGGACATTCGCCGGGCCGCCTCGCGCGCCGCTTGGACGGCCGGAAGAAGCATGGCGATTAGAATTCCAATAATCGCGATGACAACAAGTAGCTCAACCAGGGTAAACCCATTTCGCCGCGGGTACATCAAGGATTCCTCTCAAGAAAATGGCTGCCAAGAAGCGATCCGCGCCGACGCCAATCCGGCGTTCGGCGAATCGAAAAACCAAAGAAAAGCCTCAGGCAGCAACCGGAGGAGCGCGGCTATGGAGAGAAGGGGAGAACTCGGCAGGAAGCCGGATCGGTTCCGGGCGGACCGCGCGGTGGCTCAGAGTTGCCCAAACGACCGCCGAAACCGCGGCGGGCTGAATCGGCTTCTGTGCCAGAAAATGGCACACAAAGCAGTCGCGCTCGTCGCCGGGGCAGGGCGAGGGAGGGGAAGCCGGGCTAGATGGCTCGCCGGGCGACTTCGCGTCGCAATCGCCGCAGGAGTGCCCATCGGCGTGCGAGCTCAGTCGTTCACCATGGTCCGCAACCGGGACACCGTGAATCCGGTGGTTGTGAAACAGCACCGACGTAGTGATCGACAGACCGTAGACGATGGCCAGAAGAATCGCGATGCTACGCCGACGCGGACTCATACACTCTGCAGTGCCCAGAAAATGGCCAATAAGGGCCCAACAGTTCCATCTTAGCGGCTGTTCAAAAATAACTTGGTCACTGTGACTCATGCCGGTGCTGATGCGGCAAGATCGTGTAGTTCCATCGAGGCAGAACCCGATGCGGTTTGAG
>JABWBD010000049.1 GCA_013360685.1 Pirellulales bacterium
CTGACGGTCCTTTATCTTTTAGGCCCGAGCGGGAACCAGAGCCCGCGGTTCTTCGTGCGCGGGCAGACCTTTGCCGAAGCCGAGCGACTGGGCCGGCGGCTGGGCGAGGCGGTCGCGTCGAGCGTCGAGCGGCTCGATCCCTCGCAGTATCGGCGGGAAGGCGAGTTGCGCGGGCGGATCGCCCCGGTCGAGCTGACGCCCCGTGTCGTGCCGTCCGTGGAAGAAGCCCAGTCGATCCTCAGCCGATGCCGCGAGTGGCATGAGGAGCTCCGTCAAAGCCGGGCGGCGCCGACGAGCATCCGAACGGCCGAATGTGCGGTCTTCGGCGCCGAAGGAACCCTGACGCTGGCGCGATTGCAGGCCGAGGGCATCCTCGACCGAACGCTGCGGGATTACCGTCCGGTCGAGGTGCAAGTCCTGCAAATCGGCGAAGGGTATCTGGCCGGGCTGCCGGGCGAGTTGTTTGCCGAATACGGATTAGCGATCAAGGGGCGGTGGAGCGGGCGAGTGTTCGTGGCAAGCCTGGTCGGCGGCGACTTGCAGGGATACATCACCACGCCGTCGGCAGCCGAAGAAGGTTGTTACGAGTCGTTGACGGCGTTGTTCGCTCCCGAGGCGGGAACCATTCTGGTCGAAACCACGCTGGAGCTGCTTCAGCAATTGCGCGGCGGCGTTTCGTAGACCGGGGAGTCGGTCGTGGCAAGAATCCTCGTCATCGACTTGGGCACGAGTTGGTTCAAGTTCGCGCTGTTCGACCGCTCTGGCCGACTCTGCGGCCTGGTCCGGCGTGCCACGCCCGTCCAACGGCAGCAGGAAGGCTGGATGGAGATCGAGGCCGGCGATTTCGACCGGGAGATCGTGGCGGGCGTGATGGCGCTGGGCAACCAATGCGGCGGGCTGGCCGATGTGGAGGCCCTTGGATTCGCCACCCAGACGAATAGCTTCGTGCTCTTGGACGATCAAGATCGGCCGCTGGGATCAATCATCCTGTGGTCCGATTGCCGCGCCGCCGATCTGGGGCCCGAGTTCGAGGACCTCGTCTGCCTACCGTCGCTTGGGCCGACCACCGGCATCCCGAGCGTGACCCATCAGTTCGCGCTCGCCAAATTTCTTTGGCTGCGCCGCCACGCCATGGAAACTTGGGAGCGAACTCGCCGTGTTTGCCTGATCAGCGACTACTTGACGCTCCAGTGGACCGGCCAGCACGTGACCGAGGTCGGAACCGCCGCGCTGACGGCATTGGTCGACATCCACCAAAACCAGTGGTGGCCCGAGGCGCTGGCCCGCGTCGGCTTGGATCCGAATTGGATGGCCCGGATCGTCCCGGCAGGAACGGATCTTTGTCCCATCGGCAGCGACCGTGCCGAGCGATCGGGGCTGCCTGCCGGCTGCCGGTTTGTCGTCGGCTGCCTGGACCAGTATGCCGGAGCGATCGGCGTCGGGAACGTGAAGACCGGTCTGGTCTCGGAGACGACGGGCACGGTCCTCGCCACGGTGCGGCTGGCACACGGCATGGCCTGCGATCTGGACCGATCGGTATTCCAGGGTCCCGCCCCCGACGCGGGAGACTATTGGCGGATGGTCTTTGGCGACGTTTCGGCCAACTGCCTGCAACGGTACCAGGAGAGCCTGCCCGACCGGCCCAGTTTCGACGCGCTCACGGCGGAGGCGGCCGGTGTCGAAGCAGGCGCCGACGGTTTGCGTTTGGCGAACGGACCGGCAAGGGATGCGCCTGAGGCGGTGTTTCGCGGTTGGACGTCCGGTCACACCCGGGCGCATGCGGTTCGCTGCATCTTGGAAGCGGTGGCCGAGGCGCTGCGCGATCAGGTGGAGGCGATTTCGGTCGGCACGGCGGCTGAGGAGGTTCGTTCGGCAGGAGGCGCGGCACGTAGTCCATTGTGGCTCCAGATCAAGGCCGACGTGCTGGGCCTGCCGGTTCGGGCAACGCAATGCGAAGAACCAACGAGCCTGGGAGCGGCCGTGCTGGCCGAAGCGGCGCTGAGCGGCGCCACGCCGGCTGCGGTCGCCGAGCAGTGGGTCCGCCTGGGGCAACTTTACGAGCCGGACCGCCGGCGGCAGCGGCGTTACGACGAGCTTCGATCCAATCGAATAGGATCGTCACAGGTACCATTCCAACAATGATTGCGGCCGACAATTCGTTGGAGATTTGGATCTTGCCCTTTGCGGAAGGTGTCGGATTTGTTCCCGGTATACTATTCGCTTCACAGTGAAGCGATAGGCCGCAGTTCGGGCATGGAACAACGGCAGCCACCTGAGCATGGTCGAAAGAATGGAAGCGAGCGACGAGATCGGCCGGCTTCAGCGGCAGCAAGGTCGTTGATCGTGGCGTCCAATGGCTTGGGCACGCGCGTCTCCAGTGCCCGGATGATAAAGCCTCCGGGAACCGTGACCCCAATCGTCAGCGGCCGCCTTCGGCCCGGTCGAAAAGGTCGCCCAGCCGCAACTGGAAGCCGGGGAGCAGGTCGCCGCCCGACAGGAAGCCGTTTTCGTCGACCTCGGCCCATTGACCCGGGGCAGTGTAGGTCCGCGCGGTGCGCCGCTGCGGGTCGATGTACCATACTAGCCGCGTGCCTGACCGGAAGTACTCGTGAAGTTTCCGTTGCATCTCCGGCTCCGTATTGCCCTCGGAAAGCACTTCCACGGCGAGATCCGGCGAGATCGGAGGAATCGGCTGCCGAGGAAGCCTGCGATCCGGGAAACGTTCCCAGAGGATGAACGAGAGGTCGGGAATCCGGATCATCCCGGGGAACAGCCGGAGCATGCCATCCGCACCGGCCACGCTGCCCAGCGGTTGCGCGTCGAGATAGGTTTCCAGGAAATGCCCCAAAACGACCGCAAACCGCGACTCGCGATATCCCATGACCTTCTCCACCAAAGTCCCGTCGACCAGCTCGCAAAGGCGGCCAGTCCGAGCGTGAACGGCCAGGACGTCTTCTTCGGTCGCCGTACCCGGCGGGGGAACCATGCGGATGCGATCCAGCGGGATGCCGCCGAGATGCTCCTGCATATCGGCGGCTGTCCAATCGGTGGGAAAGGAGGAAACCAAGGCCGTAGACATCACCGGCTCCTCAGCCATGGAAAACCGTTTCTCGATCTCTCCATCTTACACGCCATCGCCCCCTGCTGCCAAGTGCCGGCAAGGATCAGGTAACGCCCTGACGAGAGCCCGGGGCTTGGTTCCGCGAGCCGGAAACCGACGACGTCCGCCGAATCGCCGAGGCGTTCTCGATTTCGTATTTCACCGTTGCCGCCCGGTCGGCAACGGCGAAATACGAACGAGTCGGGGAGGAGTTTACTCTGTCCCTTGGCGGCTCTCAGCGCCAAAGTGACCGTCGAATGGACCGCCGTCGAACCCGCGCGTTGTTTTCGCAGGAGGAGTAGAGGCGTTCAGTTCCCGGCCGGTTTTTTCGCCATTACCACCGCGTTCATGTCGTCGGACTTCACGCGGAGTTCCGGTTCGACGAAGCCGGCCGCTTGCAGGTCCTCGGCGATTTCTTCGAACGTGAACGTGCCGCCTTCATCGGTGTTGACGAGCATGTTGATGGCGAACAACGTGCCCTCGACCGGATGCGCCCGGTCGGGCTCCATGACGATGTCGCGAATGGCAATCCGGCCGCCGGGCTGGAGGGCCTCGAACACCTTGGCAAACAGCTCGCGATTGTGCCGGCGGGAGTGCTGATGAATGATGGCGCTCAGCCAGGCGAAGTCGGCCCCGGCGGGGAGCGGGTCGACATAGAAGTCGCCGGGAACGAACGTGACGCGGGCAGCAAATTCCGTAGGGGCGAAACGGTCGCGTGCCTGCTGGATGGCGTCCGGCAGATCAAAGATCGCCGCGGTGGACCCGGGCACCGCTTTTAGGAAGGCCATGGTCCACGTGCCCGACGCCCCGCCCACGTCCAGGAAGTGCTTGAAATCCAGAGGCTGAAGCTTCGCGACCAGCGGGCCGGCATTGGGAGCGGAAACCGTGTGCATGGCCGCCACAAAGGCCTCGCGGTCCGCCGCCGGACCGCGGATGCTTGCCTGGCGCGGAGCAGGAATGCCCGCCTTGGCGACCCACGCCAATTGTGACCAGCCACGGAGAATGTTCATGCGGTGCAGGACCATCGGCAGCACCGTCTCGGGACTTCGCGACGTGAGCAGCGGACGCAATTCCGGCGGCACCGAGTAGCGATTGGACCGCTTGTCGAGCAGCTCCAGCGCCGTCACGGCGTCCAGCAGCATCCGCGTCGCCCGCAGATCGGACCGCAGCCGCCGGGCAATCTCCTCGGCCGCGAGCGACTCTTCGCCCAGAACGGTAAATACATCCAGTTCGGCCGCTGCTCCCAGGACACAAGCGGGCATGAAAGATGCCCCCATCTCCAAGACTTGTTCACGAGCGGGCCATTGCTTCGTGGGCATGGATCACCTGATTTAGGAGGAACTTGGGAGTTAGGATAGTATTCAGTAAGGGAACCGCTCGTCGATTTTGGATGCGGATAATTCCACCAGGAAGCCCGCCAGCCGCTCGACGAGCACGTCCATCAGCCGCCGACCTTTCTCGGCGGTGGCGGCATGGGGATTTCCCGCGCCGGCGTTGGTCGTGAGCAGGTGCCAGGGACGGGTGATCGAGACCCAGCCGCGGTTGACGGCCTCGAAGCGGGTCTCCGCCTTGCGGCCTTCGTCGGCCGCCAGGGTACCGTCCGGATTCCGCGCCACGAGTTCCGGCCAGTACGCCAGGGCCAAAGAAGTCTCCATCTCGCCCGCGTGGTCGTCGCGCTCCTGGAAGATCTCCTGGTACACGTCCTCAAAGACCGCGTACCAGTTGCATAGGAACAGTTGGGCCTCGGTCTTGCCGTAGAGTTCCCGCAAGAGCCACTTCAGGTCGTTTCCGCCGTGGCTGTTCAACAGCACGATCTTGCGGATCTGCCGGTAGACGAGCGAATCGACGAGATCGGCGATGACGGCCCCGAGCGTCGTCGGCTTCAGATTGAGCGAGAGGGAGAATTCTTTCTGGTTGCTCACCGTGCCGTAGGGGACGGTCGGCAACAGCACGACCTTGGCCCCGCGCTGCCAGGCAGCCTCGCAGATCTTTTCGCCCACGAGGTCCCCTTCCAGCGTGTCCATGCCGTAAGGCAAGTGCAGGTTGTGCGGTTCCGTGGCGCCGAGCGGGAGCACGGCCACTTCATACTTGGCGTGTTTGACGGCGCCGTAGGTCGTCGCCGCGAGTCTCCAGGGTTGCAAGGGCGCCTCCGATCTATTCAGGCAGTTTCACGATCCGGAAATCATCCCAGCGGAACCAGTGCTCGGCATCCGGCGGACCGTTGTAACACTGGACGCTCACCTGGTCGTCTCGCGGCGGCGGCAACGGCCCCGAACCGGCCGGCTGGAACTTGCCTTCGCCCGGCTGGAATTCGGCCTGATAGCGGTCGGCGGTCACGGTCAGCCGCAGGCGAACGGTCGGGGCGTCGACCGGCGTTTTGCCGGCCAGTCCGCGTTTGCCATCGGGATCGGTCGGCCCGCCCAGAACGATCCAGGTCTTGCCGTCGATGTACTCCTTGACGAGCTTGGCCAGCGGCTGGCCGTTGTGGTACCAGGTGATCCCGGCCTGCTCGTACTGTTGGGTCGGCGGCGCCAGGTTGGTCACGGTGATTTCAAACGCGAGCTTGCCTTGGCTGCGGTCGGGCGCGCTGCGGACGAGGGCATTCTTGACATTGCTGGCAACCCCGGGCTGCACGCGGATCTCCAAGGCCCCGTCCTTGATCCGCCAGGCCCCGGCATCTTCGCGGAGCCAACTCCACCCGTCCCCGAGCTTGCCGTCAAAGGAATCCACGAACAACGGATCCGGGTCCGCCGCGCGCGCCGTGGAAAAGATCGCGGCCAGCACGAAGGCAAGAGTGAACAAGCGTCTCATGGCGTAGCTCCTGGTTGTGTCTGGGTCAGGGGCCGAAGCGATCTCACCCATATTACCTCAACAATCGCCGCGGCACGAGAGACGGGGGAGGTGATACAGCCGGGCCGACCTCAAGTCTGGCAATGCCCCTCTGTCGGGCGACAAAGAGACGACAAGAGCTCCCGCCGCGCGAAAGAGGTGTTCTTGGCGATACCGGTGTCCAAGGCTCTTGAGATCCCGCTCGGAAGATTGCGACGGCCAGCCTGTGCACGTACAATATTCTAAAGGCACTCCAATCCCACTCACTTTAGTGGAGTCTGAGCCGGAGAGAGATGATGTCCGTCCTTGTGCTTGATCAATCTGCCATTCAGAAGTTGAAAGCAGTTGCCAGTGGTGTTGAAGTTCGGGACGATCAAGGTACTCTTATCGGTTATTTCCACCCGGTGGTCAGCCCCGAGGCTGTCGACCAGTACGAATGTCCGGTGACTGAGGAAGAGCTGCGCCGTCGATCACAGGAGGCAGGTGGCCGGCCTTTGTCCGACATTCTACGCGATTTGAGGGATCGGGTGTGAATGATCCATGTTCAAGTTGTCCCATCTCTTGCCACGCGACGATAGAGCGTATCCCGTTCGACCGGTTCGCGTCCGGCTTCGCGGATGAGGCGGCAAAGCTGATCGACCGAGAGGACTTGGGGCGACGTGGCGCCGGCGTCGTGATGGATCCGCTCCTGGCGGACGGTGCCGTCCAGGTCGTCGGCCCCGTAGGCCAGTGCCACCTGGGCCGTGCCCACGCCGAGCGAAATCCAGTAGGCCTTGATATGGTCGAAGTTGTCCAGGATCAGGCGGCTGACCGCCACTACCCGGAGATCCACGAGCCCGGACGGCCTCTTCAGATGCGCCAGTTGCGTTCCTTCCGGATGGAATGCCAGCGGGATGAATGCCTGGAAACCGCCCGTCTCGTCCTGGAGTTCACGCAGACGAAGCAAGTGGTCGATCCGGTGCGCGGCCGTTTCCACGTGGCCATAGAGCATCGAGGCGTTCGACCGCAAGCCGAGGCGATGCGCGGCCCGATGCACGGTTAACCAGGTCTCGGCGTCGGCTTTGCGCGGCGCGATCCGACCGCGGACATCCGGATGGAAGACCTCGGCGCCTCCGCCGGGCAGGCTGCCCAGCCCGGCCTGGATCATCTCGGCGAGCACCGCTTCGTAGGACCGTCCGGTGAGCGAGGCGAACCAGGCAATCTCCACGGCCGTCCACGCCTTGAGGTGAAGCCGTGGAAACGTCTCGTGGAAGTCACGGAGAATATCGCGATACCAGTCGAACGGCTTTTCGGGATGAACGCCGCCGACGATGTGCAGTTCGGTTGCCCCCGCGTCGACCGCCTCCTGACCGCGAGAGAGGATCTCGTCGCGGTCCATCACGTAAGCCTTGGCATCACCGGGACCGCAACTGTAGGCACACAGCGGGCAGCGGTAAATGCAGACGTTCGTCGGATTGAGATGGGCGTTGATGTTGTAGTAGACAACATCGCCGCTGTTCCGCCGGCGGACGAGATTGGCAAGTTCGCCGATCGCGTGCAGGTCGACCTCCGGCTGAAACAGAAACTCCCCCTCGGCCCCCGTGAGCCGTTGGCCGGAGAGCACCTTGTCGCGGATGCGATCGAACGTTGGGCTGTTCAGTGGCACGATATCCTCACGATCGCGGCATGGTACATAGTGAGTTCTCGGCCATCATACGAGTATATCCACGGCGCCGATGGCGAACAGCCCCAGGCTGACGACGGCATTGACTTGGAAAAAGGCCCGGTTGACGCGCGTGAGGTCGTCGGGCCGGACGAGCCAGTGCTCGTAGGCCAGGAGGGCCGCGATGGCCGCAATGCCGCCATAGTAAATCACCCCGAAGCTCTCATACACCAGGGGAATCGCGGCGAGCGCCGCCAGCATCCCGAAATGACACCCTGTGGCGACCCGCAGCGCCCGGGGTATCCCCAGACGGGCCGGAATGCTATGGAGCCCCGCGGCCCGGTCGAAGTCCACGTCCTGGCAAGCGTAGAGGATATCGAAGCCTGCGACCCAGAGCAGCACCGCCGCGCCCAAGAGCACCGGCGGTGAGTCCACCTCCGCACGCAACGCCACCCACGCGGCCAAGGGAGCCAGCATCAGTGCAGCCCCCAGCCAGAAATGGGCCAGGAGCGTGAATCGCTTGGTGTAACTATAGCCGAACAAAAACAGCAGCACCGGCACACCGGCGTAGAGCGGCAGCCGATTGGGCAGAAAAAGCAGCGTAGCCAGCATGAACCCGATTGCGCAGAGTATCGTGAACCACACGACGCCCGATGTGCTCAACACCCCGGCCGGCAGGTGGCGGTTTTGCGTCCGCGGGTTTCGCGCGTCAAGTTCGCGGTCGGCAAGCCGGTTGAACGACATCGCCGCGCTCCGCGCCGCGACCATGCAGGCGACGATGCCCGCCAGTTCCTGCCAGCGAAACGCCACGGGCGGCGAGCTCTGCAGGTTCGCCGCCCAGGCCATCACCGCCGAGAGCATCGCGAAAGGCAGGGCGAAGAGCGTGTGGCTGAAGCGGATCATCTCCAGCAAGTGACGCGCGCGGACCAGCACCAGTTCAGTCTCCCCAGCGGCGAATCATGGTGTTTTCGATTCCCAGTTGATCGCAGATCCGCCCTGCCACGAAATCGATGAGATCCTGGATCGACGTCACGCCATGATAGAAGCCCGGACTGGCCGGCAGGACCACGGCGCCCGCTTCCGCCGCCTGGATCATGTTCTTCAGTTGGACGATCGACAGCGGCGTCTCGCGGGGCACGAGGATCAGCTTGCGGCGCTCCTTGAGATGAACTTCCGCCGCGCGATGGATGAGGTTCGCGCTGGTGCCGTAAACGATGGCGCTCAAGGTGCCGCTGGAGCATGGGCAAACCACCATGCCGTCGGTCAGGAACGAGCCGCTGGCGATGGGAGCCATGTAGTCGCGGTAGTGGTAGTAGCTGAGGCGGCCCTGTTCGCCGGAGGCGACCGAGAGGACGTTGCTCGATTCGCTGGAGATCCCGGCCAGGCTGCGGACGTCGGCCAGTTTGCGGTCGGTCATGCCCCGTTGGCTGTCGAGCATCAGCGCCGACGAATCGAATGCGTCCAGGTCGACCGAAATGCCGAGCTCTTGTTTCATCACCGTCTGGGCGGCCGAACTGATGGTCAGGTGGACGTCGCAGCCGGCGGCGAGCAGTACGTCCAGCAACCGCAACGCGTAGGTCGCGCCGCTGGCCCCGGTGATGGCAACCACGATGTTTCGCTTCATTTGACCCCCACGTACAAGCCGGCGACGCCCAGGGTGAACGGATGGCGCCGCACCTCCGAGAGCCCGGCTTGCCGCATCCGTTCCGCCAGGGCCTCCCCTTGAGGAAATTCTCGCACGCTGGCAGGAAGGTAATTGTAAGCGCTCTGACGATTGCGGGCCAATGCCTGGCCGATCCGGGGCAGGACCCGGCGAAAATACCAGCCATAGAGCGAGCCGAACGGCCAGGCGGTGGGAATGCCGAACTCGAGCACGGCCACGCGCCCGCCCGGGCGGCAAACGCGGACCATTTCCCGCAGCCCCCGATCGGTGTCGCTCACGTTCCGCAACCCGAAGGCGACCGAGACGATCTGAAACCGCCCGTCGCCGAACGGTAGGCGCTGGGCATCGGCTTCCACGAGCCGGATCTGCCGGTCGGCCCCAAGTCGGCGGATTTTTTCGCGGCCGATCGCCAGCATCGGACGGCAGAAGTCCGCGCCCACGATCGGCAGTCGGCCGCGGCCGGCGCGCCAAAAGGCCAGCGCCAGGTCGGCCGTCCCCGTGCAGACGTCGAGGATCGCTCCCTCTTCCGCCGGCGCGACGATCCCGGCCGTGCGCCGGCGCCAGTAGAGATCCACGCCGCCCGACAGGAGATGGTTCAAGAAGTCGTAGCGCGAAGCGATCTCGCCGAACATGCGGCGGACGCGGGCGTCGGACTTGTCTACGTTTTCGATCGTGGTCACGGCTGTTGGCCAAGGCCGTACTGCGACCAGCGGCTGCGGACGAGCCGCCGGATTTCTTCCGACATTTCCGCGCGCGAAGGCGTCTGCCGGCCGCCTTCGCCCGCCAGTTTCGCCGTGGCGTCGATCGCCATCCGCTTGGTTGGAACGGCCATTGCGGCGGCCGGATCCAGCAGGTCCGGCGGTCCCTGCTCGACCAGAACGTCGCGCCCGGCGTCGACATGAGCCGAAACCGCCGACCAGACCTCATCCGGTTCGGTTACGTTGACCCCGTCGTCCACAAGGATCCACAGCTTCACGTGCATCAACGACGGCATGCCCCACAACGCGCTGGCGACCCTGCGAGCCTGGCCGGCGTAGCCCTTGCGGATCGCGACGATTCCGCAGTAACGCGACCCGGCGGCAAGCGGGAAATGGTAATCGACGAGTTCCGGAATCCGGCTTCGGACCAACGGGAGCACCCAGCGGTGCAAGACGCTCGCCACGACGCACGCCTCGTCGCCCGAGTATCCGGGAATCATCGCGGGAAAGATCGGATTGGCCCGATGCGTGACCGCGCTGACTCGCACGACCGGCGCGGGCCGCGAGGCCTGGTAGAAACCGCCCGGCGCCGCCAGCGGGCCGGTCTCATGGAGCGGTTCGTCCGGGTCGATCGATCCTTCCAGGACGATTTCCGCATCGGCGCAGACTTCCAGGTCGAGTGTGCGACAGCGCACGAGTTCGAGCGGCTTGCCGCGCAGGAGTCCTGCGAAAGCCTGCCGATCGCTATCCGGCGGAAGGGGCAGCATGGCCGCCAGGAGCCCTGCCGGATGGCCGCCCAACACGAGCGCCACCGGCATCGGTTCGCGCCGGCGCCGATAGTCCGCCAGGAGGCGGGCGTGGTCGTCGTGCAGCAGCCAGGCGACTGCCAGCCGGTCGCGATCCACCACGCAGAGGTCGTATCGGCCGACAATTCGTTCCGCAGAGCCCGGCAGACCACTGACAACCTGCGCGGCGGTCAGCGTTCGGCCCAGTTCCAACGGGCGGGATTGGAGGGCCGGCAACTGCCGCAGATCGACGTCGCCACCCAGCCGGACCACTTGCTGGCACACCGCGGATTTGACCACGCGAGGAGCCAATCGCTTCAGCTCCGCACGCGCTGGGACGACCCGCAGCTTCTCGAACCAGCTTTCCGGATCGGCCGGCCGGAGCAGCTCACCGATGCGAAGCGTCAGGTCATCCAGCGAGGTAAGAGTCAAGGCACGGCGGATCCGTGCCTCCGTGCCGAGCAAGTTGGCGAGCACGGGGATCGAGTGACCTCGCACCGCGCCGAAAAGCAGCGTAGGTCCTCGTTTCAACCCCACTCGCTCGGCGACCTCCGCGATTTCCAGAACGGGGTCGACCTCCGGCGCAACGCGAACCAGTTCGCCCGCTTGCCCAAGCTCTTCCAGAAAATCAGCCAGACCGTAGGATGACATGGCGATATTCTAGAAGGCGGAGAACTCAAGTGGGAGGCGGGGATTGCAGCACCACCCGCGATAGGGGGCTCACATTTTGGATTTTGGATTTTCGATTTTGGATTGACCTGATCGCCAATCCAAAATCGAAAATCTAAAATCCAAAATCTAAAATCTAAGATCGTGTGATGAAATACCAACTCAACGTCTACGCTCTGCCCACGCTCGTCGCACCGGAAGAACTCTCGGGCTCGACTGCGGTCGTGATCGATATCCTTCGGGCCTCGACGACGATGATCTACGCGCTGGAGGCGGGGGCACAGGAGATCGTGCCGTGTCTGGAGGTGGAAGAGGCCCGTGAAGCCGCTGCCGGTTTTCCGCCGGGTGAGGCCGTTCTCGGAGGCGAGCGGAAGGGCATGTTGATTGAAGGCTTCGACCTGGCCAATTCGCCCACGGAGTACACGCCGGCGAGCGTCGGCGGCCGAACGGTCGTCTTCACGACGACCAACGGCACCCGTGCGCTCTTGCGCTGCCGCCAGGCCGCAGACGTTTACATCGGCGCCTTTGTCAACGCGACGGCCGTGGCCAGGCGGATCCTGGGACAGGAACAAATCCATCTTGTTTGCGCCGGCACCGCGGGACAATACAGTCGCGACGACGTGCTCTTTGCGGGGCTGCTGGTGGACCGGATCCAGCGTCTTGCCGGCCTTCCTTACCAGTTGAACGCCCAGGCTCTGACCGCGCGGGAGAATTGGGTCTCATCGTTCTCCGTTCCGTTTTCGACCGGCGCCGAGCCCTTGGGGCCGGACGTCCTGGCAGCCGAGCTTCGCAAGAGCATCGCCGGCCGGAATCTCATATCCATCGGCTGCGACGACGATATCCTCGCAGCCGCCGAGATCGACCGCTTCAGCACTGTTCCCGAACTGGACAAGGAATCCTTTCGCGTGCGGTTGCCGTAGCGCGATCCTCGTCGGCGTTTTCCTTTTCCGAAAGGCGCAACTCAGCCGGCGGAGAAGCAATTCCTCGTTGTCTCTGCTGCCTCCTGTCCGGGTCTTCTGTCTTGCCCGAGGCCTAGGAATCCTGGAAACCGGCACACTGCGCACCACCTCAACTCTAGGTCGCGTACGCAAGAAAGCAAACCGGAAAGAGTTCTTCGTCTTTCGTTTTTGGACTTTCGTGGAATACGAAGCCCTAGGTTCTAAGGCCCTAACAGAACCCCGTCTGCCCTCACCCCCCCGCCCCTATGAGCGAAGCGGGAGAGTTGAGTTAGGGCCTCCAAGCTCTGACGCCTAAGTTCTAGAACGCGAATGCTATACTTCCATTGCAGCATGCCTCCACGAACCCTGGTTCCCGCTCCGCTCATGTTATGATGCAGACCCAATTGATCCACGAGCGCGCCGTCGGGATTCCGCGTTTGGAGCATCATCCGGCCGGCGGTGGGAAGCCCGAGCAGACCCTGCTCGAGTCCTTTCCGTTTACCATCGGCCGCAACGACACGGCCGACTTGTGCATCCCCTCCAGCCGCGTCTCGCGCGAGCACGCCGTGGTCCTCAAGCGCGGCGCCGTCTACCGCGTCCAGGACCTCGGCAGCACGAACAAGACGTTCCTCAACGGCAAGCAAATCGAAGAGGCGGTGCTCCACGACGGCGACCTGGTGGCGTTCGCCGACGTGGAGTTCAACTTCTTCTCCGGCAGTCCGCCGCCGTCGCGGCAAACCGCCACCCAGTTGATCGACGCGCGCGACGGACGGCAGCCTGCCGACGTCCGCAGGTCGGTCCGGGAAATCCGCCGCATGCAGGAGACGCTCGTGCACGGCAGTTTCGCGCACGAGTACCAGCCCGTCATGGAGCTGGCCGCGGGCCGCCTGGCCGGCTACGTGGCGGTGGAGCATCGCTGCTCGGAGCCGGTCCAGCGCGGACGGGGCCTGGCGGACATCGAGTGCCGGTTGACGTCGCGCCTTCGATGGCTGAGCCGCATCCTGGCCGTCGAAGGCGCCCAGGAACTGCCTTGCGGGACCTTCCTGATCGTTCCTTTGGACGCTTCCGAATTGGGGGCCGAAGGGCTTGCCGAATCGCTCCAGCAACTCGTGCCGGCCTTGGGGGACGGGCGAAGGCTCTTCGTCGAGGTGCCGGAAACCGCGGTCAGCGACAGCAGTTACTTCCACGAATTCTGCGATCGGCTCCGCGAGGCAGACGTGGCGATCGCCTACGGAGGGTTTGCCGCGGGCTCGCCGCGGATCGGCCAGCTCCGGCGGCATCCGCCCGAACTGCTCAGGCTGGCGCCGGCTCTCACCGAGGGCCTCTCGCGTCACCGCGAACGCCGCAGTTCCTTGGAGGCAATCGTCCGCTCGGCCGCCGAGATCGGCGCGCGAGTCCTTGCCTCGGGCATCGCCCACACCGACGAGGCCGAGCTCTGCCGCAAGGCCGGTTGCCAGCTTGCCCAGGGGAGTTTTACCGGCGCTTCGCCTGCCGCCGGCCGCCTCGGCCGGTCCGCCGGGTGCGAGAGCCGCCACGGGACGCTTATCGAAGGATAGCCGCTTTCAGGTCTGCTTACTGCCGTGTCAACGCCGCTTTTGAACAAGATGGAGCCGATTGCCGGCTACACGATTCGGGAACGGATCGGGGCCGGTGGATACGGCGAAGTCTGGAAAGCCGAAGCCCCCGGCGGGCTGGAGAAGGCGGTCAAGTTTGTCTACGGGCAACTCGACGAAACCCGCGCGGCCTGCGAACTCAAGGCGCTCAACCGCGTCAAAGAGGCCCGCCACCCCTTCCTGCTCTCGCTCGAACGGGTCGAAGTGGTGGACGGGCAATTGATCATCGTCACGGAACTGGCGGAGAAGAGCCTCAAGGACCGTTTCGACGAGTGCCGGCAACTCGGCGAAGGGGGCATCCCGCGCGACGAACTGCTCCGCTACCTGGCCGACGCGGCCGACGCCCTGGATTACATCCGCCAGCGCTACTCGCTCCAGCATCTGGACATCAAGCCCGAGAACCTGCTGATCGTCGGCGGCCACGTCAAGGTAGGGGACTTCGGTCTGGTCAAAGACCTGAAGCACACGCACCTGTCGTTCGTCGAAGGGCTCACGCCCGTCTACGCGCCCCCGGAAGCATTCGACGACACGATCAGCTCGACGAGCGACCAGTACAGCCTGGCGATCGTCTACCAGGAGATGTTGACAGGAGTGTTGCCGTTTCCGGGCCGCACGGCTTCGCAACTGTCGATGCAACACCGCTACAGCCGGCCCCAATTGGGCGCCTTGCCGGAGTCGGACCGCGCGGCGATCGCCAAGGCCCTCGCCAAGGATCCTGCCGACCGGTTCTCCGCTTGCCTCGCCATGGTCGAAGCCCTCATGGGCCGCAATCGCCTCGGCGGCGACTCGAAAGCCGGGGCGGGACCGCTCCCGGGGCAGGCATCCACCGGCGACACGACTCCCGGCTCCGTGCTGGCGACCGAGTTGATCCGCGAGTTGGACCCGAAGCGCGAGGCCGGGCCGCAACTCCGCCCGGCCGAATCGACCTTGCTGGCGATTGTCGACGCACCCGAACCGGCCCGGGATCTTCCGCCGGTCCCTTGGACGGACGAGGGCCCGCGGTTGCGCCCCGCGCTTTTTCTGGGGATCGGGGGCACGGCGGCCAGGGTGTTCCGGAGGCTTCGGGCGCGGCTGAGGAACCGCTTGGGCGATGTGCATGCGGTGCCGTGCCTGGCGATGCTCCTGGTCGATACGGATCGGCGGGAGATCCACAACGCCGTCCAAGGAAGCGAGACCGCGGCGCTGGACGCTCGCGAAACCCTGCTGATGCCGCTGCGTCGGCCGGAGCATTATCGCGCCGGCTCGGACCGGCTTCTCAAGTGGCTGAGCCGGCGGTGGCTCTACAACATTCCCAGTTCGAACCAGACGGAAGGACTGCGGCCTTTGGGGCGGCTTGCCCTGGTCGAGCACAGCCAGGACTTGTCGGACCGGCTCCGGGCGATTCTCCAGACTGTGACGTCGCAAGAATCGCTCTCTGCCTCGGCTGCCGCCACCGGCTGGGAGATCGCCGCCGGCGAGCCTCGCGTCTACGTCGTGGCTTCGATTTCCGGCGGGACGGGCGGAGGCATGGTCATCGACGCGGCCTACCTGGTCCGCCAGGCGCTGCGCGAATTGGGACTGGCCGACGAGGCCACGTGCGGCATCTTGTTGCACGGCCCCGGCCGGCAGTCGAGAGACGCCGGTCTGAGCGTTGCCAACGCCTGCGCCTGCCTGATGGAATTGGAGCAGTTCTGCCGTGAAGGCTATCCGGGCGACGAGGCGTGCTCGCTGCCCGCCTTCGGCCGGGGAGCTGCGTTTCACGACACCTACCTGGTCCACCAAGGCAACGACCTCGACGAGCGCGGCCGCGAGCAGGCGGCCGACGCCGTGGCCGAATACCTTTACCTCAACGCCGCCACCGGCGCCGGCCGCTTCTTCGACGCCTGTCGACGGAGTCCGACCGATCACGGCAGGGACGAGCGGCCCGGCGTCCGGTTCCGCTCGTTCGGCCTGAGCCGGGCCGGATGCCTCCACAGTGAACTCGTCGGCCAGACGGCGGACCTGCTGTCTGCCGGCGTGCTCCGCCGATGGTGTGGAGAAACGGTCGGCTTGCCGGGAAGCCCGCTTGCGGCGGGACCGTCGGACCCGAGAGCCAAAGTCGAGCAGGCCGCCAGTCGGATCGCCGAAGAGTGCATCGAAAAGTCTTCGCTCGCCGGCAGCGCGGTCGCGGCCGACGTGCGCCGGCTCGAGGAGGAAGTGCTCGGCTCCCCGCGAGAGCAGTTCGCGCGGGGTGTGCTGGGGCCCGTGCTTGCGGCTCCCCACGAACGCTCGCCTCAAGAGATCCTGGCTGAGATCACTGCCGCGGCCGGGCCGCCGCTCGGAGAGGCCCGGCCGGATGAATTCTCTCCGGTAAACTGGCAGTGGCGGCTTTCCGCGCGAGCGAGGGAATTGGCACGCAACCGGGCGAAAGCGGTCCGCGAAGAAATTTGGGAAATCGCGGAACGCGCGGGCCTGTCCGTTCCCGCAATCCGCCATATCGTCCAGCGGCTGGAGAGCCACTTGCAGGGGCTCAGCAAAGGCTTTTCCGGCAGTTCCCGGGAATCCGAGGCACGGCTTGGCCGCGCCCTTGCGGACAAGGTTTCGGGAAATCGCAGGCCGGCCTGGTTGGGCCTCGGCAAGAGGCAGCAACGCCCGGCCTGGGATGCATGGCAGGATGTCCTCGGGTTACGGTTGGAACAGACCGAGGCCTGGGCCGCGGAGCAGTTCGTCCGCATGGTCCGCAGCGATCTGGCCCAGGTCCGCGACCAGTTGGGCGGCTTGCTCCAGGAACTGAACCTGATTGCCGGGCGATTCCCTGCGCCGCCGACGCCGGCCCGGATCGCCACCGCCGATCCGGACGAACCGGCGGATATCCAGGAATGGATCCAGGAGAAAACTCGCCGGACGATTCGGGACCTTTCCGGCGAACTGGTCGACCGCCTGGCCGCCGAGTTCACCCGGCAGCACGTTCTTCCCCGCGGCGGAATGCCGGGATTGCTGGAGAGCCGCCACGATCTGGCTCGCTGGCTGCCCGGCACACTGCGCGGCGCGGCGCGCACTGCGGCCGTCGATGCGATCCGCAAGACGGACGTGATTGTCCGGTTGTCGGGCACGGACGAATCCGGTCCTGATGTATTGCGGGATCTCCGCTTCAAGTCGTCGGCGAGGCTTGCGGCCTGCGGAGGCGGCAAGCGACTGCTGGCCGTGCTTCCCCACGCGGCAGACTCGGCGTTTCGCGAAGCCGTCGGCCAGGCCATCGGTGAAGGGCACGTCGGGTGTTTCGATTTCGACAATGAACTCGTCTTCTGCCAGGAGTTCGAGCAGATGCCATTTGGCCAGGTGGCAGCCACGATTTGCGAAAACAACCGCGGCTTTGCCGAGCTTGCCGCACGGCTGCACACGCGGATCGACGTAGCCTGGAAGCGGCTCGAGTTCCCCGAATCCGCCGACGAGCGACGCGCGTAACCTTGGCGCGGCCCCGGCTGACCTGACCGGGTGCAAAGTCCGCAATTCGGCCACCTCCCCACCGTCTGCCCCCATGAGGGAAGCGGGAGAGATCGGCAGCGGCCTGCTTCACCGCGCAACCGGCTCTTCTTTGGGAACGATGTCCATCTGCAGGGCCGGATCGGCCGCGGGAACGTAGGTCGCCGGCAATCCGAGTTCCCGGCGGACGATATTCGAGCCCTGGGCGATCGACGATGCTTTGTAAAACGCGATCTCCCGGTTGCAGCCCTGCCGTCCGAAACCGCAGTCGCTGGAAACGATCAGGCGTTCCGGCGAGATGTACTTCAGGGCCCGGCGGATCTCGGCGGCCACGTCCTCGGGCCGGTCGGCCTGGAGCGTGCGGTGGCTCACGGCGCCGATGCAGATCTTCTTGTCCAGACTGCCTTTGAACCGCTCAAACAGTTCGATGTCGCGGAAGTTGCGGTCCTTCATCTCCACGGTCCACACGTCCCCCTTGGCCTCTCCGAGATAGATCTCCAGCGAAGCCGCGTAGCTCGTGTCTTCCATGACCCGCTGCATGTTCGGGTTGCCCCAGCAGGTGTGGATCCAGATCTCCACGTCGTCCAGGCCCTCGACCTCGCGATTGTAGGCCTCCACCATGAACTTCACGTCGCTGTGGTCCTTGCCCAGGGTATTGGCCATGAAGTGGAAGCAGGGCTCCTCGACCTGGATCACTTTGCAGCCGGCGTCGCGGAGTTCGAGGAGCTCCTTGTTCATCGCTTCGGCCATGTCCCAGATCACCTGCCGCTTGTCCTTGTACTTGTTCGTGTGGATGTCGAGGAAGAGGCTCATCACTTGCGAACAGCAGGTGCCGAACTTGACCGGCTTGCGGCTCTTGGCCTGGGTCATGCGGAAGAGCTTGGCGTAGTCCAGCGGCCGATGCTCGATCTTGCCCGTGACCCGCGGCCAGCGCCAGGCGGTGTAGATCTCGTGCAGGAGCGTCCCCGGCGGATACTTCAGCCAGCTCGAGCGGGTTGCCTCCGACTGGAGATGATCGCCGTCGAAACCGGCCCAGCGCTGGATGGGATAGTGGTGCCAGGAACGGCCGGCGAAGTCTTCGTCGCAGTGGTAGTCGCCGTTGGTCACCAGATCCAAGCCGGCCCGTTCCTGATCGCTGACGACCACGGCCAGCGCGTCCTGGAACTTCTCGCGGAAGCGGACGTCCATCATGCAGGTGTCCAGCGGCTCGCCCCACATGCTCACGTCGAACCAACGAGGCCGCGGCCAGGAACCGGTGACCGTGGAGGGCAGAACGAGATCGGCGGTTGCGGTAAACATGGAGAACTCCTCCCCTTCAAGAAACCCGGGATTTCCTACGCACAAAATGGCGGGAAATCGTATGGCCGGCGCCGCGCCCAGTCAATCTGCCGCATCGCGCAGGGGAAAAATGGCAATTTGGACGCGTGGCGATTGCCGCGAAAAACCGTAATCCTCCGGCCCGGCGCGGGCCACGGAATGGACCGCGGTTCGCGGATCTCATGAAACTGGCCACTTGGAACGTCAGCTCGGTCCGTGACCGCCGGCACCGGCCTCCGGCCTAGTTGGGCCGGGCCGCGACCCACATGGTCTGCCTGCAGGAACTGAAGGTGACCGACGAGGAATTGCCTCATTCCGGCAACTTGGCCAGGTACTTGTCAGGATGGGCCTTGATCTCCTCCTCGCAGCCGTCGCAGCAGAGGAACACATCGCGGCCCTTGACGGTCACCTTGTAGGGTGTGCCCATCGAACCGAGCGGTTCGCCGCTCACGGGACACACCTTCTGCTTCTCGGCAATCGCCCGGTCCTCGGCAGACAGCTTGGCGAGCGCTTGGCGGACTTCGTCGTTTGGCTCGCCGGCCGGGCCGGCGGCGCTCTGGGCGGCCGGGGATTGCTGCGGCGCGGCTGGACCGGACGGTTCGGCACAGCCGGCCAGGAGCATCGTGCCGGCAAGGAGCGAGAAACCGAAGATCGACGCAGTGGCTTTCATGGGATCATCCTTTGTGCGAGAGACTCGGATACGGAAACTGGTCAACAAGAGACAAGATCAATGGCGGCGACTCACCTCTGTGCGAAAAGACTTAGCGAACTGGGACTTCCTCCTCGGTCTTGATTGCCTCAATCCCAACGGCGCTGGCTACAGGGATGGAAGGCCGCTCGTGAAGCTGCGCAACGAGCGAGGCAACGACCGAGGTCGTCAGCAAGAACGCGACTACCGCCAGCGAGACTGCGGGCGAGACGAGGTGCTCGCCGGCGGGGGCCAGCCAGTACTCGGCTACCATCTTCAGCCCCACGAACGCCAACACGGCGCTTAGCCCGTAGTGGAGATATCGAAACGCCTCGATCACGTTGGCCAACAGGAAATACAGCGCCCGCAGCCCCAGGATGGCGAAGATGTTCGAAGTAAACACCAGGAACGGATCGCGCGTCACGCCGAACACCGCCGGCACGCTGTCCACGGCAAAGACCACGTCGGTGCTCTCCACGACCAGCAATACCAGGAACAGCGGAGTGATGCACCACCGGCCGGACTGGCGGACAAAGAAGTGCTTGCCGCCGTCGCCCGAGGCTACCGGCAGGAACCGCCGCGCCGTGCGGAGCAGAGGATTCCGTTCCGGATCGACCTCTTCCTCTCCGGGGCGGACGAGCTTGACGGCGGTGTAGACCAGCAGCGCTCCGAAAACGGCCATGACCCAATCGAACCGGTGGATCAGCGCCGTGCCCGTGAGCACGAAAGCCAGCCGCAGCACAATCGCGCCCAGAATCCCCCAGAACAGCACGCGGTACTGGTACATCAAGGGCACCGCAAAGAAGCGGAAGATCACGGCAAACACGAAAATGTTGTCCATCGACAACGACTTCTCGATCAGATAGCCGCTGAGAAACTGTACCCCTGCCTCCGTGCCTCGCCACCAGCAGACGAAGCCGTTGAAGACCAGTGCCAGGCCAATCCAGAACGCGCTCCACCCAGCCGACTCCAGGAATGAGGGCGCGTGCGCGTGGCGGTGAAAGACTACCAGGTCCAAGGCGAGCAGGAAGACCACGAGCGCCCCGAACGCCAGCCAGTGCCAAATCGCGAATTCAACCATTGCCATCCCCTTTCGGCTCTCTCTGCCCCCAATGAAACCGGCTTCCTCAGCTCGGTAGAACAGGATTCCATGGACCGCCGTTTCACACCGATGCGGCCGAATGCGGCTCTCCGCGGAGCCGGCGGCGCAGCTTCATCTCCTCCACCCAGCAATAAACGCAGGGAACGATGAACAGCGTGATCAATTGGATCGCCATGCCGCCCACCGACGGGATGGCCATGGGCTGCATCACGTCGCTGCCTCGCCCCACGGCCCAGAACACCGGCAGGAGGCCCAGCACGGTGGTGGCGGTTGTCATCAGGCAGGGCCGGATCCGCTTCATGCCGGCCTCCACCACGATGTCGCGGACCTCCTGGATCGAGTTGGGCGTCCGTTCCTCGAAGAGCTGGCCCAAGTACGTGGCCATCACCACGCCGTCGTCCTCGGCCACTCCGAACAACGCGATGAAGCCGACCCACACGGCCACGCTCAAGTTGAACCCGTAGAACAAAAGCATCAGGAAGCCGCCCGACGCCGACACGATGATCCCCGCGAAGACCAGCAGGGCCACCCACCAGCGGTTGAAGCCCATGTAAAGCAGGACAAAGTCCAGCAGCAGGCAAAGGGGGATGAGAAGCTTCAACCGGTTCATTGCCCGGACCTGGTTCTCGTACTGCCCGGCCCACTGGAGATAATAGCCCTTGGGGAGATTGAACTCGCCGCTCTTGATCTTGGCGTCGACCAGGGCCTTGGCGTCTTCGACCACGCTCACTTCATCCCGTTCGCGGGTATTCATGGTCACGTAACCAACAAGCAGCGTGTTCTCGCTCTTGATCTCCTGCGGGCCCAGCGTGTACTGGATATTCGCGACCTGGCCGATGGGAATGTGGGCGCCGCCGGCCGTGGGCACGAGCACTCGCTCCAGTTCCTCGAGGTTGTCGCGCAGTTCCCGCGGGTAGCGGACGCGGATCGGATAACGCTCGCGCCCCTCCACCGAGGTGGTGAGGTTTTCGCCGCCGATGGCGATCTCGATCACGTCCTGCACGTCGCGGATGTTGACGCCGTAGCGGGCCAGTTTTTCGCGGTCGATGCGATACTCGACGTAGGGCTTGCCCACGATGCGGTCGGCGACCACGTCGGTAGCCCCCGGCACCTCTCTGAGGATCTTCTCGAGTTCCAGCCCGACCTTCTCGATCTCCTTCAAGTCCGATCCGAAGATCTTCACCCCCATCATCGCCCGGAAGCCGCTTTGAAGCATGACGATGCGGGTCTGGATCGGCTGCAGCCAGCTCGGCAGTACGCCGGGGATATCGGTCTTCTTACGGAGTTCCTCGAGGATTTCGTCCTTGGTGATCCGCCGCCGTTCGGGCCAGATCGAGCGCAAGGGGGCCTTGGCCCAGTCCGGCCAGTCTTGGTAGAACCGCTCGACCTCGACAGGCCGCCACTGTTCGGCAGGCTTCAGGAGCACGATCGTCTCCACCATGCCGATCGGCGCAGGGTCCAAAGCCGACTCGACGCGGCCGGCCTTCCCGACCACGCTTTCCACCTCGGGCACGGTCCGCATGGCCATGTTCTGCTGCGACATGACCTCGACCACGGCATTGAGCGAGCCGGCTGGGACCAGCGAGGGCATGTAAAGGAACGACCCCTCATCCAAGGCCGGCATGAACTCCCGGCCCAATCCGGGAAGCTTGTGCTTGAGATAGCTCCAAGGTTTCCACTGGTTGACGTTGATGTCCACTTTGGCCAACGCCAGTTCCACCGGCCTGCCGACGGTTCCCCATCCCAGCCAGATGCACAACCCCATCAGCACGAGGGCAATCGGAATGCTGAGGAAGAGAATCTTGTTCTGGAGGACCCAGCGGAGCGACGGCACATAGACCTTGAGGATTCCGCGCGAGACGATGTTTTCCTCCAGCGGCAGGAGCCGCTCGCGGGCCATGCGATAGAGGACGAGCACCGTGATCACGCCGGTCGCCGCGGCCATCAGCCAGCCCCGCCAGATCGGCGAGTCGGCAGGGAGGAAGAACTCGCGGAACGCCCAGCCGCTGAGCACCGTCATGGCCGCGCCCGCCACGCCTGCGACCAGGATACTCCGGCGGCGGCTCCAGCGTGTCGGCTTGAGCAGGTAATACGAGAGCGTGGGCACGACCGTCACGGCGAGGATGGCCGACGCGGTGATGGCGAAGGTCTTGGTATATGCCAGCGGCCCAAAGAGCTTCCCTTCCTGGTCGGTCAGGGCGAAGACCGGAATGAAGGAGACGATGGTGTTGGAGACGGCGGTGACGATGGCCGTGCCGACCTCGAAGGCCCCCTCCTCAACGCACTGATAATAGGTCTTCGAGCCGTCGTTCTTGGCGATGTGGCGGTAGATGTTCTCCGTCATGATCAGCCCCATGTCGCAGACGTCGCCGATGGCGATGGCCAGCCCGGCCAGCGACATGATGTTCGAGTCGACGCCGAGGGCGTACATGACCAGGAAGGAGATGCCCACCGACGTGGGAAGCGTCGCTGCGACAATGGCCAGGGAGCTCCGCAGGTGGAGCAGGAACACGAATACGACCAGCGACGCCACCAGGGCCTCCTCGGTAAGGGCCTCTTTGAGCGTATCCATGGTCTCGTGGATGATCGTGGTGCGGTCGTAGAACGACACGATCTTCACCTTGGACACTCGGCCGTCGGGAAGCGTTTTCGCGGGCAGTCCCGGCGAGATCTGCTCGATCTTTTCCTTGACCCGCTCGAGGACCCTGAGCGGGTTCTCGCCGTAACGCATCACCACGACGCCGCCGACCGCCTCGACGCCCTCCTTGTCGAGCGTGCCGCGGCGGAATTCGGGGCCGACGCTCACGGTGGCGACGTTCTTGACGTACAGCGGCGTGCCGTTGACGGCGCGGATGACGACATTCTCCAGGTCGGCGGGCTTCTTGATGAAGCCCACGCCGCGGATAAAGAACTCAACCTGGTTGATTTCGATGGCCTTGGCCCCGACGTCGATATTGGACCGCCGCACGGCCTCGGTGATCTCGGGCAGCGTGACGCCGTGGGCCCGCATCTTCACCGGGTCGACGTCGATCTGGTACTGCTTGACGTGCCCGCCGATTGAGGCCACCTCGGAGACTCCCTCGACGGCATTGAGCTGGTAGCGAATGTACCAATCCTGCAGGGACCGCAGTTCTCCGAGGTCGAAGCCCTCGCCTTCGACCGTGTACCAGAAAACCTGTCCCAGCGCGGTGGCATCGGGCCCGAGCACCGGCTCCACGCCGGCCGGGAGCCGCTGTTTGGCCACGCTCAGCCGCTCCAGCACCCGGCTCCGCGCCCAGTAGTAATCGACGCGGTCGTGGACGATCACGAAAACCATCGAGAAACCGAAACCCGACATGGAGCGGATCACCTTGACGCCCGGAGTGCCCTGCAAGGCCACCGTCAAGGGATAGGTCACCTGGTCGTCGACGTCCTGCGGGCTCCGCCCCGGCCATTCGGCGACCACGATCACCTGCTTCTCGCCGATATCGGGGATGGCGTCGATGGGCACGTTCTGCATGGCGTACCATCCCCCGCCGATCACCGCCAGCATGGTGATGATTACCAGGAGCGTATTGTTCAAGCACCAGCGAATGATTGCGTTGACCATGGCAGGGCCCCGTCATTTGTCATTAGTCATTAGTCATTGGTCATTCGTCATTCGTCATTCATTTCTTAGCTTTTTCAGCACGGCGTCCGGGTCCTTTCTAACCTTGCCCTCGCATCCCTTGCAGCAGAGGAATAGGGCCTGGTTGCCGATCATCATCTTGTACGGCTTGCCCATCGAGCCGAGTAGTCCGTCCGTGATCGGACAGGTTCTCTGGGCTTTGGCCGCCTCGCGATCTTCCGGTGGAAGCTTGTCGAGATTCGCCAATATCTTGGCGTCCGGCTCTTTGGGCTTCGCCCGCGGCTCGCCGTGGCCCTCGTGGCCGGTCCCGCCGGTCGAGCCGTGCGGATACAAGAGGCTCGGCTTGCCGGTGACCTGGAACTGTGAATCGAGAAGGAAGTTGCCCCTCACGACAACGCGATCGCCTTCCTCGAGACTGCCCAGGACCGGATACCAGTCGCCGGCCCGCGGGCCGAGCTTTGGCTCGACCAACTGGTACACTCCCGGTTCTTTCTCGACATAGACCAACTGACGCCGGCCGGTGGTCAGAACGGCATCGGCGGGCACGGCAAGCACGCCCGGCTGCTCTGCCGTGCCGTTCGGCTCTCCCGGCACCCGCTCCAAAGGCATGTTGCAGACGCCGCAGTCGCCCGGCTTGTCGCTGACCACGTAGGGGTGCATCGGGCAGACGTATTTTCCTTCCAAGCCGCTTGAGGCGGGCGTGCCGTCCGGCAGGATCGGGGTCCGCAGCAGGGCCTCGGCGTACATCCCCGGCTTGAGCGTCTGGCCTGGATTCTCCATGACCACGCGGACCTGGACCGTTCGGCTGGCTTTGTTCAGGAGCGGCTCAATGAACCCCACCACACCCGGCAGCGGACGGTTGGGCTGGCTCTCGATCCTCACCTCCACGGGCTGCCCCGGCTTGACCCAGGCGAGTTCGGACTCGTAGACCTCGATGATCAGCCAGACGTGGCCCAGGTCGGCGATGTCGTAGAGCGGGTCGCCTTGCTTGACATACTGCCCGTCGCGGACGTATTTCTCGATCACCGTGCCACCGATCGGTGCATAGACGGTCATCTGGGTCTGGGACTTACCGGTCCGCACCAGTTCGTCCAGTTGTGCGTCGGTGATACCCCAAAGTTGCAGCCGTTTTCTCGCGCTGGCCGAGAGCGAGACCGCCGAGGCAAGCCGGCTGTTCTGGCGGAGTTCCTGCTCGCGCCGGTAGGCGGTCAAGTATTCCTCCTGCGCCGAGACAAGCTCCGGGCTGTAGATGCTCACCAGGTGCTCGCCTTTGCGGACGGGTGTGCCGGGGAAGTCGGCATACACCTTGTCGACCCGCCCATCGATCCAAGCGGCGATCTTGGCCGTCCGTGTCTCGTCGAGCTCCACCCGCCCGACCGTGCGGAGTTCTTTGAACAGTCTCTGCCGTTTCACCTCGGCAGTGGCCACGCGGGCCATCCTCCGGGCCTGCTCGCTCAACCTCAGTTGCGTCGCCGGCTGGTCGCCGCCGGCGTCTTCCACGACCGGCGTCAAATCCATGCCGCACAGCGGGCAGATGTCGAAATGGTCCATGCGGATCTGCGGGTGCATCGAGCAGGTCCAGACCTGTGGCTTCTCGGACCCATTGCTGTTCATGGCAGGGGACAGATGAACGCCGCCGCTCGTCGGCGCCCGGTTGGCCGCCCAATACCAGGTCGTCGCTGCGCCGAGTGCCAGTCCTAGCGCCAGCGTAGCCAGAGTTCGTATCGTCATGAGGTCGTCTCCCAAGAAAGGCGTCTCTCCCCGGTCGGTTTTCCATGGAAACCGCCCGGGAGGATAACGGCGAAGCCGGATCCGTCACGTGCAGCGCCGCTCTACGCACAGCGACACTGCACCAGGCCCAGTGCGCAAGCGGTACGACCACTGCGCACCGCGAAGGGACGGCTGGGCGCTAACGAGCGCGCGCACTGTCCCTCCGGCAGGAGAGACTTAACACTGGAACGTGCAGTACAGAGCGCACCATTCGGCGGAAGAGAGTCTGCCCGCGGCCGCGCGCTGCCGGGCCCCTCGCGCCCATGCCTCCGCGAGTTCGCGGGCGAGAGCCGGAGCGGTCTCCAGGGAGAGCAGCAGGCCGGGGACGCGGGCCTTGAGTGGAACGGGGGGCGTTTCCGTGGGCGGCTGCCCGTGTCCGCAGCGGCAGACCTGAACCTGCGAGGCCCCCGGCAGCCGCTGCGACGCGCCCTTTTGGCAACAGCTTCTGCGCGGGCCCTCACTTCTTGCACGGCTCGCGCAGCACGGGCACGCGCCGAACTGCCGACAGATGGGATTCCCCGCGGCGATGATGGGTCGGCCGGGCGCAGCACAATGGCTGCCACCACCGGCAATAACCGCCAGAGGCGCAAACAAGCCCACCAACCAGACCGCAGTCTGGCCAGCAAACCGTCCCAACAGAAACATCATTCTACGAGTAAACATTCACGGGCGGCCGATCCCAAGCGCGGTGGCCAAAAGGTCTACGTTACTATCCAATTCTACCTGTACGCAACAAGCCTTCCAATAGATCGTGTCTGAAATCCGCTGGCTTGAATCCTCTGTTGAAATGTAATCTTCTCGCCAGGCAAGTCAGGCCAACTCTGAGGAATGTGCCGGACCTACCGATGACAGGAAAAGTGATGAAGGTCGAGGTTACAGGGGCCGATGGTGGACACGGGCAGACGCGCTCGCTGGATCCACAGCACGGCTCCGCTCCTCGGGGAGCCTTGTGGACGGCCGCGATCCCGCCGGCATGAAAGGGAGAAGGAACTCTACCGTGGAAGGCAACTTTACGAAACGATGGGTGGGGCTGGGCTTGCTCGTCCTGGTTGTCTGGATCGCCCGGCACTCGGTCGAGACACTCGCCGCGGCCGCGGAGCAAGGCCGCTCGATCGCGAATTTCGTCACGCCCGAGGCGCCGCCTTCATCGCCGCGAGCTGAACCCATGCTTGCCCCGATGCCGCCCACGCTGCAGGCTCCGGACGGGGGCCTGGCCGGTCAGCAGGCGGAGCTGTCGCTGGAGCAACTCGTGCGGGAGGTGCAGGCCCGCAACCCGTCGCTGGAGGCGATGGCCGCGGCTTGGCGGGCGGCTGCGGCCCGTTACCCGCAGGTGGTCTCGCTGGAAGACCCGATGTTCTCCTTCATGCTGGCGACCGACAACGTGGGCGCGAACGAGGGGGAATCCGGCTACGAGCTCGAGATCAGCCAGAAGGTCCCCTGGTTCGGAAAGCGGCGATTACGCGGACAACAGGCGTTGGCCGAAGCCGATGCCGCGCGGAACGAAATCGGCGACACCCGGCTGCAGCTCCAGGAGGCGGCGCGGATCGCCTTCTACAACTACTACCTCGCCGGGCGGCTCGCGGCCGTCAACGCCGACACAGCCCGCCTGCTCGACGAATTCCTGCAGGTGGCAAAGCAACGCTACGAGGTCGGCCAGACGACCCAGCAGGACGTGCTCCAGGCGGAGGTGGAATCCGCGCAGTTGCAGACCCGCCGGGTGGAGTTCCAGCGCGACCTGATGGTGGCCGCCGCGCGGATCAATACCTTGCTTCACCAGCCGCCCAGTTGTCCCCTGCCGCCTCCGCCCGCGAACCTCGCCGTGCCGGGGCCGCCCGCCTCGGCTGATT